>DATMKQ010000190.1:0-58738 GCA_035571275.1 Trebonia sp.
CGCGTGTCCGAAGGAAGTCACTTACTACATATTCACCAAGATGTTCCGGTGCTGCCCGGAGGACACGACCGCCGTTCCGCCTTGCAACATTGTCCACGAAGGCACTCAGCCGGTCGTCGTCGGCCAGCATGAAGATGTTCAACGCGGCATGCCGCCGGGTCATCTTATCCACTTCCGCGAGTGTTAGCTCCACTGTCTCGGGCGCCGGCGGCCAGTCGAACCACGGCCTGCCGTCCCGCTGCAGGTGAGCGGTCGGCTCCCCATCGGTAACGATCAGGACCACGGGCTCGTGCTCGGGGTGCCGGTCGAGGTGCCGTCCGGCCAGCATAAGCGCGTGATGCAGGTTGGTGCCCTGTACCATGTCCCAGCCGAGGCCGGCGAGCTCGGTCTCACGCAGCTCCCTCGCGTAGTTGGAGAACCCGACCACCTGGATGGCGTCCTGCGGGTACTTGCTGCGCAGCAGCGCGTGCAGCGCGAGCGCGGTCTGCTTGGCCGCCGCCCAGGTCCCGCGCAGTGCCATCGAGTAGGACAGGTCCACGAGCAGGCACACCGCCGCCGCGCTGCGCCGCTCGGTCTCCGCCACCCGGAAGTCCTGGGCGGACAGCTTGACCCGGCGCGGACTGGTGGGGCGGGTAGTCCCCCCAGACGGGGGGGTCACCGGGGGGGTCGTCCCCCCGAAGGTAGTCGGGGGGGGTGCGGGGGGCAGGCCCCCCGCACTAATACTGCGCAGCAACGCGCTGCGCACCGTGCCGGGAACATCGATCGGCTGTTCGTCGCCGAACTCCCACTCCCTGGTGGCGCCTGTCATGTCCCCGGCCTGGCCCGCGTCTTGCCGGTCGTGGTCCCCAGTGCGGTGACCGTTTTCCAGGCCCGCGAACACCCGGCGCAGTGCGGTGTCGCCGAGCCGGCGCACCGCCTTGGGCGTAAGTTCCAGGTTGCCGCCGTTGTTCGTCAGATACCCCTGCCGCTGGAGCTCGCGCTCGATCCGGCGCAGCCCCTCCAGGTCGTCTACCGCCTGCCTGCCGAACGCGCGGCGCACCGCATCCTCATCGACGTCGTCGAGGCTGGCGCCCGCGTAGTCCTGGGTGAGGGCGTTCTCGAGGTCGGCGAGATCAGCCAGGTCGGCCACCGCGCTGGTGGCGTCCCCGAGCCCGAGCGGGTTCTCGCCGGACATCCGCACGCCGGGCTGCGGCCTGCCGAGCTCCGGCCTGCGCATGCGGAGCGCGTCACCTAGCGCGGCCATCTCGGCGGCGAGGCCGGCGTCTTCAAGCGCCTGCGCCATCAGGTCCGCGAGTTCCTCGCGCTGTTCGTCAGACAGCGACTCGAGCAGCCGCTCGGCGGCGAGCATCCTGCGCACCAGCGAGTCGACGAGTTCCTCCAGGTTCCTCGGGTTGTCGGGGAACATATCGCCGAACTCCCCCATGAACCGCTCGAAATCCTCCTGCGTGTGCTCGCCTCGGCCGTCGGCGTCCAGCATCCCGCGCAGGCTCGCGAGCATGTCCTTGACGCGCTGCATGGCCGCCGGGTCCGGGTCGGTCAGCGCCTGCTTCATGCCGCGGAACTGGCTGTCGAGAACCTCGCGCCGGAGCAGGTCGCGCAGCCGCTCGAATGTCTCACGGGCGGCCGGCGAGCGCCAGTCGTAGTCCGCGAGCTGCCTGATCGCCTGCGATGTATCGGACGGAAGCGAGTCCAGGTCGGCCTCACGGAGCCTGGCGTCGTCGCTCGGGTCGGGGAAAAGCTCGGCCCGCTCCTGGCCGATCGCGGTGTCGAGGAGCGCGCGGGCCTGCTCGAGCATGCCGTCGAGCCGCCCACGGCCGCGCAGCTCGCGCGATCGCTCGCGAACCCGTCGCAGCAGGTCGTCCAGGCCGCGACGGTCCTGCCAGCCGCGCCTGAGCAGGTCGCGCAGCGCCTCCGCGGGGGTACCGCCGCCGAGAATCTCCTCGCCCATGTCGTCGAGCGCGCCACGCACGTCATACGGCGGCGCGAGCGGATCCGCCCCGCCGTCGTATTCGCCGTACCTGTAGTTAGCCATCGCTACTCCTGTAGTACCCAGCCGTCACAGCTAGCACTCGTCCGCGCATTGGCGCGGGTCCCGCCTGCACCCGCTCGGTCCCCGAAAGTGGCGGAGTCGGTCGGCGCAAGGGAGTCGCCACCTGTCGTTCCGGATAAAAAGTGGTTTATATCCGATATGTAGACGTTCCATCAGCTGTGTCCTTGGAGAGGCGGCGCATCAAGTACAGGCCTTCCAGCGCGAACTCGATGGCCGCGGCCGCCTCGCCGAAGGACTCCCGGCCCTCCATGCCCAACCGCGCCATGACCTTCGCCAGCCCTGGTACCTCGCCGGTCCGGCGGAGCAGTTCGGTCGCCGAGACCAGTTCGCCCGACTCGATCGTGCCGCCCTCTTCGAACTTGGCGAGCAGCCCGGACAGGTCCGCGCCGCCAAGCCGGGCGCGGAACGTGTCGGCGACCGCGCGCCGCAGCAAGTGGCCGAGGATCTCTTCCTCGCGGCCTTCTTCGCTGACCTCGAACTCGATCTTGCCGCGCAGCGTGTGGACGATCGGGGGCAGGTCGCACACCCGGGCGACAGGCACTTCGTCCCGGGCCTCGGTAACCAGCGCGGTGCGACGCACCGCGGCGGCCGCCGTGCTCTCGGCGGCGGCGATCGCGAACCGGGCGGAGACGCCGGAACGCGCATCGGCCGCGGGCGACTCCCTGACCAGGCGGGTGAACCGGGCGATGACCTCGATCAGGTGGTCAGGCAGTTCGGCGCCGCTGTCCTTGCCGTTCCACGCCACCGTGGCTTCCTGCGTGATCAGCGCGAGCTCATCCTCGAGCGAGAGCGGGTAGTGTGTCCGGATCTCCGCGCCGAACCGGTCCTTGAGGGGCGTAATGATCCGGCCCCTGTTCGTGTAGTCCTCCGGGTTCGCGCTGGCCACCAGCACGATGTCGAGCGGAAGCCGCAGCGAGTACCCGCGAACCCCGATGTCCCGTTCCTCGAGGACGTTGAGCAACGCGACTTGGATGCGCTCGGCGAGGTCGGGGAGTTCGTTGAGGCAGAAGATGCCGCGGTTGGTGCGGGGCACGAGGCCGAAGTGGATGGTCTCCGGGTCGCCGAGCGTCCTGCCTTCGGCCACCCTTACCGGGTCGATGTCGCCGATCAGGTCGCCGACGCTGGTGTCGGGCGTCGCGAGTTTTTCTCCGTAGCGATCCGTGGCGCGGCGCCAGGTGACCGGCAGGTCCTCACCGAGTTCGGCCGCCAGGCGCTGGCAGCGAGTGCATACCGGCAGGTACGGGTGGTCGTTGATCTCGCATCCGGCGACCGTCGGCGACCACTCGTCGAACAGGCCGGCCATGGTGCGGATCAGCCGCGTCTTACCCTGGCCCCGCTCGCCCAGCATGATGATGTCGTGTCCGGCGACGAGCGCTCGCTCGACGTGCGGCAGGACCGTCTCGTCGAACCCGACGATGCCGGGGAAGCGGTCCTGTCCAGCCCGCATTCTGGCGAGCAGATTCTCTCGTATTTCCTGCTTGACGCTTCGGTAGACATGGCCGCTGGCGCGCAGTTCACCGAGCGTGGACGCTTCAGGTGCCCTGTTGTGCCGAGCGCTTGCACTGGGCTGCTGGCTATTCTGGTGCACAGGTTCGACACTATGTCGGCTACCGGCGTCTTCGCATCTTCCGCAGGTCAAAGCTCATTCCGGCGGTGCACTAAGGTCTGTGCATGGCAATTATTCCCTCGCTGGTGCAGGCCGACGATGTGGTCGCCGCCCGCGAGATGCTGCGCGATGTGATCTCACCGACTCCGCTGCAGCACTCCCGCGTGCTGTCCGAGCAGGCCGACGGTCCGGTCTACCTCAAATGCGAGAACCTGCAGCGCACCGGGTCATTCAAGGTGCGCGGCGCGTACGTGCGGATCGCCCGGATGACCGGCGAGGAGCGGGCCCGCGGCGTGGTGGCGGCGAGCGCCGGAAATCATGCGCAAGGCGTCGCGTTCGCGGCCGGCCTGCTTGGCACGCACGCGACGGTCGTGATGCCGGAGCGCGCACCGTTGCCGAAGGTCGAGGCCACCCGCGCGTACGGAGCGGACGTGATCCTGTACGGCTCGTCGGTGGAGGACGCGCTCGAGGAGGCGTTGCGGTTCGCGGCCAGGACCGGCAGCGTGTTCATCCACCCGTTTGACCATCCCGACATCGTGGCGGGGCAAGGCACCCTCGGCTTCGAAATCATCGAGCAGTGCCCGCAGGTCAGGACGATCCTGGTCCCGGTCGGTGGCGGCGGCCTCGCGGCCGGGATCGCGGTGGCGGTGAAGAGCCTGGACCCGCAGGTGAAGATCGTGGGCGTGCAGGCCGAGGCGGTGGCACCATGCGTGCCGTCTCTCGAGGCCGGGCATCCGGTATCGGTGCGGGCGCAGCCCACGATGGCAGACGGGATCGCGATCAGCAGGCCCGGTGACATCGCCATCGGCATCCTGTCCGTGATGGCGGACGGGTTCGTCACGGTGTCCGAGGCGGCGCTGTCCCGCGGGCTGCTGCTCTGCCTCGAGCGCGCCAAGCAGGTGGTCGAGCCGGCGGGGGCCGCGGCGGTCGCCGCGCTGCTCTCGTACCCAGGCGAGTTCGAGCCGCCGGTCGTCGCGGTGCTCTCCGGCGGGAACATCGACCCGCTGCTGCTTTCCAAGCTGCTGCGGCACGGTCTGGCCGCCGCGGGCCGGTTCCTTGGCCTGCGCTGTCGCCTGCCCGACCATCCTGGCTCGCTGGCCGGGCTGCTCGGGGACATCGCGGAGCTGGGGGCCAACGTGCTCGAGGTCAGCCACGAGCGGCTGGTGCCGACCCTGCGGGTAGACGAGGTCGAGGTCGTGCTGCAGATCGAGACCCGGGGCCCCGAGCACTGCGAGGACGTGAAAGCCAAGCTGCTGGCGGCGGGCTACGCCATGACGTTCAGCTAAGCGGGTCAGGTCGTCGGTCAGTTCCAAGACGATCTTCCGAAGCTCGTCACGGTCTGGCCGCCGGTAAGAGTCCGGATCTCGTTCGGCCGCGGTACCGGGTTTCAGCGTTTCGTGCATGACGAACATGCAGGACGCGCTGGCCGCGAAGATGGCGGCCGCCGCGCGGATCCGCGAGCGGGACGACGCTCCCGGGCCGGTGATGATCTGCACCAGGGCGGTTAGCCTGGGCCTGAATTGCTCGAAGCGGTGCTTGCCGCCGTCCGAATTGCCCAGCGACGCCTGGTTCCGCTCCAGGAAAAGGAAGACCTCGCTGCCGTCGAGCAAGATCGTTATGTAGCGGTCGAGGATCTCGTGACCGGTACTCGCGGTACGCGGCTGGTCCCGTCCCCAGGCGATAAGCGCGTCAAGTCGGCCGAAATGGTCCTCGGTAAAACTCCGAACGATGTCTTCTTTCGACTTGAAGTGATAATAAAGGGCCGCTTTGGTGACCCCGAGGCGCTCGGCGATTTCGCGCAGTGACGTTCGCTCATAGCCCTGTTCTGCGAACAACTCCAGCGCGACCTGCTGGATCCGGGCGCGCGTGTCGCCCCGCCGCCCGCCATGCGCGTGCTCCTCATGCGCGAGAGCGGTGGCGGCCGCGCGGCTATCCGCTGGAGCCTCGTCCGGTGGTGCGGCGTCCATCTTCGTGTCGAGCCTCCGCATAATGACAGTCACCTGACCGGTCGACCCGTGTGGCGCGGAATTTGCTTGACGACCGGTAAGTCGGGACTATAGCGTCCTTTCGGAGACGAAACTAGCCGGGCGGCAGGTAAGTCTCGGAACCGGGGCCGGACGGTAGACGGGTGGCTTGAGGAGCAAAGCGTGGATGAGGCATCGGATGGCGCGAGCGTTTCCGACGCGACGGGCAAAAGCGCGCCAGGCTGGCGGCTAATTCCTCGCCGCCCAGGCCGCGGTTCGGCGAATGGGAACGGTTCACTGAACGCCACCGGTTCAGCTAACGGGTCCGCGTCCGCGAACGGTACCGCGTCCGCGAACGGTACCGCGTCCGCGAACGGTACCGCGTCCGGCAACGGGGCCGCCGCGGCGGCGGGAGCCTCTAGCTACCTCAGCCAGCGCCAGATCATGATCATTTTGCCCGGCCTGCTGATGGCGATGATGCTGGCGATGCTCGACCAGCTCATTGTCGGCACGGCGCTGCCACGGATCGTCGGCAGCCTCGGCGGCGTCTCGCACTTGTCGTGGGTGGTCACCGCCTACACGCTCGCGTCCACAATTACCACGCCGTTCTACGGCAAGCTCGGCGACATGTACGGGCGGAAGAAGTTCTTCCTCTCCGCGATCGTCATCTTCCTCGCGGGCTCGGCGCTGTCCGGCCTGTCCACCTCTATGGTGGAGCTGATCACGTTCCGCGCGATCCAGGGTCTGGGCGCGGGCGGCCTGATGGTCGGCGCGATGGCGACGATCGGTGACATCGTGCCGCCCCGCGAGCGCGGCCGGTACATGAGCTACTTCATGGTCGTGATGATGCTCGCCACGGTCGGCGGCCCGCTGGTCGGCGGCTGGATCACGGACTCGTTCGGCTGGCGCTGGATCTTCTACATCAACCTGCCGCTCGGCGGCGCCGCCCTGTTCTACCTGATCAGCACGATGCACCTGCCGCGCCGCCGCGTGGAACACCGCATCGACTACCTGGGCGGCATCCTGCTCGGTGTCGGGGCGACCGCGGTCATCCTGCTGGCCACCTGGGGCGGCACCGAATACCGCTGGGCCTCGCCGCAGGTCCTCGGACTGGCCGTGCTCGCGGTGGCCGCCGTGGTCGGGTTCATCGCGGTCGAACGCCGCGCCGAGGAGCCGATGCTGCCGCTGCACGTGTTCAAGAACAGGAACTTCTCGCTCACGATGGTGCTGACGTTCTTCGTCGGCCTATCGCTGTTCGGCGCGTTGACGTTCCTCCCGCTGTTCCAGCAGACGGTCCAGGGCGCCTCGCCGACGATCAGCGGCCTGCTGTTCACGCCGCTGATGGTCGGCTCGGCCCTCACCTCGATCGTGGCCGGGCAGGCGGTGACCAGGACCGGCCGGTACAAGATGTTCCCGATCATCGGCGGGGCCATCATGACGATCGGCTTTGTCATGCTCAGCAGGCTGGGCGTGAACACAAGCCGACTGGAGCTCAGCCTCGACTACATTGTCCTGGGTCTCGGCATGGGCTTCCTCATGCAGATGGTTTCGCTGATCGCGCAGAACAGCGTGGAGCTCAAGGACATGGGCGTCGCCAGCAGCGCGCGCATGTTCTTCCAGCAGATCGGCGGGTCGCTCGGCGTGGCCGCGCTCGGCGCGCTCTTCGCGAGTCGGCTGAACGCCGCGATAGGTTCGGCTGCTGCCGCAACCGGCTTCCACGTGACCGGCGGATCGCTTGACCCCGCTACTGTCAACACCCTGCCGGCCTCGATAAAGCCCACGGTGCTCGGCGCGATCGCGCACGCGGTGCAAGGCGTGTTCGTCTGGGTGGTCCCGGCCGCGGTGGTCGTGTTCGTGCTCGCGCTGTTCATCAAGGAAGTGCCGCTGCGAGGCCGTGAGCAGGGCCAGGAGACCGCAGCGCCAGAGCCGGACCTGGTTGCCTAGCGAAACAAGACGACCGCCTGCGCCCGCGCGAGTATCAGAACTGCCGGGTGCAGGCGGTCGAAGTCGTGTCAGGCTCCGGCGTAGGGCACGGCATCCAGAATCTCGACCGTGGTTGACCGGCCATTCGGCAGCGTGTAGGTCGCCTGCTCGCCCACCTTCTTGCCGGTGATCGCCGCCCCGAGCGGGGACTTCGGCGAGTACACGTCGATGGGGGAGCCGCTCTCCTCGCGGGAAGCGAGCAGGAACGTGACCTCTTCGTCGTCGCGGATGAACCGCACGGTCACCGTCATGCCAGGACCAACCACCCCGTCAGTGCGCGGCGGTTCGCCTACCCGGGCGTTCTCCAGGATGTGCTGAAGCTGGAGGATGCGCCCCTCCTGTTTGCCCTGCTCTTCCTTGGCCGCGTGGTAACCGCCGTTCTCGCGCAGGTCCCCCTCTTCGCGGGCCGCCTCGATCTTCTTAGCAATATCGATGCGTCCCTGTCCTGAGAGGTAGTCGAACTCGGCCTTAAGCCGGTCGTACGCCTCCTGGGTCAGCCAGGTGACGCTGTCTTCGCGCGTCTCGGTCACGGGCAACTCCTCAGTACTGCGCGGGACTTGTTCTGTCCGCGTTTGTCCGCTTGAGCCGGTCATCCGGGGCGCAAGGCGTTGCCCACCCTCCGCCGAGGAGCCAGCCGGTCTCCGGGGGTAATCTTCTGAGGCTAACAAGGGTCGGCCACTGTTGCGAACTAGTTCAACTGACCCTAGCTTGCGACGTGGCGCTCCAGGACGCCTCCGGGCCAGCCTTTCCCGTCGGGAATGCCGCTAAACCGGGCGGATGTTTCGTAGGGGGAAACGACAGTAAACGGAGGGAGATCACGTTGCCATCCGAAGGGTCTGAGCCCCCCATTGACCAGGGAAAGCTCCGGCTGATGGCCGTGCACGCGCATCCGGACGACGAATCGAGCAAGGGTGCCGCGACGATGGCCAGGTACGTGCGCGACGGGACCGAAGTTCTCGTCTGCACGATGACCGGCGGCGAGCGCGGCGACATCCTGAATCCGGCGATGGATCGCCCCGAGGTCAAGGCGGACATGGCCCGCATCAGGCGCGAGGAGATGGCCAGGGCTCGCGAGATCCTTGGCGTGGACCAGCGGTTCCTTGGCTTCGTCGACTCCGGCCTGCCCGAGGGCGACCCGAAGCCGCCGCTGCCCGAGGGCTGCTTCGCGGCGACCCCGCTGGCCGAGGCGGCGGCCCCGCTGGTCCAGGCGGTTCGCGAGTTCCGGCCGCACGTGATCCTCACCTACGACGAGAACGGCGGGTACCCGCACCCGGACCACATCAAGACCCATGAGGTCGCGGTGGAGGCGTTCGAGGCGGCGGCGGACCCCGACAAGTACCCAGGAAGCGGTGAGCCCTGGCAGCCGCTCAAGATGTACTACTTCGTCTCGTTCCACCAGGAGAAGTACGTTGCGCTGCACGAGGAGCTACTGCGCCGCGGCTTGGACTCGCCGTACACCAAGATCTTCGAAGAGTGGCAGGAGCGCGCCCGCAAGCGCGCCGAGCTCGGCATCAGGCAGCTTGAGATAACCACGCGGGTCCCGGTGGCCGACTACTTCGAGGTCCGGGATCAGGCGCTGCTGGCGCACGCCACGCAGATCGACCCGAACAGCTCATGGTTCGCCTGCCCGCTCGAGGTACAACGCACCGCGTGGCCAACCGAGGACTATCATCTAGCTAGGTCGCTCGTCGATACCGAGCTACCGGAAGATGACCTTTTCGCGGGTGTCCTGGAGAGTGTTAGCCTGTGACCTTGCTTGCCGGAGTGCTGGCGGCCAGCACCAACAACTCCACGCTGAATGACGTGGAGCCTGGGCTGCTGGGCTTCCTCGTCGTGGCCGGCATCGGCATCGTGCTGGTCTTCCTGCTGCGTTCGATGAACAAGCAGTTCCGCAAGCTGCCTCCGCCGGAAGACCCGGACGACCTGGGCACGGACGAGCGGGGCCCGGGCCAAGGCGACGTGGACGCGAGCGCCGACGGCGCGACGCCCGAGGGTCGCAGTGCTGAGGGCGCGAAGCGGGGTTAGCCCTCGGGGCGGGACGGCGACAGCATGCTCGTGATGCACGGGATCTGGGCGCGCGGCGCGATGCGGCTGTGGGCCGAATACACGACGCTGCCCAAACCGACCGGAGCGCCCGTAGCGTCTCGACCGCTGCCGGTCGGCCAGGACGGACCGGCGCTAGGGCCGCGCCCGCATCCCTTCGCCGCATCCGCGCCGGAACTGGCCGACGCGCTCGCCGGACTACCAGAGCCGCTGCCTGACCTGGCGAGAAAGGCCGTCGACGGCGATCTGACGCTGTTGCTGCCCACTGTCGGCGACGAGCCCCTAGCCGCACCTGAGAGCGGCAGGGAGCCGCCCCGTGGCAGGCAGGCCCTTGCGGCCTGGCGGATGCCCGCGCTCGTCTTCGAGCCTGAGGCGGCCGTGGAGGTGCTCGGCGCCCTGGACCGGAGGGGCGAGTCGTACCCGGACCTGGTGCCCGGCGCGACGCTTGCCTACTTCGCCGTCGCCGCGCGATTCGCCGCCGACCTGGCGGCGCGGGGACGGGTGCTGCCCGCGCTGGTCGCGGAGGACGGCGGCTACGCCGCCCGCTGGCGCCCCGTGCTCGCCGCCGCCGACGCCCAGCGAGCCCGCGAGCTCGCCGCAGCGATGCCCCCGCTGTGCCGCGCCGTGATCGACTCGCCGACCGCAGCCGGACCGGCCGCACCGGCCGCCGGACCGGCCGCACCGGCCGCCGGGGCGCTGCTCGCGGACGCGCTCGAGGCTTTCGCCGACCGTGCGGCGCGCGCTCGGCTGCAAGCACCGCTTCTGCCCGCGCGCCGGGGCCGTCCGCCCTCCCGCATTGATTTGCCCGAACGGACCGTGGCGGCTCTCACCAGCCCCGATGCACGCGTCCAGGTGGACACACAGGAAGACGAGGCCGAGGCGGCGTACCTGGTCGGTGCTCTGGCGCAGTGGCTGGCGAGCGCCCAGCTCCCCGTGGGCCCGGTACGCACCTGCTTCCGTCTCGTGGAGCCATCTGTTTCCCCCGGGGGGGTCCCCGGGGGGACGACCCCCCCGGGGACCCCCCCGGTATGGGGGGGCTCCCCGCCCCCCCATACCCCCCCGGACGACTGGCGGGTCGAGTTCGCGCTGCAGTCGGCCGAAGACCCGAGCCTGATGCTCCAGGCTCCCGATGTGTGGGCGGGGGCCGGCGGCGGCTGGCTGGCCGCGGGCGGCTACCCCGATGAGGAACTGCTCGCCGGGCTCGGCTCGGCGGCCCGGCTGTTCCCCTCGCTTGACGGGGCGCTGCGGGAGGCGGCGCCGGAGGCGGTCACCCTCGACACCCCGGGTGCGCTGCGGTTCCTGCGGGAGACGGGACCGCTGCTGGCCGGCGCCGGGTTCGGCGTGCTGCTGCCGGACTGGGCGCGCCGGGCTCGCCTCGGCCTGAAGCTGACCGCCAAGTCCGCGTCCCCTGGGTCGGCGTCGGCCCGCCGGTCCGCGTTCGGCCTGCAGGACCTGGTCGAGTTCCGCTATGACCTCGCGGTCGGCGACCAGGTGCTGTCCGCGGCGGAGCTCGACGAATTGGCCGCGCTGAAGGTCCCGCTCGTCCGCATCAGGGGCCAGTGGGTAGAGCTTGACGACGCGCACCTGAAGGCCGCGCTCAAGTTCCTCGAGCGCGGACGGACCGGCACGATGACCGCGGCCGACGTGCTGTTGAACGGCGCAGGCGACGCTGCGGGCGACTTCCCGCTGACCGCGGTGGAGGCCGACGGCTGGCTCGGCGACCTGCTGTCCGGGCAAGCGGACCGGCGGCTCGCCCCGATGGTCACCCCCGCTGGATTCGGCGGGGAGCTGCGCCCCTACCAGCAGCGCGGCCTCGCCTGGCTGTCGTTCCTCGGCGGCCTGGGCCTCGGCGCGGTGCTTGCCGACGACATGGGCCTGGGCAAGACCGTGCAACTGCTCGCACTGCTCGCCGCGTCAAGAGACGGCGACTCAGGGAACGGGCCGACGTTGCTGGTGTGCCCCATGTCGTTGGTCGGGAACTGGCAGCGGGAAGCGGAGCGGTTCACCCCGGAGTTGCGAGTGCACGTGCACCACGGTGCGGAGCGGCTGGCCGGCGACGAGCTTGCCGCCGCGCTGGCCGGCGCGGACCTGGTGATCACGACGTACGGGATCGCACTGCGGGACGCGGCGGCGCTGCGCGCCGTGACGTGGGCGCGGGTCGTGTGCGATGAGGCACAGGCGATCAAGAACCACGCGACGGCCCAGGCTCGCGCGGTGCGCGCGCTGCCCGCGGCCGCGCGGATCGCGCTCACCGGGACGCCGGTGGAGAACCAGCTGTCCGAGCTGTGGTCGATCATGGAGTTCGCGAACCCGGGGTTGCTCGGCTCCGCCAAGTCGTTCAGGGAGCGGTACGCGATCCCCGTCGAGCGGCACGGTGACCCGGAGGCGGCGGACAAGCTCCGCCGCGTCACCCAGCCGTTCCTGCTGCGCAGGCTGAAGACGGACAAGTCGATCATCTCCGACCTGCCGGAAAAGCAGGAGATGAAGGTCTGGTGCACCCTCACCAAGGAGCAGGCGAGCCTCTACCAGGCGACCGTCACCGACATGCTCAGCCGCATCGACGGCGCCGAAGACGACATCACCAGGCGAGGTCTTGTGCTGGCCACGATGGCCAAGCTCAAGCAGGTCTGCAACCACCCCGCGCACCTGCTGGGCGACGGGTCCCGGCTGCCCGGCCGGTCGGGGAAGCTGGCACGGCTCGAGGAGATCTGCGAGGAAATAGCCGCCGACGGCGACAAGGCGCTGTGCTTCACGCAATATGCCGAGTTCGGCCGCATGCTGCAGCCTCATCTGGCCGCGAGGATCGGCTGCACGGTGCTGTTCCTGCACGGGGGCACGACCAAGAAGCAGCGCGACGCCTTGGTCGCGAAGTTCCAGGAGGCGGACGAGCCGGTGCTGTTCCTGCTCTCCCTGAAGGCGGGCGGGACCGGGCTCAACCTAACCGCCGCCAACCACGTCATCCATGTCGACCGGTGGTGGAACCCGGCCGTCGAGGATCAAGCCACCGACCGCGCTTTCCGCATCGGGCAGCGCCGCGACGTGCAGGTACGTAAGTTCGTCTGCGTCGGCACGCTCGAGGAGCGGATCGACGCCATGATCGAGGAGAAAAAGGCCCTGGCCGAGCAGATCGTCGGCACGGGAGAAAGCTGGCTGGCGAACCTGTCCACCGCCGAACTGCGCGACGTGATCGCGCTCAGCCCGGACGCGGTGCCCGAATGAGCCCGCCGAGATACTCGCACTCCCCTAGGGGGGACGACCCCCCTTCAACCCCCCGGCAAAGCTTCAGATGGCCAGAATCGTCCCGGCCCATCCCGGTCGAGGGCGGGGTCAGGGCGCGCAGCAAGCGCGGCGCGATCGGCGAGCAGTGGTGGTCGCGGCGGTACATCGCCGTGCTTGAGTCCTGGGGCATGAGCGGGCGGCTGCAGCGCGGACGGAACTACGCGCGCAGGGGACAGGTCATCGACTTCGAGCTGAATCAGGGGAAAGTCACCGCCCGGGTTCAGGGCTCGCGGCCCCAGCCGTACACGGTCAGCATCGGCGTGCTCCCGCTCACCACCGCGCAGTGGCGCACCGTCCAGAGCCGGCTGGCCAGCCAGGCGCTGTTCCGGGCGAAGCTGCTGGCCGGCGAGATGCCAGCGGAAATCGAGGAGGTCTTCGCCGAATGCGGGACCCCGCTGTTCCCGCGGTCGCCGGCCGACCTGGACATGCGCTGCAGCTGCCCGGACTGGGAGGTGCCGTGCAAGCACCTCGCCGCGGTCTGTTACGTGCTCGCCGAGGCGTTCGATGACGACCCGTTCCAGATGCTCGCCTGGCGCGGCAAGGCCCGCGATGAGCTGCTCGGCGCCCTGCGGCAAGGCACGCCGCGGCAAACCGCCAGCGCGACGGGCGCCCCCGCCACCGCCGGGCACGCCGCTGACGCAGGCGCCGTGCTTGCCGACGTGCCAGGGGCGCCGCTCGCGAGGTCCCTGGCGGACTTCTGGTCGCCGGGGCTGAGCCAGGCGCGACTGCGCGCGCTGGCCACTGCCGCCCCGGCGACCGTCGTCCCTGACCTCCTGTTGCGGATGTCGGACCCGCCCGACATCACCGTCCGCGGCAAGGACCTGCGCGACCTGCTGTCACCGGCCTACGAGCAACTGGCCGACGACGACGCCAGGTAAGCGGGCCCGAGGTCGCCCGGTGCGGCCCGCCGCGGTATCCGGCTGGCCGACCTCTCACGGGCAAGACCGCGCCTTCGGCGGTCGCGGCCGTCCCAGGCCGCCTACCGCGAAGACTTTGTCTTCTTGGGGCGCGGTAGCCATGTTTTTCGGGCCGTTTCGCGTTATTTGTCCATGCCGAACGCGCCCTAAGCGCCCGAGGATAAACAGCGCTGCCTACTTCTCGTGCCGATAACGACGTCGTGATCGCCGGTCCGGTGCTCTCACCCCTGCGCCAAGTCGCGATAGAACGTAGTGCTGAAGACTTGACCGGTCATGACCGGTCAAGTCTTCAGCACTATCGAAAACAGCACCTGGATAGGGTTTGCTATCCGGGAAAATATGCGCGCCAGATGCCCCAGGGGACCGCGACCTTCCGCGTAACTGGCACACGTCAGGCGTCCGGAGCGGCAACTGATGTGTTATTTCTAGGCGGGCTCTAAGACACCTGACCCGGCCCCGTATGCTCTGGGCGCTCGGACCACTTCCCGATCGAAGCCACGCGACAGCCTCAAAAGGGGGGAAAGTATCCCGCGTCTTTATGTTCGGTGGCGTGCGGTCAGCCCTCCGTCCAGGCGCGCTGCATCGCCTCGGGTAGGCCCCACCAGCCGAGCGGGGTGAGCCGGTCGTCTTCGTCGATCGCGCCGAGCACGCTCCACATCGCGGTCACATGGAGGAAAAGTCCCTCGACGCTGAGTTCGTCGAAGTCGTCCTCGTCCGGGAAGTCGGTCAAATCGAACGCGATGGCCTCGTCGCCGTTCTCTTCGTCCTCATCGAGGGTGCTCTCGTCGTCGCCGTCCTCCTCGACGTCGAACTCCCGCACGTACCTGGCGAGGTCCGCGGCCGACGCGGGCGTGCCAGGCCCGCCGGTCGCCAGTGCCGACATGACCGCGAGCCAGTCGAAGTGGTCCAGGGCGCACACCGCGGCCATCGCGGCCGACATCTCGTCTGGCTCGCCGTCGTCCTCATCCTCGCCTGGCGCGTCGTCCGGGCCGAAGTCGAGGTCGTCCTCTTCGGCCCACTCCATCGCCCGGGCGAACTCCTTGTCCTCCTCGGTCAGCGGGTCACCCTGGGGCGACGCGACCGATGTGGCGAGCGTGAGCCACATCTCCGCGTCGTCGCCCGGCAGCGATTCCCTGGTGCGCCCGCTGAACGAGACGAGCATCTGTCCCGGCCAGCCGGGGCGGCCGATTTCCTCGCGCAGCCTGCGCGCGGCCACCCGGAGGTCCCCGGCGGGCAGTGGACGCTGGCCCACGTCGTCGAGGACGGACCGCAGCGCACCGAGCGCTTCGGCATCCGCCGCGGCCCAGTCGGCCAGAAATGCCTCGTCCTGCTCATCGAGCAGCGCGGTCATCGGCACCCGCCCGTCGGGCAGCGGAGCGCTCATCCATCCCTCTTGCAGTGTCAGGTAGTCGCGTTTGGCGTCCGGATCACCGGTGACCAGCCTGTCCGGGTCGATCTCCCTGGCGGCAAGGCGCTCTTCCAGGTGGTGCACGAGCAGCGCGTGCATCTCCTCTTGAAGCGGGCTGCGCTGTGATGGCTCTTCCCAGACATGCAGCCCGATCATGCTCGTCGGTTCGGTTCCGGTGGCCTCAAGCCAGCCGCGGACGTCTCCGAACGTCGCCTGATGGTCCTTAATCTTGTGCAGGATGACTTCCGCGGAGCCCCAGAACGCGGCGGACAACGGGTTGCCCGCCGCGAGCAGGCCCCGCCTGATGCCGGGCAGCGAGGCGAGCGCGTCGTTGGCTGACACGCTGAGCAGTGCTATCGCAACATCGCGGCGCTTGAGGTGGCCGAGCGGGCGGCCGGAGAGTTCCGCGACGTTTTCAGCTTCGAGTTCCACGCCTCGCAGCGTACGACGACCCGGTGCCAGAGCGCACGGCCCTCCGGCCTTCCCGTGACCTACAGCTCGGTCCGGCCGGCCAGGTAAGGACGGAGCACCTCGGGAACGCGTACCTTCTGGTCCGCGGTCTGGTAGTTCTCCACCAGCGCGGCGAGCAGGCGAGGCGTCGCGATCGCGGTGTTGTTCAGCGTGTACGCGAACCGGACCGTGCCCTCCGTGTCGCGGTACCGCAGGTTTGCCCGCCGCGCCTGCCAGTCGTGCAGCGACGAGCAGCTGTGCGTCTCGCGGAACTTGCTGAGGGAGGGGAACCAGGTGTTGACGTCGTTCATTCGGTACTTGCCGGCGCCCATGTCCCCGGTCGAGCACTCGACCACCTCGTAATACAGCCCGAGGCCCTGCAGCAACTGCTCGGCGGCGCCGAGCAGCTCGAAGTGCCAGGTGTCGGATTTCTCGTCGTCGGCGGCGCAGATCACGAACTGCTCTACCTTCTCGAACTGGTGCACGCGCACGAGCCCGCGCACGTCACGCCCGGCGCTGCCCGCCTCCCGCCGAAAGCACGGTGAGATCCCCGCATAACGGATCGGCAGCGCCTTGGCGTCGAGGATCTCGCCTGAGTACAGGCCGACGAGCGCCACCTCCGCGGTACCAGCGAGGTACAGGTCGTCCGCGGTGATCGCGTACGTTTCATCACGGTGCGCGGGGAACTGGCCGTTCCCTATCAGGGGCTCTTCCCGGACCAGCGAGGGGACGGAGATAACCACCGATCCCCGCGCGATGAGCTGGTCGAGCGCGTAGGACAGCATCGCCCGTTCGAGCAGCACCATGTCGCCGATGAGCGCGTACGCGCGCTCGCCCGAGACCTTCCTGGCTCGGGCGAACTCGGCCCAGCCGCGGTTCTCGAGCAGTTCCACGTGGTCTTTCGGCTCGAAGTCGAAGACTGGCCGTTCGCCCCAGGTCCTGATCGTGACGTTCGCCGAATCGTCGGGGCCGATCGGGGCGCCGTCCCACGGAATCATCGGGGTCAGCAGCAGGAGCGACTGCAGCTTCTCGTTGACGGCCGCTAGTTCCGCGCGCACCTTCTGCAGGTGCTGGTCCTGCTGGTCGTGCTCGGACCGCAGCCGCGCCCTGGTGGCCTCGTCGGCCTTCGCGAACTCCCTGGCGAAGCTCTTTCGCTGGGTCTGGGCGTCGTCCAGTTCGCGCTGCAGTTCCCTGCTGGCCTGGTCCAGGCCCAGCAGCTCATCAACGTCGAGGTTGATGCCTTTGACCTGGACCGCCGCACGCACCGCGTCCGGGTTCTCCCTGATGAATCGTCTGTCCAGCATGGTGACGTATTAGTCCTCGCTCGAAGCGCTATGGGCGTTGCCCCGCCCCAAAAAGCTACCAGGAGCGGCGTAGGCACGTGCTGCCGCAGCGCGGTGCCGGAAGTACGTTGGACCCATGCTGGTGACGAATCATGTGCTGTCTGGCGCGCTTATCGGCGCGGCGGTGAACCGGCCGCCGGTCGCCTTCACTCTCGGCGTGGTATCGCACTTCGCGCTCGACACGGTGCCGCACTGGGGGAAGTGGGGAAGTCGCCGCGATTTCATGCGCGTGGCGGTGCCTGACGGCCTGACCGGCCTGGCCGCCATGGCGGCGTTCGCGGCGGTGTGTCCTCAGGAACGGCGGCTTGCCGTGGTGGCCGGTATGGCCGGAGCCGCGCTGCCTGACCTGGATAAGCCGTCGATGCTCTGGTTCGGCCGGTCGCCGTTTCCGCGCGTGGTGGATAAGTTCCACGCCTCGATCCAGCATGAGGCGAAGAACCGCGCCGGCCTCGAACTCGCCGCCGCGGCCATCTTCGGCGCCGCGGCGCTCACCGTGATCCGCAAGCGCCGCTGATCACACCGTCCGGTGGGTTAGCGCGAACTGTCCAGAGCGTTGCCGAGGGCGGTGTCGTCGGTGTCGAACTGGTTCAAGGTCTGCTCCAGGCCGGTGCTGGTCACGATGCTCTGGTACTGGGTAGCGCTGGTCGCCTTGCTGAGCTGGGTCAGGTCCTGCGCGGCCGTGGTCGCGTCCGAGTACAGCCGGTTAGCCACCGCGGTGGCGGCCGAGGGCATGGACGTGTTGTGCAGCGTAGTGGCGAAGTCGGCGAAGAACGTGGCGGCTTTGCTGTCGCCGGTGGTAGCGCAGGCGAGGGACGTACAGGCCTTCGTCGTGGCCTCCCAGCCGTTTACGTCGGAGTTCAGCGTGTTGTTCGCCGTGTTCATCGTTGTGATCGCGTTCGCGGTCGTGACCGGGTTACTCGATACGACGAGCGCGATCACGACGAATTCGAGCACCAGGAAAGCCACGCCGAGCCCGATGAACACGCCCAGCAATTTCCTGGTGCCAGAGCTGAGGACCAGCCGCCAATCGGTCGGCTGCGCGGGCGCCTGAGGACCGCCGTAGGCGGGTGTGCCGTAGCCGCCAGAAATGCCGTAGCCAGGGGGTGTGCCGTAGCCGCCGGGCGCGTCGTAGCCGCCTGGAGTGGCGTAGCCAGGGGGAGGGGAATCGCCGACCGGGCCTTGCGGGTCTCCGAAAAGCCCGCCGGGGTACGCCGGAGTGAGCATGTACACATAGCAGTTGACGCGCGTCGTGTAGCGGAATATCGCGGTGTACGCCGCGTGCAGGGAAATCGGCAGCCTCCCTGTGATGAGCGTGATCAGCCAGGCGATGAAGGCGACAACCGTGACTCCGCCGTACGTGACCAGCGTGGTCAGCAGGAATGCCGGGATCGCCAGGATGATCCGGAAAAAGACGGCGAGCGGGTTGAGGTGCTGCCGGGCAGGTATCGCGATGCGCACTGGGTACGCGGGCTCGTCGTCAAGCGAAAACGGCGGGTACACGTCCGTCAGCAGCATTACGTAAGCGTTGACGCGTGCGTACCACTGGATGTAGCCAGTCAGGTAGGAAACCGCGAAATCGGGTAGCCACCCGGTGAACAACGCTGCCCACCAGCCGATGAACGCGACGACGCCGGCGGCTATCCCAAGGAAGTACAGCACGAAGTAGTGCGGGATGACCAAGAGGAGACGGAAGAACACCGTTACCCGTTGCTGGGCCGAGGCTTCCGCCACCGCAACTTGCGCTGGAGGCGGGCCGCCCGCGAACTGCTCTAGGGAGGCAGCGGAAGGGTAGTTGGGGAAGGTGCTCACGTTGTCTCCTAACGCGATATCCGTGCAATGCGCGGGTGACCGAGAGCTTAGTGATTTGTTAACCGGGCCGCATCGTCCGAAGGGTAAATGTTGTGCATCGCCGTTGGAATCCGGTGATATTACGCGTTTGGGAATGGGTATTCGAGTCCCACGAGACGGACGAGGTCCCGCAGCGTCAGCTCGAATATCGGGGCCGCGTCGGTGAGCGCGAAGCCCAGGTGGCCGAAGACCTCCATCGACACTGCGCCGTACAGCAGCACCCAGCAGCGCAGGAATATCAGGTGCGCGCCGACCGGCAGGTCGGTGCCGAGCCCGAGCTTGTCGCGAAATCGCGCCAGCTGTGCCCGCATTTCCGGATCGATCTCCTCGTCCGACGGCACCGGAAAGCCGACACGGTTCCACAACTCGAGGAACAGCGTGTAGAAAGTGCCAGCGAATTCGAGCGCGCACTGGTCGGCGATGTCGAACCGCCCGTCGTCAAGCCCGGGCAGCGGCACGCCGAACAGCAGGGCGTACTCGTCCCTGTGCCCGAGCGCCCAGCGGCGGAACTCGTGGCAGGCCGCGATCATCTTCAGCGCGCCGTGCGCGCGCTGCTCGGCGGGGTCCTCGTCGGCCCCGGACGACGGGACGGCGGTCGCTATGGCCCGCCGGATGTCGTTCGAGAGCTCGCGGAACATGTCCGCGACCACGTGCCGCAAGAGTTCTTCCCTGCTGCTGTAGTAGCGATACAGGCCAGGCGCGGTCATCCCCATCTCACGGGCGATCGCGCGCAGCGACGCGGCCTCGGGTCCCTGCTCAACCAGCAACCGGCGAGCCGTCGCGGTGATCTCCTCCATGGTCGCCGTGCGCAACCGGTCCCGGCGGGCCGGAGGAGTCGCCGAAGCTTGCGTCACATCTAAAGGCTAACACCCTTGACATCAGTGAATGCCGTATGCAAGGTTAGCGCTGTAAGCAGTTTACGGTGTTCACTAGAGTAACCGCAGGAAACAGGCTTCATCATGGCCGGGAGGCGTGATGTTCGAGGCATGGGGGCGCGGCCTGTACCGGGCGAGGCGGCTGACGCTTGTCATCGCCGTCCTCTTCGCGGTGGCCGCCGGGATCTGGGGAACCGGCGTGTTCGGCAAGCTGACGTCGGGTGATACCTTCACCCCGCCGGGCAGCCAGAGCTATCAGGAAAGCAACCTCGCGGCCAGCGTGTTCGGCCGCGACGACGCGGACGCGGTGGTGCTTTACCACAGCGCCGCGATGACCGTGAACGACCCGGCCTACCGGCAGGCAGTCACGACCGCGCTGGCCGCGTTGCCGCGCGCCGACGTGACGCGAGCCATGACGTACTGGTCGACCGGGCAGTCTGCCATGGTCTCCGCCGACCGGCACTCCACGTACGCGACGCTGCAACTCGCGGGCGCCGACGACCAGGCCCGGCAGGACACCTACAAGACGATTGAGGGCGACCTGGCGGCCGAGCACGTCAGCGACGGGATCACCGCTCAGGTCGGCGGCAACGTGCCGACCGAGGTCGCGATCACCAGCGAGGTAACTTCCAACATCGCCCGCGCCGAGGGCATCTCGCTTCCCGTGCTGCTCATCTTGCTGATCTTCATCTTCGGCAGCGTGGTCGCGGCGTCCCTTCCTGTCGCGATCGGCGGGCTGGCCATCCTCGGCTCGTTCACCGTGCTGCGGCTACTCACCCTGTTCACCCCGGTAGCCATTTACTCGGTGAACGTCACCACGATCATGGGCCTCGGGTTGGGCATCGACTACGGCCTGTTCATGGTGAACAGGTACCGGGAGGAACTGCGTCGTCAGCCCACGGTCGAGCAGGCCGTGGCGCGAACCGTCGCCACCGCTGGCCGCACCGTTCTCGTGTCGGGTATCACGGTCGCCGCCGCGTTGACCAGCCTGATGCTGTTCCCCGTGGTGTTCCTCCGCTCGATGGGCTACGGCGGTGTGGCCACCGTCGCGGTCGACGTGATCGCCGCGGTCACCGTGCTGCCCGCGCTGCTCGCCGTGCTCGGGCACCGGGTCAACGCGCCGCGCGTCCGCAGGCGAGTCGGTCGGGCACCAGTGAAGGAAGAAGGCGGCTGGTATCGCTTCGCCCACAGCGTGATGCGCCGTCCGGTCGCCTATGCCGCCGTGATCGTCGTCGTGCTGCTCGCGCTTGGCGCGCCGTTCCTCAAGATCTCCTGGGGCGGCGTCGATGCCCGGGTGCTGCCCGCGAGTTCGGCCGTACGGCTGGTGTCACAGGACCTGACCAGCGAGTTCCCCGCTAATTCGACCGTTCCTATCGAGGCCGTCGTCAGCGGGGTCACAAGCCAGGACGCGCTGACCGGCTACGTGCGCGCGATCGATTCTGTCGCCGGCGTCACGGGGGTCCAGGTAACCGGCGTGCACGGCAGCACGGCCCGCCTCGACGCCGGCTACGGGCCGCAGCCTGACTCGCCCGCGGCACGTCAGATCGTCTCCGCGATCCGCGACATCCCGCCGCCGCCGCACGCCACGGTCCTCGTCGGTGGCTCGACCGCCCAGACAGTCGACCTGCTGTCCAGCCTCGGCGCGACCCTGCCGTGGATGGCGCTGCTGACGTGCCTGGCCACGTTCGTGCTGCTATTCCTCGCCTTCGGCTCGGTCGTGCTGCCGGTCAAGGCGATCGTGATGAACGTGCTGTCCCTGTCGGCGACGTTCGGCGTGATCGTGTGGGTGTTCCAGTGGGGCCACCTGTCCGGTCTGCTGCGGTTCACCGCCACCGGAACGATCGACCCGACGATGCCGATCCTGCTGCTGGCGATCATCTTCGGCCTGTCCATGGACTACGAGGTATTCCTGCTGTCCCGGATCCGTGAGCTCTACGACGAGACGGGCGACAACACCGCGGCGGTAGCCGGCGGCCTGCAGCGCACCGGCGGGCTGATCACCAGCCTGGCGTTCTTGCTGATCATCGTCGTCGGCCTGTTCTCCCCCTCCGGAATCTCGTTCATCAAGCTGCTCGGTGTCGGCATGATCGTCGCGCTCATCGTCGACGCGACCGTGGTCCGGGTGATGCTCGTGCCCGCCACGATGCGACTGCTCGGCCGGGCCAACTGGTGGGCTCCGCGTCCATTGCGCCGCCTCTACGCTCGCTATGGCATCAAGGAGAGCGAGGTTCCGGTACCAGCAGGTGCCACGGTCCGTTCGGGCTAAATAATGCTTTTTCCTGTTTCGTGACGGCGAGCCGCGAGCCAGCCGAGCAGCCCCACGGCGGGGAAAGCGGCAGCGGCCAAGCAGGCACCCCTCCAACCCCAGCGCTCGTAGGCGTGCGCGGCCGCCCATGACCCCAGCGAGCCGCCCGCGAACATCGTGGTCATGTAGATGGCGGTGAGCCGGGACCGCGCCTGCGGCACCAGTTCGTAGATCACGCTCTGACCGAGCAGGTTCGAGGACTGCACCGCCGCGTCCATGAACGCGGCGCCGAGGACCAGCAGCGTCAGGCTGAGCCAGTGCAGGTGGGCGCCGCCGAGCCAGATCAGCGCGAACGAGGCGAGCAGGGTGCCCTGCACCGCGCCGGTGGCAGGCCAGCGCAGCCTCGGCCTGGCGTCGATGTGCCGGCCGCCTGCCGCGGAAACCAGCGCGCCGGCGGCGCCGGCGAGCGCGAAGAGGCCGATTTCCAGCTGGGAGAAGCGGTACTGCGGCCCGGCGAGCAGGAACGAGACCGTGGTCCAGAACGCGCTGAACGCGCCGAACCCGCACGCGCCGACGAGGCTGCGCCAGCGCAAGATGGGCTGGGTGCGCGCGAGGCGGAGCGTTTCGCGCAGCTGCGCGCCGTACCCGGTGTCGACCTCGGGCGGCAGGTCAGGGAGCGAGCGGTAGAGGATGACGGTCGTCGCGGCCATGATGACGGCCGCGATCGCGTACACGCCGCGCCAGCCGGCCAGCTGAGCCACGATCCCGGCGAACGTCCGCGACAGCAAGATGCCGGTGAGCAGCCCGGACAGTACCGTGCCGATGACCCGGGCGCGTTCGGTTTCCGCCGCGAGGGTGGCGGCGTACGGGATCAGCATCTGGATGACCACCGACGTCAGCCCCATGACGATGGCGAGCGCGCCGAGCGCCCGCAGGCTTGGCGCGGCGGCGCTGGCCGCGATGGCCACGGTGTCGATGCTGAGCAGGATGGTAAACAGGCGGCGGCGACGAGTGATGTCGGCGGCGGGCACGATCAGCAGCAGGCCGACGCCGTAGCTGAGCTGGGTGAGCGTGACGAGCAGCGCCGCGCTCGTCTGGGAGACGTGCAGGTCCGTGGCGATCGTGGGCAGCAGCGGCTGCGCGTAATAGAGGTTGGCGCATGTGGCGCCGGCGGTGAAGGCGAGTAGCCGTGCCTGCCCTCGGGTCAGCGTGCGCGTCGCCACGGGGGTTGCTGGCTCTACGTATCCCACTATGACACCAAATGTACGTTGTGTGCTCAGGTGCCACTGCGGCGGGGCCTGGCGGGGTTCGGTGCGCCTACCGAGGCACGGCGGTCGCGCAAGCGATAAGGTAGCGCGCACAGCGTGTATCCGCTGAAGTATTCGCCCGGTGCGTTGGCCGCGCCATGCATCGGCGGAACCCGGCATTGGCAGAGGTGAGCGACGGTGTATAAGTCCGACGATGATGCGTCCGAGGTCATGTCGGCGGACCTGCCGACCGGCATCTTCCTGCTTGACGTGCGCGAGGACGACGAGTGGGCCGCCGGACACGCGCCTGAGGCCGTGCACGTCCGGCTCAGCGAGCTGACGGAGCGCGGCGACGCGATCCCGCGCGACCGGGAGGTCTACGTGATCTGCCGTTCGGGCGCCCGGTCGGCCTACGCTGCCGACGCGCTGTCGGGGGCGGGCTGGCACGCGGTCAACGTGTCAGACGGCATGACCGGCTGGGCCGTCGCGGGCCGCCCGATGATCAGCGAAACGGGCGCCGAACCTTACGTCGCCTGAGGTTGGGACGTGTCGGACACGGTATCCATCAGGGACCTGCGCGTTTCCACGGTCATCGGGGTGTACGACTGGGAACGCGAGATCGAGCAGACGCTCGTCTTCGCCGTGGACATGGCGGCCGACGTGGCCGCCGCCGCGGTCAGCGACGAAATCGCCGGCGCGCTCGACTACTCGGCGGTCGCGCAGACGGTCAGGTCTGTCGTAACCGCGGGGCGATTCCAGCTCATCGAGACCGCCGCCGAAAGAGTCGCGCAGCGGTTGCGCGCCGACTACCGGTTGAACTGGGTCCGGGTGGAGGTGGCGAAGCCACTCCCGGGCGAGGGGTACACCGCCGTGGTCACCGTTGAACGCGGAAGCCGTTAACGTCGGGCGCCGCGGACTCACTGGCCTACAACACGAGGCCTTGCCAGGTGTGGCCGGCCACGGTGTGGCGGACGTCTCTTTTCACTTCGGGCCGCTGTCCTGTCAAGATGAATGATCGAAAGTTTCACTCTGCGGGAACTTTTCCTGATTGAGAGGACCGGGTTCGTGACCGAGGTTGACGCCGTCCTGGAAAGCGCACAGCTGAAAAACGAGAGGGCGCGTGAGTACGTGCGCTACTGGGCCTGGGTCACCCAGCCGGACAACATCGAGGTCGTCGGTATGGCCGACGACGAGCGGCTGATCCAGGAAGCCCTGGACGCCAAGGAGATCCTGCCGGCGGGCGAGGGCCTGTACTACTCGCGCAGCTATTACAAGGACACCGCGCGCTCTGAAGAGCGGACGATTGTAGCCACGAACGATCCGGCCGACAAGGGCGTCTACAACAACTGGCATCCGGCGCCGGAGATGAAGGCCAAGCTCGCCGGTCTCATGCGGGGCGCGTCCAAGGGCAAGACCATGTACGTGATCCCGTACCTGATGGCCGCCCCTGGCTCGCCGCTCGAGCTGTATGCGGCAGGCGTCCAGCTGACCGACAACCGCAGCGTGGTGCTGCACATGAACCGCATGGCCAGGGTCGGCGTCGAATACATCAACAACCTCGAAGACCAGGACAGCTTCGTTCGCGCCGTGCACGTGACCGGCGACCTGGAGAACCTCGGGCAGGGCACCCCCGAGGACAAGCGCTACTTCGTCACGGTCGCCGACGAGCGGACGATCCTGCACTTCGGCTCGTCCTACGGCGGCAACGCGCTGCTCGGCAAGATCGCGCACGGCCTGCGGCAGGCCGCCTACGACGGCTGGGCGTCCGGCAAGTTCCTCGCCGAGCAGTTCATGTTGCTGGGCATCACCGACCGGCACACCGGCAGGCGCTACCACATCGCGGGCGGCTTCCCGAGCGCGTCCGGCAAGACCAACCTGGCCATGACGCTCGCCCCGGACGCCCTGGGCGATCGCTATCACGTCGAGTTCTACGGCGACGACATCGCCTGGATGTGGGTCGGCGACGACGGGCGCCTGTACGGCATGAACCCCGAGTTCGGCGTCTTCGGCGTCGCCAAGGACACGAACGAGGCCACCAATCCGACCGCCTTGGACGCGATCGCCCAGGAAACGAAGGCGATCTTCACGAACGTCGCCTACAACGAGCAGACGCACGAGGTCTGGTGGGAGGGCCGTACCAAGAACCCGCCGGCGGACCTCGACGGCTGGCTTGACTGGAAGGGCCACCGGATCGCCGACCGGGCGCCGGTGGAGGCGAACGACCCCTGGGCCCACCCGAACAGCCGGTTCACGACCACCCTGGCGAACGTGCCGAACGTCGCCAGCGACTACGCCGACCCGAAGGGCGTGCCGATCGACGCCATCATCTTCGGCGGCCGGACCCGTGACCGCGAGCCGCTCGTCCGCGCGATCACCGACCTGGCCGAGGGCGTGTACGACGGCCTGACCCTCGGCGCCGAGGCCACCTTCGCGGCCGAGGGCGTGGACGGGCAGCTGCGCTACGACCCGATGTCGATGCGGCCGTTCATGTCCTACCCAGAGGGCAAGTACGCCGCGCACTGGCTGAAGATCGTCGGTCAGGCGACGGAGCCGCCCATCTTCGCCCACGTCAACTGGTTCCAGCGCGACGCCAAGGACGGGCACTTCCTGTGGCCGGGCTACCGCGACAACCTGCGCGCCCTGCTGTGGCTCATGGAAATGCGCGAGGGCGAGGTCGCCGGCGTACACACCCCGGTCGGCATCGTGCCCGCCAAAAGCGAGCTCAACCTGGACGGCCTGGCGATCGACCGCGGGGACTTGGACAGGCTGCTCACGATCGACGCCGACCGGTGGCGCCGGGAGATGGAGTTCCGGGAGCGTCACCTGGCCCAGTTCGACGGCCTGCCCGATGAGATCTGGGCGGCGCACCGCCGCGTCGCGGCACAGTTCGGCGAATAACCGGGTGGCCCGCCCGGTCAGGGCTCTCGCACGGTGCTGAACACCAGGGTGTAGTCCTCAACGCCGCGGATCTTGGCACTGGTGTCACCGGTAACTTCGTCGGGGACATCGGCCTCGGGCATCTGGGATCTGACGATCGCGGCGACGCTCGGGGCGCCTGCTCGTGTCCGCAGATCCCGCCATATGGTCTCGCTGATCAGCCGTCCCGAAGCCGGGTCGGCGAACAACAGCGCGTCGCAGAAGCCCGGCGCCTCGGCGAGCGGCGGCACAGCGTAATCCCCGATCACCTCGATCGCGTCGTCCACCTCTGACGGCTTGACCTGTATCCGTGTCAGCTGAGCCGCGAGCCCGCGCCGCGGCAGTGCTAGCCGTTCGACGAGCTCGAAGACGGGAACCTGATACTCCTCGACGGTTACCGGGCCGCCTGCCAGCCTGGCTAGCTCGCCGCGCAGCGGCGCCTCCGTATTCTCACTCCCGTTCATCTCGCCGGAGGTCGCCCAGACCGAACTGAATATCGCTACGCCACGCTCCCGGTCCTCAAGCACGAAGATTCCGAGGCTGCCCGGGCGCTGCTCCAGCGCGGGGCCGATCTCCCGTTCTAGGTAGCTGATGCACGCGTCCAGCGCCGCCGCGCCCGCGGCGAGGTCTACGGCGAGCCGGGTAAGTCGTGTGTGCAGCACGGCGCCCTCCTGCGGCTCACAATAACGCACGGTGATCGGATTGGCCCGGCGGGGAGCACGCGCCCTCACACGGCGGCGAATTGCCCGGTTTGGGGTGATCGCTCTGGGCGGACAGCGGGCGGGGAATGTTCGGGGGCTCTCCTTTCTTGAGTGTGATTGACTCAACCTTAGGAGGGGCTGATGAGCGAAGTGCTCACGCTGCCGGTGCTGCCGCTCGATAACGAGGTGGTGCTGCCGGGCATGGTGGTCCCCATCGAGCTTTCGGACACCGAGGCCCGCGGGGCCATTGAGGCCGCTAGGAACAGCAAGGGACTCGGACGCGGGCCGGGGATCCGTGCAGAGGAGAAGGCACGGGTGCTCCTCGTGCCGCGGCTCGCCGATCGCGGGCTGGCCGCCGTAGGGACCCTCGCCGTCATCGAGCAGGTCGGGCAGATGCCCGGCGGTGCGCCAGCCGCCGTGCTCCGCGGCGTTTCCCGGGTCCGTATCGGGTCCGGCACGACCGGACCGGGCGCGGCGCTGTGGGTCGAGGGCACCGTGGTTCCCGAGACCGGGCAGGGCGGGCGGGCTGATGAGCTCGCCAAGGAGTACAAGACTCTGGTCATCGCCACGCTGCAGCAGCGGGGCGCATGGCAGTTCGTGGACACGATCCAGCAGCTCGACGACCCGTCGACCATCGCCGACCGGGCCGGCTACGCCAGTTATCTCACGGCGGAGCAGAAGCTGACCCTGCTCGAGACCGCCGACCTGGTGCAGCGGCTTGAGCTCGCGATCAAGTGGATCCGCGAGCACATGGCCGAACTAGAGGTCGCCGAGTCCATTCGCAAGGACGTCACCGAGGGCATGGAGAAGCAGCAGAAGGAATTCCTGCTGCGCCAGCAACTCGCGGCGGTGCGCAAGGAGCTCAACGAGCTGACCGGCGGCGGCAACGGCACGGAAGAGGACGACTACCGGGCCCGCGTCGAGGCCGCCGACCTGCCGGAGAACGTCCGCGAGGCCGCGCTCAAGGAGGTCGACAAGCTCGAGCGGACCCCCGACGCCTCGCCGGAGATCGGCTGGATCCGCACGTGGCTGGACACGATCCTGGACATTCCGTGGAGCGAGCGGACCGAGGACGCCTACGACATCACCGGCGCCCGAGTGATCCTTGACGAGGACCACACCGGGCTCGACGATGTGAAGGACCGGATCATCGAGTACCTGGCCGTGCGCAAGCGGCGTTCTGACCGGGGGCTGGGTGTGGTCGGCGGCCGTCGTTCTGGTGCGGTGCTCGCGCTCGTCGGACCGCCTGGCGTTGGCAAGACCTCGCTGGGCGAGTCGGTGGCACGCGCGATGGGCCGCAAGTTCGTCCGCGTCGCGCTCGGCGGCGTCAGGGACGAGGCGGAAATCCGCGGTCACCGGCGCACCTACGTCGGGGCGCTGCCAGGACGGATCGTCCGGGCCATCCGCGAGGCCGGCACGATGAACCCTGTCGTGCTGCTCGACGAGGTCGACAAGATCGGTTCTGACTACCGCGGCGACCCCGCGGCCGCCCTGCTCGAGGTCCTCGACCCGGCGCAGAACCACACGTTCAGGGACCACTACCTGGAGGTCGACCTCGACCTGTCCGACGTGGTGTTCCTCGCCACGGCCAACGTGCTCGAGGGCATCCCCGGGCCGCTGCTCGACCGGATGGAGCTGGTCACGCTCGACGGGTACACCGAGGACGAGAAGGTCGCGATCGCGCGGGACCACCTGCTGCCGCGGCAGCTGTCCAAGGCCGGAATGTCGGCCGAGGAGGTCACCGTCTCCGGCGACGCGCTCCGGCTCATCGCCGCCGAGTACACCCGCGAGGCTGGCGTCCGGTCGCTGGAGCGGGCGATCGCCCGCGTGCTGCGGAAGGTCGCGGCGGCGGAGGCGCTCGAGCCCGGCAGCCTGCCGATCACGGTGGGCGTCGCGAACCTGCACGACTACCTGGGCCGGCCGCGGTTCACCCCGGAAACCAGCCTGACCGCCGACTCCAGGCGGACGGCGGTGCCGGGCGTCGCGACCGGGCTGGCGGTCACCGGCGCGGGCGGGGACGTGCTCTACATCGAGGCGTCGCTGGCCGACCCGGAGACCGGGGCCGCGGGCGTCACGCTCACCGGACAGCTCGGTGACGTGATGAAGGAGTCGGCGCAGATCGCGCTGTCCTACCTGCGCTCGCACGGCGCGGAGCTGGAACTGCCTGTCGGTGACCTGAAGGACCGCGGCGTCCACGTGCACGTGCCGGCCGGCGCGGTGCCGAAGGATGGCCCGTCGGCCGGAGTCACGATGACGACGGCGCTGGCGTCGCTGCTCTCCGGCCGGCCCGTCCGGTCCGACGTGGCGATGACCGGCGAGGTGTCCCTCACCGGGCGGGTGTTGCCGATCGGCGGGGTGAAGCAGAAGCTGCTCGCCGCGCACCGGGCCGGCGTCACCACGGTGCTGATCCCGCAGCGCAACGAGCCTGACCTGGACGACGTGCCAGCCGAGGTGCTCGCCAAGCTGGACGTGCACCCGGTCAGCGACGTTCGCGAGGTCCTGGCGCTGGCGCTGGAACCGGCGACGACCGCGGCGGCGGCCGCGGCGTAGGATCGACCCGCTCAGACGGCCGGGCGGCCGCTTTCAGGCCGCCCGGCCGTTCCTTTTATTTGATCGGAACGAGTGGGGCTGACTCCTACCAGAAATGCAGGCTCGATCCCAGATCGAGCCCGCCGCACGTGGTGATCGTCAGCCGGGTGCCGTTCGTGGTGCGGTCGCCGGGATCGGACAGGCAGTAACCACCGTCGGGCCCGCCCGCGGAGAGCAGGAATCCGATGCCACCGTAGTAGGGCAACGGTGCCCACTGCTGGTCTCCGTTCGGAGGCTGGCACGTGGACAGCGTTACCGCGCCGCCGCTGCTCGGACTGCCGAACGTCAGGCACTTGCCGAGGACCCGCACCGTTCCGTCGGGCTCGAAGGTCCATGCCTGCGCCTTGTCTTCGTTGCAGGTGTACACCTGGATCGGATTGCCGTTCGTGGTCCGCGCGCCCGTGTCATCGACGCACTTGCCGGCGACCCCGAGGAGCAGCGATCCCGCGGGCAGGATCCAGCGCTGCGAGCCGGGAACGTCGGGCCCGCACAGCTGGATCTCCACTGGGGTCCCGTTGCGAGTGCTCCCGCCCGGGTCGGTCAGGCACTGCCCGGAGGCGACGCCCTGGACTTCGGCGAACTCGGTGGGGACCCAGGCCTGGTTGGCACCGCCGGTGCAGGACCATAGCTGGAGCTTGGCGCCGCTGACCGTGCTCCGGCCCGTCACGTCGAGGCACTTACCGTGGATTCTTAGCGTGCCGTCCCTGGCTATGGTCCAGCGTTGCGCCGCGCCCCCTGTGCAGGTCCAGATCTGGATCTTGTTGCCGTTGGTGCTCCGGTTCCGGGTGTCATCCAGGCACTTTCCGCCGAGGTTGAGCGGGATGGCGCCGGCAGGCCCGGTGCCGGCGGCCGCGGTCACCGTCCAATTGAACGAGACCGACGCGGTGCCGCCCCACTGGTCGGACGCGCTCACCGTCACGGTGTAATCGCCGCTGGTCTGCGCCCATCCGGAGATGACCGGCGTGTCGCCTACCAGCGTGAGGCCTGGCGGGGCCCCGGACATGGAGTACGTCAGCGTGTCATCAGCGGCGGAGTCCGTGACGTTGAGGTCCTTGGTGACCGGGTCGCCGGCTCCGGTGGATTGCGCGCCGGGGCTGGAGATGCTGATGTTCCCCGCGACCACCCAGTCGTACACCGCGACGCCCTGCGAACCGGTGGTGTCGGTCGCCATGATCAGGCCGGTGGACTGACCCAGCGTGGTGGGCGTCCCTGAGATGAGGCCGGTCGTCGGGTCGAGGGACAGCCCCGGAGGCAGGGCGGCGCCGACGCCGGACAGGCTGAATGTGATCGGCAGTCCGGTCTCGGTGTCGGTCGCGAAGACCTGCACGCTCGCCGGAACCCCGACCTTGAAATGTTCGATCTCCGGCACGATGACCGATATCAGGTTCCAGACGTTCCAGGTGAAGGTGGTCGAGCCGGTAGACCCGGTACCATCGGTCGCGGTCACGGTGACCTGGTAGGTGGCGATCGTCGAGGACGTGGTGCCGGATATGACTCCGGTCGACGGATTGATCGACAGGCCAGACGGCAGGCCGGTGGCGGCGTAGGTAAGGGTCTGTCCCGTGCCCGCGTCGGTCGCGCTGATCTTCAGGCTGACGAACGTGTTCGGCTCGGTCTGCGGCGTGCTGGGAGCCAGTACGAAGATCGAGTTCTGGACGTCCCAGCCGAAGGAGACCGTGGCCGCTGCCCCCGTGGGGTCCGAGGCCGTTATCGATGTGGTGCCGTGGAAGGCCGTGGTGACCTCACCCGAGATGCTCCCGGTCGCGGTGTCGAAGGTGACTCCTGGCGGCAGCCCGGTCGCCGCGTAGGTGATCGTCTCGTTCGGCGCGGAATCAGCCGCGGCGAGTGGCGGAATGTTGACGGAGTGTGGCAGCAAGACGACGCTGGATTGCAGGCCGGGACTCGCCAGCGCGATGTAGTCGGTCGGCTGGCGGCCGAACGTGAACGCTCCGGTCCCGTCCGGCGTCCCCCAGCCTGCCGGGCCGTTGTAACCGGGCCCGGCGGTGCACAAGTAGGCCGGGGAGCATCCGTCGCCCGCGTCCGTGCCGCTCGTCACGGGATAGAGGTCCCCCGAGTGCAGGTACGGATAAGTGACCGGGAGGGTGCCCGCGGCCGGGGGACCCGCCAGCGCGTAAACCGCGCCGACGATCGCCGCCGAGACCGTCGTGCCGCCGCCCACGCCCCAGCCCGCGCCGCCCTGATAGCTGTCATAGAAGGCGACCCCGGTGTTCGGGTCGGCGACGGCCGCCACATCGTTAGCGGTCCTGTCCTGGCAGCCGGTGTCCGTCTGCCATGACGGCTTTCCCGCTTGCGTTCCCTCCGTGCAGCCCGAACTGGTGGCGTCGGTCTTCGCGGCCGGGTTCGCGGGTCCCCAGACGGTCTCGGACCAGCCCCGGGCCGTCCCGGGCGCGCTGGTGAGCGTCGTGCCGCCCACCGCGGTGACGAATTGCGATGCCGCCGGGTAGATGGTGAAGGGCTGCCGGTAGCCGTAGTTGCCCGCCGGAGCGGTGATGGCGACGCCAGGATGGTCGAGGTACTTCCCGTCCGCCGGATCGGTGCCCCCGGACAACGGGTCGATGATCACGTATTTCGCGCCGAGCGCCACCGCAGAATCGACCGCGGGACCCGTGTCGGCGATGCCCGAAGCATCGGCCTCGAGGAGCACGATGTCGCAGTTCGGGCAGATCGCGGAGACCATGTCCAGGTCGAGCGACTCGTCGGTCGCCCACGGGTCGGGTGTCCCGCCGTAGCTTGGCGGCAGCGGGCTGGCCTGGCCGCTTTGGTTGAGCTGGCGGAAGCACCCGTTGGCGACCGTACAGCCGGGCAGTCCGTACTGCGCGCGGTAGACCGCCAGGTCGGACGCGGCGTTCGGGTCGTCGTACGCCCCGATGACCGCGACCGTGGCGCCGGTGTCGGCCGAGGCGGCCGCGGACACCAGGTTGTAGGCGCTCTGCAGGTCCGACGGCGCATAGCCCGCGGGCGCGGCGCTGGCCGGCTGGACGCCGGTGGCGTGTCGCACGTTCGCGCGGACGAGCCCGCTGGCGCCTGACGCCCCTGATACCCCGGCGGCCCCGGTTCGCGCCACCGACACCGTTGCCGGGGCGGAGGAAACCGCCGCCTCGCTCGCGCTCGCGCTCGCGGCGGCCAGCCCGGTACCGAGTAGCAGCGCCCCGATGACGTACCGACTCCGGATGAACCTGCGGCGACCAGGCGGTATGCCCATGACTACGCTCCCCGTCACGGCAACCTTGTCTCATAGCGAAACAGGTGTGCTGCCCCGTCGCCTTGGCCCCCCCGTGCGACTACAGCACTATCTATACACGTGTCAAAGTTTCCGTCGCAATAGTCTCATTCATCCCGATCTGACCCTGCTGATCCTTGCCGGGCATCCCACCGCATACCAGCCCGTCGGCGTCTCCGTCTGAAGACGTCATGGACCGCTCCCTTCAGCCGGATGAATGTCCCCTACAGCTGGCCATAACAAGCTGGACGGGCCATTCATCCGGTGCGGGGCGGCCGCGTCGTCGTCAGGCCGCGTGGTCCGGGCACAGGCCGAAGAGCTCGACGGTGTGGTCGACCGAAGTGAAGCCGGCCTCCGCCGCCACTCGTTCCGCCCACTGTTCGATGACGCGCCCCTCGACCTCGACGCTGGTGCCGCAGACGCGGCAGGTGAGGTGATGGTGGTGACCGGTGGTCTCGCACTGCCGGTACAGCGTCTCGCCCGACGGGTCGCGGATCGTGTCGATCGCGCCCTGCTCGCTGAGTACCTGCAGGTGACGGTAGACGGTGGTAAGGCCGACGGTCTCGCCCTGGCGTCGAAGTTCTGCGTGGATCTCCTGGGCGCTGCGGAAGCCGGGGAGGCTGACCAGGGCAGCGGCGACGACAGACGCCTGCCTGGTCCCGCGCACCCTCGTGCCGCGCGGCTGTTCCACTGTCACACCTCGCAAGGTAGCAGGCCTTTCTGTCGGTAGTCACGGACGGCTTGCTTACTGATAATAGAAACGATTATCATTAACAGCGAATCGGGCGAACTCGCGGGCCAGTGTCTCTTGGCGTCGCGCCCGGGGGTCAAGCGACTTGAGGAGACTCACTATGCGGAGCGTTGCCGGAAGCCGCCGGGCGGTCGGCGTGCTGCTGGCTGTGGCGGCGGCTACGGGGGCCACGGCCCTCGCCGGGTGCTCGGGGAATGCGAGCGGCGCCAGCTCGTCGGGGAAGATCGTGGCGGTGGGCGCGGAGAACGAGTACGCCGACGTCATCCAGCAGGTCGGCGGTAAGTACGTCCAGGCCAGCGCCATCATGAGCAACCCGAACACGGACCCGCACACGTTCGAGGCGTCGGCCGCGGTTGCTCGCGAGGTGGGCAATGCCGAGCTTATCGTGCAGAACGGGGTCTTCTACGACACCTTCATGAGCACGATCGAGAACGCGGCGCCGAACTCCGACCGCAAGGTCATCGACGTTCAGAAGTTGCTCGGCCTGCCGAACAGCACACCTAACCCGCACCTGTGGTACAACCCGATCACGATGCCAAAGGTGGCGGACGCGATCGCCAGCGACCTGTCCGCGCTGCAGCCGTCGCACGCCTCATATTTCCAGGCCAACGCCAAGGCGTTCATCTCCAGCCTGACGGCCTGGAACAACGCGATCGCGAGCTTCAAGGCCGCCTACCCGGGGACCCCGGTCGCGACCACGGAACCGGTAGCCGACTACATGCTGCAAGCCGTGGGCGCGAACAACCTGACGCCATTTACCTTCCAGGCTGACATCATGAACGGCATCGACCCGTCGCCGCAGAACGTCGCCACGGAGAAGTCCCTGTTCACCCAGCACAAGGTCAAGGTCTTCCTGTACAACCAGCAGGTGACGGACCCGCTGACCGAGTCGCTGATCACGCTGGCGCAGCAGAACGACATCCCGGTCGTGGGCGTCTACGAGACGATGCCCGTGCCCGGTTACGACTACCAGAGCTGGATGCTGGCCGAGGTGCAGGACCTGCAAAAGGCGGTCACCGAGAAGGTCTCGACGGAGCACCTGTGAGGACCACGATGACCCAAGAAGCGACACCGCACGACGTGACACCGGCGGAGGCGGTGCCGACGGTTCGCGATGATGGCCCCGGTCTGCTGACCCTGGACAACATCGGCGTGCGGTTCGGTGGCCGCCAGGTGCTCAGCGACGTCAGCTTCACGCTCCGCAAGGGTGAGTTCGCCGGCCTGATCGGGCCGAACGGGGCGGGGAAGACGACCCTGCTCCGGGTCATCCTCGGGTTGCTCCAGCCGTCGGGGGGCAATGTTTTCGTCGATGGTGAGCAGCACGTCAGGAGCAAAGCGCTAATCGGCTACGTGCCGCAGAAGCTGGTCATCGACCCCGACATGCCGTTGCGCGCCCGGGACGTGGTGTCGCTCGGGCTGGACGGGAACAAGCTCGGCTTCAGCCTTCCGTCCCGCCAGCGCCGGGCACAGATCGACCAGGCTCTGGTGGATGTTGGCGCGGACGAGTTCGCCGGCCACCGGGTCGGCGAACTGTCCGGTGGCGAGCAACAGCGGGTGCTGATCGCGCACGCGTTGATCAGCAGGCCGCGGCTGCTGCTGCTCGACGAGCCGCTGGCGAACCTCGACCTGAAGAGCGAGCAGGAGATCGTCGCGCTGCTCGCCAAACTGGCCCGCGAGCACGAGATCGCGGTGCTGCTGTCCGCGCACGACATGAACCCCCTGCTGCACGTGATGGACCGGATCGTGTACGTGGCGAACGGGCATGTCGCGACCGGGAGCACCGACGAGGTCGTGACCTCGGACGGTCTTAGCAGCCTGTACGGGCACCACGTGGACGTGGTCCGGGTGCACGGCCGGGTCCTGGTGGTGGCGGGCGAGTAGATGCACTACCTCTTCGAACCCGGCCTGCTGGCCTCAGGCCCGGTCAGGACCGCCCTGCTGATAGGCGCCGTGGTGGCCGTCACCTCCGGCGTCATCGGCGTGTTTACTGTCATCCGCGGGCAGAGCTTCGCCGGCCACTCGCTGGCCGACGTCGCGACCACCGGCGGGTCGGGCGCCTTCCTCGTCGGCCTGAACCAGTTCTGGGGGTTCCTCGTCGCGGGCGTTGTCGCCGCCGGGCTGATGGAGGCGATCGGTGCCCAGCGGCGCCGCGGCCGGGACGTCGCCACCGGAGTGGTGCTCGGCGCCGCGCTCGGTGCCGCCGCGCTCTTCCTCTACCTGGGCACGCAGCAAACATCGACGACGGGCGCGTCCTTCACGATTTTGTTCGGCTCCATCTTCGTCGTCAGCGGGGACACCGTGCCGGCGCTCGTCGCCTCCGGCGTGCTCGCGATGCTCACGGTCGTCGTCCTCGCCCGCGTGCTGCTGCTCACCTCGCTGTCCCCGGACGTGGCCAGGGCGCGCGGCGTCAACGTGCGCCTGGTAGGCGCGGCGTACCTGATCGCGCTGGCCATCTCGGTGTCGCTGTCCGCCGTCGCCATCGGCGCGATATTGTCCACCGCGCTGCTGATCGGCCCGGCGGCGACCGCGCTGCGGGTGTCAAAGAGCCCGGCCAAGGCGATGGCGGTGGCGGCGGCCACCGGGCTGGCCGCGACGTGGATCGGCATCGTCCTCGCCTACGACTCCTTCTACTGGCCGCCGCACGGCCACGGCTGGCCGGTCAGCTTCTTCGTCGTGGTGCTCGTCGTTGTCGGCTACCTGCTGAGCTACGTGCGGCGACCGCGGCCGGTGGCGCGGCGCTCGCCGCACGAGGGGGCCGAATGTTTTCCAGCCTGATGATGAACACCTGGATCGCCGCGAGCGTCGTCGCGGTGATCGCGGGTGTGACCGGCTTCTTCGCCGTGCTCCGGGGGTCCACTTTCGCCGCGCACGCGATACCGAACGGGGCGTTCGCCGGCGCCGCCGGCGCCAGCCTGCTCAGCATCAACGTCATCTGGGGGTTGGCGGTCTTCTCGATCGGCGGGGCGCTTGGCATCGGAGCGCTGGGCCGCAAGGCCAGGCACGACGTGGTGACCGCGCTCGCGCTCGTGCTGATGCTCGGCCTTGGCGCGCTGTTTGTCAGCCTCAGCACCGAGTACGCGCAGGAGGCGTACTCGCTGTTGTTCGGCGAGGTCTTCGGAGTCAGCAGCACCGAGGTGCTGCCGATCGTCGGCCTCGGCGTGGCCTCCGTTGTGCTGATCGGGGTCGCGTTCCGCCCGCTCATGCTTACCTCGGCGCTGCCCGAGGTCGCCGAAGCGCGCGGCGTCTCTACCCGCAAGGCCGAACTGTACTTCCTGGTCGTGATGGCGCTCGCGGCGTCCATGACGATCCCGGTCGTCGGTGCGCTGCTGATGTTCAGCCTGATGATCGGCCCGGCCGCGGCGGCTCGGACGGTCACCCCACGCCCCGGGGTCGCGATGGCGCTGTCGGTGGCGATCGCGCTGGTCACCGTGTGGCTATCCATCGTGCTCTCGTATCACACCAACTGGCCGCTTGGCTTTTTCGTGGGCGTAGCGGGAGCGGTGTTCTACGTAATCGCACAGCTGAGGAAAAACAGGTAATACCGGCACCCGAGTGACACATACGCCGTTAGAGTGTCGCTCGTGATGAGGGCGGGCGGGAGAGCGTCCCTCCTGGGGGGACTGTGCTTGTTGCTGTCGGCGGTGGCGTTTCCGCTGACGGGCATCACCCAGGCGCATGCCGATGTGACGCCGACGACGGTGACAACTTCGCTATCCGACGGCACGAACTCGGGCACGTCGCTCACGGAGGCGGTCGGCACCGCCGTCACTGATACGGCCACGCTGTCCGGGGACAACGCGAGCACCGCGACAGGAACGGTCACGTACAACGTGTACTCCGACGCGGCCTGCACCGCGCTGGTGAACGGCGGGTCGGCCGAGACGATCAGCACGGCGGGAACGCCGCCGGCTTCGGCGCCGGTCACGCTGGACATTCCGGGCACTTACTACTGGCAAGCCGCGTACTCCGGTGACGCGGCGAACGGGGCGTCGGAGAGCACCTGCGGCCTCAATGGCGAGGTGGAGATCGTCTCGCCCGGTTCGACGCCCACGTCCGTGTCCGCCACCTTGTCGGGCGACGGGCAATCCGGCGTGTCACTGTCCGTGCCGGCCGGCACGACCATCACCGACACGGCCAGCCTCAGCGGCGACGCGGCCGCTTCCGCGACCGGGACGGTCACCTACGACGTGTACTCCGACGCCGCCTGCACCGACCTGGTGAACAGCGGCACGGCGGAGTCGATCACCACGCCGGGCACGCTGCCCCCGTCGGCGGGGGTGACGCTGAGCACGCCCGGCACCTATTACTGGGAAGCCTCCTACTCCGGTGACGCGGACAATGCGCCGTCGGAGAGCACCTGTGGCCCGAGCGGTGAGGTCGAGACCGTGACTCCCGCGGAGACCACGGTGACCACGGCGCTGTCCGGTGGCGGGCAGGCCGGCACGTCGATCACCGTGCCGGCTGGCACGCAGGTGACGGACACCGCGACGCTGGCCGGGACCGATGCCTGGGTGGCGTCCGGGTCGGTCACCTACACGGTGTACTCGGACTCCGCGTGCACCACAGAGGTGAGCACCGCGACCGTGTCGATCATCACGCCGGGCATGCTGCCGACGTCCGCGCCGGTGTTGCTGACAATCGCTGGCACGTATTACTGGCAGGTCGCGTACGACGGCGACCTGGGCAACGCGCCGTCGGTGAGCACCTGTGGTCAAAGCGGTGAGATCGAGACCGTGGCACAAGCGCCGACCACGATGGCGCAGTCGCTGTCAGGCGGCGCCCAGTCCGGCACCGCGATCAGCGTGCCGGCGGGTACCGCGGTGACGGACACCGCGACGCTATCCGGGATGGACGCGGTCAGGGCGACCGGGCAGGTCACCTACACCGTGTACGCGAATCCTGCGTGCACCAATCCCGTCGCGGGGACGTCCGGGTCGATCACGCCGGCTGGCACGGTGCCGTCCGCCTCGCTGACGCTGACAATCGCGGGCACGTACTACTGGCAGGTCTCGTACATCGGCGACGCCAACAACTTGGCCTACACGAGTCCCTGCGGTCCGTCCGATGCGGTGGAAGCGGTAACGCCAAAGCAGCAGTTGACGTCGCTGGCTACGGTGCTGTCCGGCGGCGGCCAAACCGGCACGACGATCACTGTGCCGGCGGGCACGGTCGTGACGGACGCCGCGGAGCTGTCCGGGGTCGACGCGGGCGTCGCGACCGGGACGGTGACCTACACGGTGTACTCGAACTCGGCGTGCACGACGGCCGTCAGCACGGGAGCGGCTGAGACGATCACGCCGACAGGCACGCTACCGGCGTCAGCTCAGGTCACACTGACCACGCCTGGCACGTACTACTGGAAAGCGTCGTACTCGGGCGACCTGAACAATGCGGGGTTCACGAGCCCTTGCGGTCCGTCCGGTGAGGTCGAGACCGTGACGTCGGCGCCGCTCGCGACAACGCTGACGGCGTCGTTGCTGAGCGCGCCGGAGAACGGGACGTCGGTCATCGTGCTTGCGGGCACCTCGGTGCGGAACTCGGCGCATCTGGCCGGGGTGAACGCGGCGAAGGCGGCCGGCACGGTGACCTACCGGGTGTATTCCAACGCGACGTGCACCACCCTGGTCGCCACGGCGGGCACCGTAACGGTGACCGGCGGAGTGGTGCCAAGCTCGGCGGCCGAGACCCTGACCACACCGGGCACGTACTACTGGACCGCCTCCTACAGCGGAGATTCCGGCAACAAGCCCTCCGCCAGCCTCTGCCTGGCGGAGACCGAGATCGTCACCCCGGCTGCGGTCGCGGACACGCACGTGAGCGCGCAGGCCAGCCACACCGCCACCGTCAAGGTCTCCACCCCGGCGGCGGGCGACCTGCTCGTCGCGTTCGTGTCCGGGCGCGGACCCGCCGGGAAGAGCCAGACCGCCACGGTGTCGTCAAGCGGCCTGAAGTGGACGCTCGTGGGCCGGGAAAACACCGGCCGCGGTGACACCGAGGTCTGGTCCGCCAGGGCGACCGGCAAGCTGAACAACCTCTCCGTGACCGCGACGGAGCGGTACACGGGCTCGAATGTGTCGCTGACCGTGGTGGCGTTCAAGAACGCCGCCGGCATCGGCAAGCACGCGATGTTCCACTCCGGCGCGGGGACGCCCGCGGGCACGCTCACCACGAGCAAGGCCAACTCCTGGGTGTTCGCGGTGGGCGACGACTGGCTCCACTCGACATCGCGGACCACCGGCTCCGGGCAGGCCCTCGTCCATGAGTCGACCGACTCGGCCGACACCTACTGGGTGCAGTCGACGAGCGGCATCACGTCCAAGGCCGGGACAAAGGTGACGATCAACGACACCAAGCCGCCGAAGGACCCGTACAACCTGGTCCTCGTCGAGATCCTCTCGAGTTAAGGAAGCCCTGGAGAGTCGCCGCCCTCCCCCCACATGGGGGGACCAGTCCCCCATAACCCCCGGCAGAGAAGAGAATGGGGGTTATGGCGAACCGGCTCGAGACAGCGACCAGCCCCTACCTGCTGCAGCATGCCGACAATCCGGTCGACTGGTGGCAGTGGGGCGAGGAAGCATTCGCGGAGGCGCGCCGCCGCGACGTGCCGGTGCTGCTGTCCGTCGGGTACGCCGCCTGCCACTGGTGCCACGTGATGGCTCACGAGTCATTTGAGGACCCGCGGACCGCGGACGTGGTCAACGACAACGTCGTCGCCATCAAGGTGGACCGGGAGGAGCGGCCCGACGTCGACGCCGTCTACATGGCGGCCACGCAGGCGATGACCGGGCAGGGCGGCTGGCCGATGACCGTCTTCATGACGCCCGATGGCGAGCCCTTCTACTGCGGCACCTACTTCCCTCGCGAACAGTTCGTCCGGCTGGTAAACGCTGTCGCCCGCGCCTGGCAGCAGGACCGGGGACAAGTCAATGATCAGGCCGAACGAATAGCGGCTGCACTTGCCGAGAACGCCTCGGCGCTGTCCGGGCTGGGCGCAGAAGCGGGCGACGGCGCTTTTGAGGAAGTCACCGCCGACGCGGTGACGGGCCTGGAGGCCGGCTTCGACCGCTCGGCCGGCGGCTTCGGCCGGGCCCCCAAGTTCCCGCCCTCGATGGTGCTCGAGTTCCTGGTGCGGCACTACTCGCGCACCGGCTCGCCTGGCGCGTTGGCGATGGCCGAGGGCACCTGTGAGGCGATGGCGCGCGGCGGCATCTACGACCAGCTGGGCGGCGGGTTCGCCCGGTACAGCGTGGACGCTGACTGGGTGGTGCCGCACTTCGAGAAGATGCTCTACGACAACGCGCTGCTCGCCCGGGCGTACACGGACCTGTGGCGGATCACGGCGTCCTCCCTGGCCCGCCGGGTCGCGGAAGAGACCTGTGACTTCATGCTGCGGGAACTGCGTACGCCGGAGGGCGGGTTCGCGGCGTCCCTCGACGCGGACAGCGACGGCGTCGAGGGCGCGTTTTACGTGTGGACGCCGGCCGAGCTTCGCGACGTGCTCGAGGACGCGGACGCCGAGTTCGCGGCCACGGTGTTCAGCGTCACGGAACGCGGCACGTTCGAACAAGGCAAGTCGGTCCTGCAGCGGCGCTCCGACCCGGCTGACCACGAGCGGCTCGACCGGATACGCGGCGCGCTGCTCGCCGCCAGGGACGGACGAACCCGGCCCGCCCGCGATGACAAGGTCGTGGCCGTCTGGAACGGGATGGCGATCGCCGCGCTGGCCGAGGCGGGACTGGTCTTCGACCGGCCCGACCTCGTCGCGGCCGCCGAGGACGCCGCGGAGTTGCTCATGTCCGTGCACGTTCGCGGGAGCCGGATCACGAGGACGTCGCGGGATGGGGTCGCGGGGACGAGCGCCGGGCTGCTCGAGGATTACGCCTGCGCGGCGTCGGGCTTGCTCGCCCTGTACGGAGTGACCGGCCGCGCGCGGTGGGTCACGGTGGCGGGCGCCCTCCTTGACACCGTGCTGACCGCGTTCGGCGACGGGGCCGGTGGCTTTTATGACACCGCGGAGGACGGCGAGCGGCTGATCTTCCGGCCGGCCGACCCCGCCGACGGGGCCACCCCGTCAGGGGCGTTCGCCGCGGCCGACGCGTTGCTCAGCTATGGCGCGCTGACCGGCTCCGCGCGGTACAGGGACGCCGCGGTCGCCGCGCTGCGGGTGCTGCCACCGATCGCGGCCCGCTACCCGCGGGCGGCGGCTACCGGCCTGGCGGTGGCGGAGGCGCTGCTCTCCGGGCCGGCCGAGATCGCGGTCGTCGGCCCGGACGAAGACCCGCGCACCACCGACCTGCTGCGCACCGCGGTGCACATGGCGCCGCCCGGCGCGGTCTTCGCGCTCGGCCCAGGAACCGACGGGGCAGACGTGTACGCCGCGGCCGAGGCCGTTCCGCTGCTCGCCGGCCGCGGCCTGGTAGCAGGAGGCCCGGCCGCGTACGTATGCCGCGAATTCACCTGCCAGGCCCCGGTCACTACTCCCGCCGCACTCCGCGAGACGCTGGGCAGATAGCCAGCTCACGCCGGTTCACCCGGGTGAATATGCGGTATCACCGGTCAGAACAGAACAAATGTGACTGGACGAACCACCGATCGTTGCGGCATCGTTAACTCTGTGCACCTGACCGACGGAGGGGTCCGGCGTTTCTTCGCGCGGGCGATCAGGGGCGGCGTTCCGCGGGTATCGCTGCCCGCTGGCGTCGCCGTACTCGCCGCGCTTGGAACGCTCACCGGAGTGCTTGTCGCCGTGCTCGGCGGGGCGCCGCAAGGTCAGCCGGACTCGGTCCGCGCCAACCACGCGGTGCGTCACGCCACGGCGTCCACCGCCGCTTCCCTCTTCGGCCTGCCGCCGGTCCAGCCGTCCACGGGTAACTCGCCGGTCGCGCCCGGGCTGACCCTGGGGGCGAGCGCCCGGCTGCTGACCGGCTCCGCGGTGCCCGCCGACCTGCGGCTGCCTAAGCGCCTCTACGTCGCCCCGCTGCGCCAGACCTACCAGGCGGACATGCTGATCGTCGCGCCGCGCACGCTGCCGCGTAAGCTTCTCGCTTCCGTGTCACGGCTGCCTGGAGTCACCGCCGCTGAGCGGATCGAGGCGGTGCGGATGCGCATCAACGGGTCGTACACGGCCGTCCTCGGGGTCGACCCGTCGATGTTCCGGTCGTTCGCGGCGCGGCCCACCGCCGCCTCGAACGCGCTCTGGGAGGGCGTAGCCGGCGGCGGGATCGCGGTCTCTTACACGATGGGCAAGCTGGACAAGATCACGCTCGGCGGCACGGTCCAAGCGGCCGGGCGCACGACGAAGCGGCTGCCGGTGGTGGCGTTCGGCACGCTGGGCATCGGCGGGGTCAACGCCGTGGTGTCCGACGCGACCGCCCGTTCGCTTGGCGCGCCCGCCGACAACGCGATCGTGGTCAGCGTGAGCAGCAGCGAGTTCATCTCCGATGTGGCCGCTGCCGGGCGGCTCATCCCGCGCGGGGCCAGCGTCGAGCAACTGGTCGCGCTGGTCACGACGGGACCGAGCGGGTCCGGCACGGCGGGCGCCGGATCGATTTCGCTGACCGGGGTGCCCTCGAAGCAGATCGACACCATGCTGCGGGCCGCGATGAGCCGAGAGGGCATGCCGTACGTCTGGGGCGCGGCGGGTCCGACGTCGTTCGACTGCTCCGGCCTCGTGCAGTGGTCGTTCGCGCAGGCGGGGATCGTCATGCCGCGGGTCGCGGCCGACCAGGCGCTGACGGGCCCGGCGGTCCCGGTGAGCCAGTTGGAGCCCGGGGACCTGCTCTTCTACCACACTGACCCCACGGCCCCCACGTACATTTCGCATGTAGCGATCTACCTGGGCAATGGGTGGATGATCCAGGCGCCCGAGCCGGGCGAGAACGTCGAGGTCGTGCCCGCGGACTTCGGCACCGAGTTCGCCGGCGCCGTCCGGGTCAACGTATCCCAGGCCGCGGCGGTCGCCGCCGGCGTCGCCTAAGCGCCTCGTCCGCCGGGCCTGCGGGCACTTGTGGACGGCGATCGACACACCAGCAATCGCGTAATCGAGTGCGTTCAAGGGCCTCAATTACGCAATCACGTCCGCCAGGGGGTGGCGCGGGGCTCGGGGGCGGTCCGGGGAGGGTGGCGGGGGGCGCGGAGGCGCAGGGGCAGGTGGGGGCGCTGGGGTGCGCCGTATTGACCGGGTGGAGCAAGCGCGTAATCATGTAATCGTGAAAACGGAGCAAGATGAGGAAGGCAGCGGAGCCGGAATTGGCGAGCAGGTGCGGGGCTGGTTTGCCGGGCGGCTGCCTGGCGAGTGGTTCGCCAGGCCGGCGGAGATCGTCGTCGACCGCGAGGAGATCACGATCCTCGGGACGCTGCCCGAGCCGGAAGGCGCCGGGGAGCAGGCCACCGAGGCCGAGCGCGCCGCGGCGGCCGAGGGGCGGATCAAGCGGTTCCGGGAGGAAACCCGCGCCCGCAGGATCGAGATCGCGCGCGAGGCGGAGCACCGGTTCCGGCGCAAGGTCGCGTGGGGAGTGAACAGCGGCGACCTCGGTGAGATGTTCACCACACTGTCGGTGCCAGTGATGACCCGGCTGCGCCAGTCCGAACGGCGCGTGCTCGACACCCTCGTCGACGCCGGGGTTGCCCGCAGCCGTAGTGACGCGCTCGCGTGGTGCGTGCGGCTGACGGGCGAGCACACCGACGCATGGCTAACCGAGCTCCGTTCGGCGCTGGCCCGCGTGGAAGAAGTACGAGCTCAAGGGCCGGGAACGACCGGGTAATACGCGACTGACACCGTCCCGTGACCGTTAGGGCGGGTAAGGTCAATCCATGAGATCTCGCGACCTGGCATACAGGCTGTACGAGCGCAGGCTCGAGGCATCCCTGTCAGGTAAGGCGATACCGCGGCACGTCGGTGTGATGTGCGACGGCAACCGGCGCTGGGCTCGGATGGCTGGTCACGATGACGTCAGCACGGGCCACAGGAAGGGCGCCGACAAGATCTTCGAGTTGCTCCAGTGGTGCAAAGAAACCGGCGTTGAGGTGGTGACGCTGTGGCTGCTGTCCACGGACAACCTCAGCCGGCCGAAGACAGAACTCGATCCGCTGCTGGCGATCATCGAGGACACGGTCACCGAGCTGGTCAGCGAGGACTGGCACGTGAACCCGATGGGCGCGCTCGACCTGCTGCCCGACCAGACGGCCCAGGTCCTGAAGCAGGCCGGCGAGACGACCGCGAACAATCCGGGGCTGCTCGTCAACGTCGCCGTGGGCTATGGAGGCCGACGGGAGATCGCCGACGCCGTGCGGTCCATGCTCATCGAGCATGCGAGCAGGGGCACCACGATCGAGCAGCTCGCCGAGATCCTGGACGTTGAGCACATCGCGGAGCACTTGTACACGGCGGGCCAGCCGGACCCGGATCTGGTGATCCGCACCAGCGGCGAGCAGCGGCTCGGCGGCTTCCTGCTGTGGCAGTCGACGCACTCGGAGTTCTACTTCTGCGACGCGTACTGGCCCGCCTTCCGTAAAGTTGACTTTCTGCGCGCACTCCGGTCGTATTCCGAACGTAACCGTAGGTTTGGCGCATAACCTGCTGAGTTACCTCCGCTGGGTACTTTGCTCCGACCGAGAACACAGGTACCTTCAGTAGTGGCGGGCGGCTCTCCAGGCCGCCCCCCGCGGGAGGCCCCCTGACGTCAGCACGTCCGACGCGAGGGCCGGTGCGGCCCTCGGAGGGCAGCCCCGGTCCGTCCGACACGTCGTCCCCCGGAGGACCCGGGGTGTGGCGTGTCCTGTCCGCGGCGTCGGCACAACCCGGCGCCCAGGGGAGTATGCGTGGCCAACTCAGTGCACCGTCGTACCTACGTCCTCGACACCAGCGTCCTGCTCGCTGACCCGGCCGCCTTCACGCGGTTCGACGAACACCACGTCGTGCTGCCTGTCGTGGTCGTCACCGAGCTAGAAGCAAAGCGTCACCATCCTGAGCTGGGCTACTTCGCCCGCCAGGCCCTTCGGTACCTCGACGACCTCCGGATCAAGCACGGGCAGCTGGACATCGAGCTTCCTATCGGAACGCTCGGCGGCACCACGCGGGTAGAGCTCAACCACATCGATTCGCAGGTCCTCCCCGCCGGGTTCCGGCTGGGAGACAACGACACGCGAATCCTGTCGGTGGCGCGCAGCCTCGCCGACGAAGGCCACGACGTGGTCCTGGTCAGCAAGGATCTGCCGCTGCGGGTCAAGGCCGCGTCCATCGGGCTTGAGGCTCAGGAGTACCGCGCGGAACTCCCCATCGATTCGGGCTGGACGGGCATGGCGGAGATCACCGTCAGCCCGGGCGAGGTAGAGGAACTGTACGAGCACGGCGTCCTGGACTGCGAGGCTGCCCGCGAATACCCCTGTCACACCGGCCTCGTGCTGCATACCGGCAGCGCGAGCGCCCTGGCCCGGGTCCGCCCCGACAAGCAGATCCAGCTGGTCAGGGGGGACCGCGAGGCGTTCGGGCTGCACGGTCGGTCCGCCGAACAGCGCGTGGCCCTCGACCTGCTTCTCGACCCCGACGTCGGCATCGTGTCGATGGGCGGCAGGGCGGGGACTGGCAAGTCGGCGCTGGCCCTCTGCGCCGGCCTGGAGGCGGTCATGGAGCGCCGCCAGCACCGCAAGGTCATCGTCTTCCGGCCGCTCTACGCGGTTGGCGGCCAGGATCTGGGCTACCTGCCCGGCTCCGAGGCGGACAAGATGAACCCGTGGGCGCAGGCGGTCTACGACACGCTGTCCGCCCTGACCACGCAGGACGTGATCGACGAGGTGCTCGCCCGCGACATGTTCGAGGTGCTGCCGCTGACGCACATCCGTGGCCGCTCGCTGCACGACGCGTTCGTGATCGTGGATGAGGCGCAGTCGCTCGAGCGCGGCGTGCTGCTGACCGTGCTCTCCCGGATCGGGACCGGTTCGCGGGTCGTGCTCACCCACGACATCGCGCAGCGGGACAACCTCCGGGTCGGGCGTCACGACGGCGTGGTCGCTGTGATCGAGAAGCTCAAGGGTCATCCCCTTTTCGCACACGTCACGCTCACCCGCTCGGAACGGTCAGCGATCGCGGCCCTGGTAACGGACCTGCTGGAGGACCCGGCCCTCTAGACTTCACCCGTGACTGAAGTCATCAGGCCGCCGGCCACGCTACCCGCGGTGTCGGTAGTGATGCCGGTTCGTGATGAGGAAGAGCACCTGGCCGATGCCGTGCGCCAGGTGCTCGCGCAGGATTACCCGGGCGGGTTCGAGCTCGTTCTGGCCGTCGGCCCGTCCCGGGACCGCACCGAACAAATCGCCCGCGACCTGGCGGCCGCCGACGACAGGATCATGGTCGTGCCGAACCCCTCGGGGAAGATCGCGTCGGCGATGAATGCCGCGATCAAGTCGGCCAGATACGGCGTGATCACCAGGATCGACGGGCACGCCCTGCTCCCGGACGGGTACCTGCGAACGGCGGTGCGGACGCTGCTCGAGACCGGGGCCGCCGACGTGGGCGGAGTAATGGCCGCCGAGGGAGTCACCGCGTTCCAGCAGGCGGTGGCCTGGGCGATGACGTCACCCGCGGGCGTCGGCGCGGCGGCGAACCACACCGGCGGCGAGGCAGGCCCCGCGCACACCGTCTACCTGGGCGTGTACCGCAGGGAGGCGATCGAAAAGGCTGGTGGCTACGACGAGACCATGCTCGTGGCCGAGGACTGGGAGCTGAACTACCGAATCAGGGCCAGCGGCGGCCTGATCTGGTTCACCCCCGAACTGCAGGTCACCTACCGTCCACGGGCGAACCTGCGCGCGCTGGCCAGACAGCACTTCCGCTACGGGCGCTGGCGGCGCGTCGTCGCGCGCCGCTACCCGGAGACGGTCAACCCGCGCTATCTGGCCGCACCGGTCGCGACCGCGCTCAACGGCCTCGGTTGCGCCCTCGGGGTAGCCGGGCTCGCGGGAATCGCTGTGCAGGCGCCACCCTCCGTTCGGTATCTGGCTTTTGGATTTGTCATTCCTGTCGCCTACTTCGCCGGGGTTACGGTGGTCACCGCGCTGCTCACCCGTGACCTGCCGACGGCGGTGCGGGCGCGGGTGCCCGTGGTCCTCGCGACTATGCACATGTGCTGGGGCGCCGGGTTCCTGACGAGCCCGCGTCGCCTGAGCCGGCAGAATGGTTCACAATAGCTGTGCTGACCTGCGGGGGACGACCCCGCACCCTCGACGAGGATGGTGTGATGGGTTTCGATCTCGCCGCTGAACTAGCCCCTGTCCGCGGGCAGGGGTACGACCTGCACAGCCGTTACCAGAACCCGCAGATGGCGCGCACTCTGCACACGATCGGGTTCGACAAGGTCTACGAGCGCGGCGAGGGCGCCTACCTGTACGACGCCGAGGGCAACGCCTACGCGGACTTCCTGGCTGGCTTCGGCGTGTTCGCCGCGGGGCGCAGCCACCCGGTGATCAAGAAGGCGCTGCACGACGCCCTGGACATGGACTTCGCGGCGTGGACCCAGTTCGATTGCCCGCCGATCTCCGGGCTGCTCGCCCAGCGACTGCTGGCTAAGACGCCGGGTCTGGACCGGGTGTTCTTCTGCAACAGCGGAACCGAGGCCGTCGAATCGGCCCTCAAGTTCGCCCGGCACGCGACCGGACGCGGGCGGATCATCTACGCGGTCCACGCGTTCCACGGGCTGACCGCTGGGTCGCTGTCGGTCAACGGCGCGGAGGAATTCCGAGCCGGCTTCGGGCCGCTGCTGCCGGGAACGTCTGTTCCGCTTGGGGACATGGCCGCCCTGGACGCGGAGCTGCGCAAGGGCGACGTCGCGGCGATGATCGTCGAGCCGGTGCAGGGCCACGGCGTGCTGATGACGCCTCCCGGCTTCCTCGCCGAGGCGGCCGCGCTGCTGCACAAGCATGGCGCGCTGCTGATCTGCGACGAGGTGCAGTCCGGGTTCGGCAGGACCGGGAAGTTCTTCTCCTACCAGCACGATGACGTCACGCCTGACATCGTCGCCGTGGCGAAGGCACTGTCAGGCGGGTACGTGCCCGTCGGAGCGATGCTGGCGACGGACAAGGTGTTCAGCTCGGTTTACTCCTCGATGGACCGGGTGATGGTGCACAGCACCACATTCAAAGGCGGGCCGCTCGCGATGGCCGCTGGACTGGCGACGCTGGCCGTCATCGAGGACGAGGGCCTGGTTGAAAACGCGGCCAGGACTGGCGACGCGCTGCGCTCGTCGCTGGCGGATCTGGCCGGGAAGTTCGACATGATCGCGGACGTGCGCGGCCGCGGGCTGATGATCGGCATCGAGTTCGGCCGCCCGTCGTCCATGCGGGCCCGGGCTGGCTGGGCCATGCTGCAGAAGGCCCGGGTGGGGCTGTTCGCGCAAATGGTCGTCGTCGCGCTGTTCCAGCGGCACCGGATCCTCACCCAGGTGTCCGGCGACCACATGGAAGTGATCAAGCTGATCCCGCCGCTGATGATCGGGGACGCCGAGGTGCAGTTGTTCACCGACGCGCTCACCGACGTCATGGCCGACGCGAGCAAGGGCTCCGGCTTGATGTGGGACTTCGGCCGCACGTTGATTAAGCAAGCCGTCCGCCAATAACGACGACGTCCCGTGATCGCGAATGCATTTCGGGTGATGTCGCGAATTTGCCTCTTTTCCTGTTCGATCGTGAGCCGTATGCTTCGCTCGTGATCAGGGGAATCTTTAAGCGTACGGGGGTCGCGTGCGCGGCCGTGGCCAGCAGTGTTCTGGTAGTCGTTGCGGCGGTTCCGGCGCAGGCGGGCACCAATCCGGGATGGCGGCAGGTCGTCAGTAAGCATTACGGCCCCGCCCAGGACTTCTCCGGATATGAGGTAGTGGTCGCCAACGGGAAGAACAGCGCCTGGGCGCTTGGCGGCACCGACCTGAGCGGCGGGAACGGTACGGTCCAACGGCCAGTGGCGATGCGCTGGAACGGCAGGAACTGGAGCGGTTACACCCTGCCATCCGGGCTGACCAGCACCATCATCGCGGCCAGCGCTTCGGCGGCCAACGACATCTGGGCGGTCACCTCGTTTGGCGGCTACATACTGCACTGGAACGGGACAGCCTGGTCGGTAGCGAAGCGGTTGCCGTGGAACGGGAAAGGCGTGGAACCGCAACTGACCGGCGTGGTCGCGCTCAGCCCGAAAAACGTATGGGCGTTCGGCGAGAGTGGTTTCACGCTCGGCTGGGGAACGTGGCACTACAACGGGAAGTCGTGGAGCCAGTGGCGCGGTAACGCCGGGGACCTCGCTGACGGCAGTGCGGTATCCGCGGGGAATATCTGGGCGATTGGGGGCCCGCTCGCGCCGCAGAGCGCGATCGTTCACTACACCGGGACGTGGAAGCTGGTGACCGCCAGGGCGCTTTCCGGCCTGCAGTTCACCAGCATCCGCGCGTTCAGCGCCAAGGACGTGTGGGTGAGCGCGACCACGAGAACCAATGACTCCCAGTCGTGGCTGGTGCATTACAACGGTTCCACGTGGGCGAGAGTCAAGGTCCCCTGGACCATGAGCGTTGGTGCCCTCACGGCGGACGGCCACGGTGGTCTGTGGGTGACCGGCTTCAACGTGACACCGAAAGGCGCCTACACGTTCTACGTCGTGCACAGGACGGCGACCGGCGCGCTGAGCCGGATCACCGTGGGTCCGAGCCTGACCTCGGGTCTAAACCTGTCCAGTGTGGCCCTCATCCCCGGCACATCGTCTGTCTGGGGCGCCGGGTCGGTACAGTCCCTGACCGTAGGCGGGAGCGCCGTGATCGCGGCGTACGGGCAAATTTAGCGGCCTGACCGGTCAGTCCTGGGCGGTACTAAGCAGGGCCTCGGCGATCGCGAGGTCGCCGGGGTAGGTGACCTTGATGTTGCGTTCGCTGCCGCGGACGATGTGCACCGGGACGTCGGGCAGGTAACGGAGCACCACGCCGCAGTCGTCCGTGGGGGTGAACCCTGGGTCGTCGGCGGCGAGCCTGTGCGCTTCGGCTATTACCGACAGACGGAAGCACTGGGGGGTCTGGCAGCGATGGAGGGTCTCGCGTGCAGGGACGTGGGACATTACGCCGTTTTCCGCTACGACGATTGTGTCGGAGGTGGGGACGGCGGTGCCTATGGCGTCGTGCTTGCTGAGCGCCGCTACGCAATCGGCGATTATTCGCTGGGTTACCAGGGGGCGGGCAGCGTCGTGGAGGAGGACGGCGGTGGTGTCGGCGACTTCCTTTTCCGCTAGGTGGTCGAGCGCGTTGCGTACCGAGTCTGAGCGGGTTACGCCACCGGGTATGACTGCGCTTACCTGGTCGCCTACCAGCTTGGCGGCTTCCTCCAGGTAGCTGGGGGGCATTACTAGCAGGACGTCGTCGATGCCGGGGGTCTGGCGGAATGCGGTTACGCAGTGTTCTATTAGCGTCTGGCCGGCCAGGGTTAGCAGTTGCTTGGGCATCGCGGCGCCGAACCTGTTGCCTGCGCCACCACCGAGCACCACCGCCACCATCCGTGTCACTGTCACACGCCGGACTTTACTCGCTGTCCACGGGCGTGGTTATCCACGGCGATCGATGGGCAGGCAACTACGCTGGGGAAACGGAGCGCATCTGTAGGAGGCGGATGAGCGCGGAAGAGCTGGCTTCGAACCAGAGCGCCACCGAGTCGGTCCCCGAGCCTGTGGCCAGGGGCATCGCGCGGTGGGCCAGTTCGAGTCACCTCGCTCCGTCCGCCCTGGGCACCATCGCGCTCGGCTTCGGCGTGATCGCCGCGGTGTGGCTGACGGTCACCTCTGTGCGTGCCGCGATGATCGCGTTCGGTGCGCTGCTCGCGGCTTTCGTGACCGGCCGGGCGGCGCGCCTGATGGCGAGCCAGGCGGAGACCGTCGGCACGGAATGGAGCCTGGCGGTCTGCGCCACGCTCGCCGAACTAGCCGTCTACGCCGGGATCGCGAGCAGTGCGATCGTCAACCGCCCCGCCGCGGGCATGACAGGACCCCTCGGCTCGGGGTTGCTGCACCGCACGTTCTTGGCGTCGTTTGGCGGGCCGGGCGCGGGCGGCGTATGGCGGCTGGCGGTCGTGGCCGCGATCATGCTGGCGGCGCTCCAGCTAGCGGACGTTTGCCGGGCCGCGGGGCAGAGCACAGGAACCGGCCCGCGCGGGTTCCGGGTCTTCGTCGCGTCCCCGGGTGGAGCCAGGCTGCCGCTGATCGGGGTCGTCTTCCTGCTCGCCGGGGCTCGCGCGGCCTTCCTGCTGCTCATCGTGCTTGGCGCGGCCGGGTTCTGCGTCATGCTGGCGCGCGGCGATGGCTCGGAGGCGGGACCCGGATGGCTTCCGGCGTGCCGCGGTGACGGGCCGCTGGCCGCCTGGGTCGGCCGGTTCGTCGGTGGCCGGCTCCCGCCGCTGCCGCCGCTGCTCGTCGGGCTGCTTGTCACGGGCATGCTGGCCTGGCTCGGCCTGCAGAACCTGGCGGGCGTCCTGCTGTTCACCCCGATCGAGGCGATGCTGCTCGCCGCGCTCGCGTCCTGGCATCCGCATGACGGCCGCAGCGACTGGCTTGTCCCGCCGCTGCTTGAGGCGGGCGAATGCGTGTTCATCGCGGCGGCCGGGTTCGCGGGCCGGGCATGGCCGCCGGTGACGTTCGCGCTCCTCGCGGCCATCGGGCTGCGGCACCTGAGCCTGGCCTACCGGGCGCGGAGCGCGCTGCCGCCGCGCCGTAAGCGACGGCTGCCGTATGCCGACGTGCGCGGCCTTGGGTGGGAGGGCCGCATGCTCGTCGCAGGCGTGGCCGTGGCGGCTGGCATCGTGCCGTTCGTGTTCCCCGTGCTGGCGCTGTACCTGTGGGCGGTGGTCGCCTGGGATGTTGTCGGCTGGCCGGCGCAAAGTTCAGCTGGACATGCCGCCGTCGACGGCTAGCGTCGCACCCGTCATGAATGAGCTGTCATCGCTGGCCAGGAACATCATGGCGCGCGCGATCTCCTCGGGTGCGGCGTGCCGGGCGAGCGGGATCATCTGATCGAAGATGCCCGTCGCGGCGTCACGGTCGGCCCCCGTCGCTACGACCTCGATGCGGTGCTGGAACTCATTGTCGACCGGGCCTGGATGGATCGTGTTGACCCGGATGCCGCGCGGCGCGAGTTCCCTGGCGAGGGTGCGCATCAGACCCACCTGGGCATGCTTGGCGGTCGAGTAGCCGGCGATGTTCGGGGCCGCGACCAAGCCCACCACGCTGGACGTGATGATCACGCTGGCCCCCGCCGACAGGTGCGGGACCGCGTGCTTGCACAGCAGGAACGCGCCGCGCGCATGCACCGCCAGCGTCTGATCGAAGGCGTCCTCGGGATAGTCGGCTATCGGCGCCGTCGCGCCGCTGATCCCGGCGTTGGCGACCACGACGTCCAGCCGCCCGAACCGGTCGACCGCCGCGTCCACGGCGGCCTTTACTTGCGCCGAGTCGGTGACATCGGCGACCGCGCTTGCGGCCTTGTCGCCAAGCTCGGCCACGCCCGACTTGAGATCGGGTTCGGAGATCCCCGCCAGGAAGACGCTGGCCCCCTCCGCCACGAACGCCCGGGCGGTCGCCATCCCGATGCTGCCCTCGCCGCCGGTGATGATCGCGACCTTGCCGTCGAGTCTGTGCATGGCACCATGCTTACCCGGTTACCCCCGCCAGAACAATGATCTGGCCGAGCGTGCCCGACCGGGTAAGATCGCTCTGTTATGGGTGGCCTGAGACTCGGCGTCGAGTGGCAGTCACCGGCTGCCATGCCCCGCCGGTGGCTGGCCAGCATATTCGGCATTTTCGCGGTCTTCGCGACTTCGGTCGCGATCTTCAGCACTGACAACGTGCACCAGCTCTGGGGCGCGATCGCGGCCTGCGGGTACGGCCTGGCGATGATCGCGGTGCTCGTGTGGAAGGAACGCGGGGCCGACGCGGCGCTGGTACTCGCGCTGTGCGGCGCGCTGCTCGTACCGCTCGCCTGGATGGCGGCAAACTCGCTTGAGCAGCCCGAGGTCACGGTGGTGGCGACGTCCGCGGTGAGCCTGATCCATCACGGCACCCCGTACACGGACGTCACCACGCTGGCGGGCACGAGCAACCCGAACATCTACAACCCGTACCTGCCTGTGATGGCGGTGTTCGGAATGCCCAGGGCCATCTTTGGCGGTGGGCTGCTGACCGACCCGCGGGTCTGGTTCGGTGTGGTGTTCCTCATAATCTTCTGGCTCGCGCTGCGCCGCGGCGGTTCGCGAGATCCCTGGCGCTGGGCGGTGTTCGTCGCTGCCAGCCCGGTGATCGCCTTCGAACTGGCAGTCGGCGGGACAGACGTGCCGATGGTCGCGTTCCTGTGCCTTGGGTTCGCGATCCTCATGCCGAGTTTGGCCCCGGGGGTTGAAGGGGGGGCGTCCCCCCTAGCGAAAGCAGCGCAGAAAAGGCCGGTGCTCGCTGGGCTCGCACTCGGCCTGGCCGCGTCGATGAAGGCGACCGCCTGGCCCGCGCTGCTCGTGGCGATCGCGCTGCTCGCGGTCCGTGACGGCAAGCGGGCGGTGCGCGCTTTCACGCTGACCGCGCTGGCGGTGGTCGCGGTCCTCGTCGGCCCGATCGCCGCCCTGCACCCTAGGGCGCTGGTGGAAAACACCATTAAGTTCCCGCTCGGGCTGGCGCATGTCACCTCGCAGGCGTCTAGCCCGCTGCCCGGACACGACATCGCGGCGACCGGGCCGGTCGGCCACACGATCGTCGTGGTGCTGCTGGTACTGGCCGGCGTCGCCGTCGCCGTCTCGCTTGTCGTCCGGCCGCCGCGGTCGGTGCCGCGCGCGGTCCTGCTGCTCGCCGGGGCGATGACGCTCATGTTCGTGCTCGCGCCGTCGACCAGGTTCGGCTACCTCATCTACCCGGCGACGCTGGCGATCTGGCTGCTCGCCGTCGTGGCGGGCCGCGCGGTGCAGGACGAGCCGGTCACGCCAAGTCCCGATGTTCCTCCTGCCAGCACCGATACCACCTGGCGAACCAGTCCCGCGACGCGGCCAGCGGCATGATGTACCGGACAGTCTGCGCGTAGTAGTCACGCTGCTTGGGCAGGCTGAGGTTGCGCAGCGTCTGTACATTACTCACCCGGTCCGCGAGTTTGACCATGATCGCGTCGTCTGGTGCACCCCGAAGCCCGGCCAGGTACGCCTCTTTGGCGGCCTTCTTGTCACCCTTGCCGCCGCCAGATTCCGGGATCGTCACCCAGTCGACCAGGCTCGCCACCCGGTCACCGAACTCGCGTCGCACGTCATCCACCGTGCACGGTGTGTCTTCCACCACATCATGCAGCACGGCGGCGCAGAGCACGTCCGGGTCCGTGACGGCGGCGCCGCGCACGAGTACCTCGAGCGCTTCGAGCAGGTGCTCCAAGTACGGCGCCCCGGTGGGGCGCCGCTGATCGCCGTGGTAGCGGACCGCGAACGCCACAGCCTTCGCCACCACGTCGCAGTCCGCCGCGGGCAGCAGGCGGCGCAATTCCGGATCGGTTCGCGCCCAGGTGTGCCAGTCGGTGAAGAGCTCCATGTTGCCGATTCTGCCCGCCGCTGATCAGCCGCGTGCGCCGCTAGCCTAAGGTTGCCGGTCTACAGTTGGTGCGTGCGTCTACGACTGCGAGGTCCCCGGCAAGCGGGCGAGGAAGCCGTCGCTGAGGAGTCGGCACCCTCCGTTCCGGACAAATCTAATGGTCACGGGCCGGATGGTGGCGCACGGATGGTCACCGGAGTACGGTCTGCGACCGCCGTCCTCGCGGCACCCGTCGCGTCCGCGGCGTCCGTTGTGCGGCGCAGGTACCTGCCCGCGGCGCGGCGCAGGTACAAGCGGGTGTGGTGGCTGCCCGGGTGGCTGTTCGCTGGGGTCACGCAATTGCCCGCGTTGCTCACGATGGCGTGGCTGCTCCCTGGCACCGCGATGCTGCTGGCGGGGCGACTGCTGCCGCTGCCGCTGGTTATCATCTTCCTGCCGCTGGCCCTGGCGCTGTGCTATTTCGCGATGCGGCAGCTTCCCGTGAGCTGGCCGCGGTTCGGCGCTGTGCCGGATGAGGCGGTGCGGGATGACTCGGCGCCTGATGACTCGGCGCCTGATGATTCGGCAGCAGACGACTCGGAGCGGCCGGATGCCGCGGCGCAGCCTGCGGAGCCTGGCAGTCGGCCGGACGTTTCCGCGACCGTTCTCCTCGCCACCGTCGCGATCGCGGTGGGCTTCGCGATTTGGCAGGTCGTGGTCAACTCGCAGCAGCTCATCGTGGTCAGCGACCCAGGCGCCTACCTGCAGTACGGGTACTGGATCGCGATGCACGGGACGACGCGGATACCGCAGACGGCGTCGGCGTTCGGCTCGGCTACGGGACTGAACTTCGCGAGCACGGGCTTCTTTCAGACCGGGACGACGGTGACACCCGCGTTCATGCCCGGACTACCGCTGGTACTCGCCGCGGGGACGTGGCTGGGCGGCGTGCAGGGAGCGCTGCTGATGCCCGCGGTGATCGGCGGCTGCGCGGTGCTGTCCTTCGGGGGGCTTGTCGGGCGGCTCGCCGGCCCGCGGTGGGCTCCGGCCGGGGCGCTTGTCCTGGCGGTCACGCTGCCCGAGCAGTACGTCAGCCGCTCGCCGTTTAGCGAACCACTGCTGCAGGTGCTGCTGTTCGGCGGGCTATGCCTGCTGGTTGACTCGCTGGTAGTGACCCGGCAACGCAACGGCAACGTCGCCGCGATGACGCTCGCCGGGCTCGCGGGGCTGGCGCTCGGCCTGACCGTCCTGGTCAGCATCGGGTCGCTGAGCACGCTGCTGCCGGTGTTTCCTTTCCTCGCACTGATGTTCGTGGCGCGGCGCCCGCAGGCCGGACCGCTGGGGCTCGGACTGTTGCTCGGTGCGGGCCTTGGCCTGTGGGCGGGCCTGGCGCTGGCGCGGCCGTACCTGTCGGCGCTTTCCTCGCAGCTGCACGTGTTCGGGCTGTGCGCGGCTGGATTCGGCGTGGTGACCGCGCTGGTGGCGCCGCTGGCCTTCCCGGCCGTGCGAGCATGGGTCCGGCGCGTGCTGAGCGCGCGGCCGCGCGTGGTCGGGCTGCAGGGCGAGACGCTGAGGCTGCCGTCTCTCGGCACGTGCCTGCAGGTCGCAGCCTTTGGCGTGCCCATCCTGCTGCTGATCGGATTCGCGATACGGCCCGCCGTCCAGATCACCCGCGGGCAGACCGATCCGACCGTGATCAGGTACGTGGCAGGGTTGCAACGACTGGCGAATCTCCCTGTCGACGGGCGGAGGCAATACTACGAAGACAGCCTGAACTGGGTGCTGTGGTACCTGGGGATACCGGCGGTGCTGCTCGCGGCGGCCGGCGCCGCCATACTCGGCCGGCGGATGGCGCGCGCCGCGCTGGCCTGGCGGGATTCGTTGCTCCCGGCCCGCATGTGGGCCCTGCCGTACCTGATCATCGGCTGGTCGGTCGTGACCGTGCTGTGGGACCCGGCCGAGCTGCCCCAGCAGCCGTGGGCGAGTCACCGGCTGGTGCCTGTCGTGCTGCCCGGGCTTATCCTGCTCGGGATCTGGGCATCCTCGCGGCTCAAGGCGCGCGCTGCCGTCCTCGGGGCCGGTCGCGTGACCGCGGTGGGGGCCGCGATTTGCTGCGTGCTCGCGATGGCGATTCCTCCCTTCGTGACATCCGTCAACCCGGGTCTCGCGCCCCACGCGTCGGTGTCGGCGCAGTCGTCGGGGCTGTCGAAGTTCATCAGCCGGCTGCAGTTCCGAGGCATGGGGGTTTCGACCACCTATGGCGGGTCGCTCGCAGCGGTGACGCGGCTGTGTTCGGCGATCGGGCCCAACGCCAGCGTGGTGTTCGTGGACGCGACGAGCGCGGACTCGCTCGCGCAGGTCGTGCGTGGCTATTGCGACGTGCCCGCCGCGTCCGCGGCATACGCCTCCACCGCGGCCATCGAGCAGGCGGTGACCGCCATCGAGCAGGCCGGCCGCCATCCGGTGCTGCTTGGCGACACTAAGTCGCGACTCGCGCTGTTCGGGATCGTGCCGCGTCTTGTGCTCTCCCTGCGGACCTCATCGGACCCGGGCGTGCTCACCGGACCGCCGGCCCAGCCATGGCCGACCCAGTACTCGGTGTGGATGACGTCGCCGCTGGGGTCGAACGGCGGGGCCGGGTCTGGGTCTGCGGGTGGGGTCTGACCGTTGGCGGGCGGTGGCTAGCGGTCGGGTTGTGGGCGGGCTGTCGGGCGGGCCTCTGTTGTCACTTCGTGGGCGCGACGCTCGAGACGGCAGGGACGTCAATGCCGCCACCGGCGCCAAGCCCGGGAAATCTCTTCGCATTGACGCGCGGAACGGCCGCCGGGAACCGTCCGCCCCCCAGGCCCGCGAGCGCCACCTGGATGACCTGCCTTGGACGAGCCTACAAGTAACCCTGCAACAGCCCCCATAGCCGGTCAAACCTTCAGCACTAACGTTCTACCTTGATCTCGGCGCAGGAGTGATAGCACGCCGACCCAAGAGAAGCGGGGAGCGGTGTTACTAGGGGCTGAGGTTGCCCGGACGGTTAGATGCGGCCGCGCTGAGTCCTGGAAATCAGCGTGTTGTTTATCCGCGAGCCCGAAGTCGGACTCCTCGTACTGCCGGGACGCGCCCAGCCGCGTCGCGGCGGCCAGGCAGGCTTCGATGAGTGCCTGGTGTGTCGCGACGCGTCGTATGTTCCAAGGCAACGCCCGTCGGCTGCGGCAACCCGGGTGCGTGGCGGTGCCGATTTGCCATCGCTGGCTGGAGTTCATAGAGTGTGAGTACCGACGCGGGGTGGAGCAGTTCGGTAGCTCGCTGGGCTCATAACCCAGAGGTCGCAGGTTCAAATCCTGCCCCCGCTACCAGGCAAAACGGCCCGGGAACCTAGTTCCCGGGCCGTTTTTTGTCCGTTTTACGGGGGTGCGTTAACCAGGATGTTAACCATCGGCCCCTGATCAGGCAGGTACGGGCACCCCGGCCCCGGTGTCGCCTCCCCCGCACACCTCGCACAGCCCGTTTTCCGGTGCGGTGCCGATGTAGACGGCCTTGCAGCCCGCGCACGTCCACCCGGTGCCGAGCAGCACCCCGGCCACGGTTTCGGCCGCGCCCCGGTCCTTCCTGGAACATGGCAGATCTCAGGCACTAAGGAAATGACCAAACTCAGGTCCGATGGCGAGTGCCACTGCGGTCGCGACCTCGATCGGGGTGAGGCCGTCAGTCTTCACCACGTGATCAACTGGGACCGCGTGAGTTTCCGTG
>DATMKQ010000191.1:0-8929 GCA_035571275.1 Trebonia sp.
CTGCGGGGCGGGTATCGCCGGCTCCGCCGATGATGACCGCGTCGGGGGGCAGGAGATCGCGAAGTTCGTCCACGCGTGATTCGAGCGGGTCGGTTTTCTTCGCTCCGTTGAGCTGGGTGTTCATCGCGTAGTTGACGGGGCGCCGCGTGCGGGCTGCGGCCAGCGCCCAGTCCCATGCACGGGCCCGGTCGGCGTGGTCGGTGAACCACGACAGTGCGAGGTACTCGATCTCCTCAGCGTCGGTGCGCGATGCGATGGCATCGAGTTCGTCGAGCCTGGCCTGGTGCTCGTCGGAGCGGCGTGCTCGCTGCGCTGCCAGGTCGGTTTCCCGCCACGGATCCAGGAAGGGGCCCGAGAGCTGAATCATCCCGGCCACCCGCTCGGGATGGGCGAGCAGGAAGTAGCTGGCCAGGTTCGTCCCGAATGAGTGGCCTATCAGGACAACCCGGTCGTGTCCCCACGCATCGAGCAACGACGCCATGTCCTGAACGTGGCGCGCGATCGTGTGTTCTCCCTCCCAGGGAGATCCGCCCGTGCCGCGCTGGTCGTAGCGATGGACCAGGCACAGGTCCTCGACGATCTCCGCGACCGGGGCGAGATAGTCGGGGACCCCCGGACCGCCGTGCACCATGACCAAAGGAAGCCGTTGAGGGATTACCGAGCCCGCGGTCCACGTGCGCAGGCGGGCTCCATCACCCATCTCGATCATCGTCGCGGCCATGAGCGTGAGACTAGCGAGCGGGTCCGCCAGCTCGGCGACACGCCCGGCTGTCACGTGCTGCCGCGGGCAGCGATGTAGGTTGGCGCGACGAACGAGCCGCCGTTGCTGACAGTGCTGTAGTCGTTGGTCTCGTCGATGGCCGCGGCCGGGATCTCGCCGCCGCCGGAGGCTTCCAGGAGCGTCTGCGCGCTCGGCGGGGCGTCCGCGGACACCGCGACGACAAGGGTGATAACGTCCTGCTCACCCGCCGTTAGGCGCACGCCGTCGTTGGTCGTGCAGGTGGCGGTGGCGAGCGTGCACGACCAGCCGCTGCCGGCGGTGATCGCCGCGGGGGTGAGCCCGGCCGGCACATCGGCGGTGAACGTCACCGGCCCGCTGGTCGCCGCGTAGCCGTCGTTGGCCACCGTGATGACGTAGGTGCCGCCGTGGCGCCCCGTCGTAAACGGCGCGTAGGGGACGCCGCCCGCTGACGGGTAGGCGCTGACGGCCAGCGCGGGGAGCTGGCCGATCGCGGTCGGCTCGGTCCCGGTGCCGGGCTGGGCGGCACCACCGCCCGATACGGCGGCCGCGTTGCTGACCGAAGCCTGCGTGTTGTTCGCGACCGCGACCCGCAACGTGATCGGCGGGTAGGCCGATCCAGGCGCCAGCGAGTCAAGGCGGTAACACGTCGGCTGCGGCACGTAAGTGTTCGGTGGCGTGCTGCGTCGGGATGTGGACGTCGGGGGCAATGTCGGCGGCGCCAGCGAGCACGTCCAGCCGGTTCCGGTCATCTGAACCGGTGTCAGGCCCGGCGGAAGCGTGTCGGCGACGACGACCTTGCCCGCCGAGGGCCCGGCCGTGGACGCGTTGGCCACCGTCAGCGTGTACGCGTCCGAGGCGTCGCCCTGCTGGAAGCGGCCAGAGTGCGTGCTGGTCACGCTGAGCACAGGCGGATTGGGCACGGGCGGGGCCGTGCTCGCGGTGGTGGCCGGCAGGATCGTGGTGGCGGCGCTCACCGATGCCGGACCGCCCACGTTCCCGCCGCCGTCGACCTCGACCGTCTCGGTCCCGGTCGCGGGGGCGTTGCCCGCGACGCTGGCCAAGAGCGTGATCGGCGGCTCCTCGCCGTTCTCGCCCGCCACCACGTCGCTGCGAGAGCAGGTGTCGAGCGTGCACGTCCAGCCGCTGCCGTACAGCGCCTGGATGGTCACGCCGGTCGGCAAGGCCGTGATCGTCGCGGTGATCGGGTCCGCGGCCGAACCATTCGTCGGCGCACCGCCCTGGTTGATCACCGTGATCTCGTACCTGCCGCTGCCGCCCTGCTGGAATGCGCCGTCCACCGCGTTGTCCGCGGTCAGGCCCGGCACTCCGACGATCGGCGTCGGGCTGGCGATCGAGGCCGACGGCTGCGACGGCGCGCCGCCGGTGACGGTGACCGCGTTGGTCACGTGCAGCCCGTCGGTCGAGTCCTGGGTGCCGAAACCGGTGCCGAGCGGGACATTCACCGTCAGCGTGATCGGCGGATACGACTGCCCGGGCGCCAGCACGGCGGGCTGGCCGCCGGGGCCGCCGGTCTGCGAGCAGACCTCGGTCGGGTCGTTGGACGTGTCGCACGTCCAGCCGGAGCCGCCGATGGAAACCATGCTGATGTTCGGGTCAACGATGTTGGTGAGCGTGACCGGGGTCGAGCCGTCGGTCGGCGCGTTCCCCGAGTTCGTCACGGTCAGCGTGTAGGTGTCGGCACCGTCGCCTTGGGTGAAGCTGGTCGCCGGGTTGGTGTCAGGTGAGTTCGCGACCGACGTGATCGTCCAGGCGGGGGAGACCGCGGCGTGCCGCGCCGCGGCGTGCCGCGCCGCGGTTCCTGTCGCGTCCGCCGCGGCGGCCCGCTCGGTAACGGCAGCACCCGCGCCGGGTCGCACGGTGCCCCGCACCTGAGGTGTGCCGTCGGCTAGCCCGAAGTGCTGCACACCCGGCGCGGTCTGCGCGGTCCGCTCCGCGTTCGCGGCGGCGGCGGTCTGGGGGGCGGCAAACGTCGCGTTCGGTACGTTCCATCCGTAGACGCTGACGACCGGAGTAGCGCCGCCGAGCAGCGAAGACCGGTAGCTCGCGGTCAGCGTTTCCGATTCGCCGGGCCACAAGGTTATGTCGTTGTCGCTCCACGTGATCGGGAGCACCTCGTTGTCGCCGGGCAACGCGGTGCCGTCGGCGGTCCCGCGCCGGACGTCAGCGCGCACGAAGAACGCGACGGCCCGGTTCGACGCGGGGTTCGTGATGGTCACGCTGGTGATGTCAGAGCCAGGACTCGTCCGTTCGGTATCAGCTGAGACTTGAACCGGCTCCGAGGGCAAGTTTTGCAGGGCCGTCATGTCGGCGTACTGGCTGAGCGGCGCGCCGTTGTCGGCCTGCGGGTTCCCCTCGGTGCTGTTCCAGTCGATGACGTCCTGCTGGGTGGAGAGCCAGTAGACGTTCCTGTCGACCACGGCGCCGTGCTGGCGCAAGATCAGCTCGACGAAGTAGGTTGTAGCCGGCGTCGGCGGGGTGGTGGCGGCGGGCACACGCGGGGTGAGCACCCCGTTATCGACCTGCTGGGGCGCCAGGCTGACCGAACGAGAGGTGCTCTGGTCGGCCAGCACCGTGCCGTTGCTGTCGATGACCCGCGACTCGACGGACAGCCCTGGCTGGCTGACGCCGGTCAGGTTGTCGATGGTGACGCCGCCGGTGTCGTACGCGTACAGGACGTGCAGGTCCTCGTTGGCCTTCTTGGCGCCGAAGTAGCTGCCCGCCTCGTCGTAGTCGTAGTTGTACAGGTCCCAGAGCAGGGTGGGCCAGCCCTTGTTCATCTGCCAGTAGTCGGTGCCGGTGGACGGGGTCGGGTAATTGTTCCAGTGGTCGATGTACGACTCGAACTGGGCGCGTACGTCCTCGTAGTTCTGGACCTGCGCCTCCTGCACGTACTGCGACAGGCTGTTCCAGCTGCCGTAGCGGTTCTGGATCGCGGTGTCGAGGTTGTCGAGTGTCCCGAAGGCGTATCCGGAGTGCGTCCCGTCGGTCGACTCGTAGTTCGTGTGGAACTGGTGCGCGTCCGGCACCTGCCACAGCGTGGCCTGGTCGGACGGTGACATGAACCGCTGAATCGAGTCCATGGTCGGGACCGTGTCGCCGGAGCCCTGCTCGCTGTCGAATCCCCAGGATCCGCCGACGTTGGTCAGCGTCGAGTCGTCGTCGTTGGCGTTGTTGCTGGAGTGCGTCGTGTCGTACCAGTAACCCGGCGGCACCCAGTCGTACGGTCCTTCCTTCTCGCCCGACGGCCCGAGGATCCCGGCGGGGTTGTACTCGGCCGAGGAGATTATCGGCTCCTGGAATCCCGACTGGCTGAAACCGGCCAGCGAGGCGGTCTCTTGCTCGTTGATCGGCTGGTTGTCGCTCCAGCTGAAGTTCAGCACGCTCGGGTGGTCCCGAAGCTGCTGCCCGATCGTGAGCGAAGACTCGTACATGACGTGGTAGTCCTGCGACGTCACGCCCCGGCCGCTGGACGACGGGGCCCACTTGTCGCAGCACTGGAAGCCCGCGTCGATGAGGATGCCCGCCCGGTCCATCTGGTCGTAGAAGTTCTGCGGCATCTCCTTGCCCTCGGTCCGGATCGCGTTGACGCCCATCGACTTGATGATCGATATCTGGTTCGCCAGGTCCGAGGCGCTGTAGTGCAGGAAGAGGTTCTCCGACCAGCCGCCCGCGCGGAAGTCGAACGGCACGCCGTTGATCTCGAAGACGCGGACGCCCTCGGGCGCGAGCGTCGACGGCCTGGTCAGGTACGTGCTAACCGAGCGGATGCCAAAGTCCACTGGCGGCGCCGCGTCGGAGACGCCCTGGCGCGCCGACACGCTCGCGCGCAGCCGGTACAGCGGCTGGCCGCCCATCTGGTACGGCCACCACAGCTGCGGGTTCTCCAGCACGAGCTGCCGGTACGCGGTCGGCGTGAACGTCACCGTGGTGCTCGCGCCGGCTTGCAACGTGACCGGCTGCGATACCTGGATCGGATCGCCGCCGCCGGGCGGCGTGATCGCCGCGGTCACCAGGCCAGCCTGCGGGGCATCGGTGTTGTTGGTCACGTCCGCGTGTACGGTGAGCGCCGCGCTGGACATGTCGGGGGCGTCGTCCTGGGTGACGTACGTGTTGGAGATGCCGAGCCCGTCGAAGATGTGCAGCTGGACAGGGAACTGGACGCCGGTGTTGTTGTCCGGGGGGATCTGGTTCCAGTCGACGTCGTCGAGGGTGAACATCGACGCCGGGTTGTTCGGGAACAGCTCGAGCGCGAGTGTGTTCGTTCCCGGCTTGAGCAGGCTGGTGACGTCGAAGGCGTAACTGGTGTAGTCACCCTCGACGGTCGCCTCGGTCGCGACCTCGGTGCCGTTGACCCACACGTCGGCCTGCCCGACGACGCCGTTGATCACGAGCCTGGCGTCCTCGCCGGGCCGCAGCCCGGACGTGAAGTCGGTACGGAACCACCACGGCACGTCGAACAGCGGGTTGGTATCGAGGCCGGGGTTGGTCATCGGCGCGCCGAAGCAGTTCGTCAGGTTATTGGAGTAGAACACGCTGTCCGGGCTGTCCACGCTCTGGTTGACGGGCTGTAGCCCCGGGTCGTCCGGGCAGACACCGTTCTGCAGGAGGGCTTCGACCTCGGTGCCTACCGCGCCTGCGTCGTCGGCCGCGACGGGCAGCCAGCCGGTGGTGTCGAACCCGGGCGCGGAGATCTCGTTGCCGGAGGCGGTGGCGCCGGTTCCCGTGGTCCAGTCGGTGGTCGCCGCCGAACTCTGCACCTGCCACCCCTGGCGGCCCAGCGTGATCAGATGGGCACCGGGGCCGGTGTTGGCGCTGGTGTCGGCGGTGGCCGTTGTCCCGGCTCCCGCCTGGAACGCGTTCGCGCTGCCAGACGCCGCGCTTAGAGTGCACAATCCGGTTACGCACACGATTACGGTGACCACACGCAGCTTCGGCATCACGGCGAACCTCAATTCTTTTCAGCCTGAAAAGAATGCTTTCTGTTGAACAATAACGATCGCCGCACAGGTCGGCAATAGCCGATTCGCGGGGATTCGGGTTCGGCTTCCGGCTCGGTCAGCCGCCCGTGCCGCCCGTGCCGGACGTCGTTACGGACGTCGTTACGGGCGGTCCATCGAGCTCAGCGACCATCGCGAGCGCCCGTGCGGTCGCGCCGAGCACTGTGGCGTTAGGCCCCAGCTTCGAGATCACGATGTCCGGCGCCCGGAACACGCTCGCCGTAACCGCCGTGCGAAGGTCCTCGAGCCAGGGTTCGAGGGCGCGGCCGATGCTGCCGTCCAGGATGATCCGCTCCGGGTCGACAAGCGCGGTGGCCCCGGCGATCGCCGCCGCCACGTGGCCGATCAGGTCCTTGACCACCTGACCGCCGACCGAGTCGCCACCCCGGGCGGCGGCGAAGATGTCGGAGACCGCGTACTCGTCGCCCAGCGAGCTCGGCAGGCCGCGCGCGATGAGCTCCGCGGCCCGCGCCAGCAGTGCCGTGCCCGACGCGACGTCTTCGAAGCCGACCCGGCCGGTCGCCGCGGCGCCACCGGCGAAGCCGACCGGGAGGTAGGCGACCTCACCGGCCGCGTTGTGCCGGCCTCGGACGAGATGCCCGTCGATCACCACGGCGCCGCCGATCCCGGTGCCGAGCGAGATCAGCACGAACGAATGCGCCCCGCGCCCGGCGCCCCGCCAGGCCTGCCCGAGCGCGCCGAGATTGACGTCGTTGTCGACCTCGAACGGCAGCTTCAGGTTCTCGCGGAGCATCCTGAGCAGGTCAAGGCCCTGCCAGTGCACCTTCGGCCCCGCGGTGGCCAGGCCAGTGGCCGGGTCGATCAGCGCGGGGATCCCGACCACTGCCGCCCGCACCGGCATCCCGAGCTCGGTCGCGCGCGCCTCCAGCACTCCGATGCACGTCAGTAGCGCACCGACCGCGTCGCTGCCCTCGCCCGCGGGGCGGAAGTCCTCCGCGACCACGCCGCCGGCCAGGTCCGCCAGCGCGCCGTGGCAGCGGGTGCCGCCGAGGTCGACGGCGATCACCCCGCCGGGCGGCCCGATGAACCGCAGCACGGCCGGGATCCGCCCGCGCGCCGCGCCCGCCCCGGGCTCCTCGACGATCAGTCCGGCAGAAAGCAGCCGCTTGACGATCCGGCTGACCGACGCGTTGGACAGGCCGAGGTCGCTGACGAGCTGCCGCCGCGTGACGTGCCCACGGGACCTGATGGCGTCAAGCACCAGGAAGGTGTTCAGCTCGGCGATGTTGCCGATGTCCATGGCAGCGGGAGTGTACCCGTTCGGAAACTCAAAAGCTTTTATCCGGAACGGACCGTGGTGTCTGTTACCGTCGACCTCGCCCGTCGCCGCTGGAGGGCAACCGAAGTACAGTTGTCTTGCGTGGTGCTTACATGGGAGGCGCCGGTGGGGACAGGCCAGGGCAACGAGATGGCGGCCGTTACGGCAGGTAATGGCCAGCTGAGGGCATCTGACGCCGACCGCGAGCAAGTGGTCGACCTGCTGAAGGACGCGTTCGCGCAGGGTCGGCTAGCCAGGGACGAGCTTGACGGCCTGGTGGGCCAGGCGCTGGCCGCCAAGACCTGCGGCCAGCTGGCCGCGCTCACCGCCGACATCCGCGCCCCGTCAATCGAAACCGTCTCACTGCCGAAGCCCGCCTGGGCGCCGCCCCGACAGCATCGGAACACGGCGGGCAAATCCGCTACAGGTGCCGTGATCGCGGCATGCGTGGCGGCAGTGGCAGTGCTGGCGGCCGCGGGCGCGCACCTGCGTCCAGGTCCCGATGCGGTGGCATGCCAGAGCTTCTACGTATGGGCGCAGCAGGCGAACGACGGTATTAACGCCAGCATGCTGCTGGACTTCAGTGCGGCCGCGGCCAATCAGGGACCGGACCGTACCCTGACGCGCGACGTGCAGGCGCTGCGGCAAGCTGTCCAGCAATACGAAAATCTCGTCGGCCCGCTGCCGTCGGCGTCTACCGCGCACGTCAATTACACCCGCGTGGATGCCGCTGTTGCCCGGGTCGACGCTGCCTGCATCCCTTACAGCAACTAGCGTTACCCCTTGGCGGCGCGGGTAGCCACGGTCGCGACGAGCGGGTTCATTACCGATGCGGGCACCGGTGTGCCGACGTTCTCGGCATCGAGCTCGGACTCGATCAACGGGCCCGTGATGAAGGCGACGGTCAGGTAAACCGATACCTGCTGGCCGTCCAGCCGGACCTTGATGGTGCCGGTTCCCGTAGCGACGACGTTGGCAGGGCCGCCCGCCGATCCTGGCAAGATCTTGATCGACGCCGACTCGGTCGTGGCGCCCGCGGGCAACGAGGCCGCGAGCTGCTTCTTCATCATTTGCCCGAAACAGGTCGAGAGTTTCGGGCTGTGCAGCGTCGTCACGTCGGAATCCAGGTCGCTTTGCGACCGGTAACTGGTGGCGGATGAGGAGATACTGGCATTGCCGAGACCGAAGTTGTCGGAGTTCGCTTCAGCGACCTTGTCACCGTCGGTGTCGCGCGCCCCGACGCATCGCATGAGGGTAGCGTCGTTGGCGGAATCGTTCGGATCCGCCTGATAGGCCGTCCCCTTCCAACCAGCGGGAAGATCCGCGGGCTGCAGCACGATCTTCTTCAGCTGCGACAGCGAGGCCGGCTTCGCCGCGGCCTTGGTGCCGCCGGCCGCCCGGCTGGGGGTGCCGCCGTGCCCGGCGAGCGCGTACGCGGTCCCGCCTCCCGCGATGACAATCAGGCCGGCGATGCCGGCGTACAGCGGTGCGCGTGACCGCTTGCGATGGTGAGGCTGCCGCGGCTGGAACTGCCCGTAGTCCTGCGGGGGTTGCTGCGGCTGCCACTGGTCACGCGGCGGGTAGTCCTGCGGTGGATAGCCCTGCGGCGGGTAGTTTTGCGGCGGATAGGCCTGCGGCGGGTACGGGCCCTGCTGCCAGGGTCCTTGTGGCGGACCGCTGGCCCGGCGCTGGTCCTGGCGAGGATCGTACTGCGGTTGCCACGGCTGGCCTTCCGGTGGGTACTGCTGCCCGTGGTCAGGCTGCCGCCGCGGCCAGCCCTGCGGACGCTGCTGCCCGTCGCCCGGCTGCGGGTTTTGACCCGGCTGCCCGTAATCCTGGCCGTCCGTCACCTAGTGACCCTCCTCAGTGTGAAATGCCCGGAAGCTCCCG
>DATMKQ010000192.1:0-11344 GCA_035571275.1 Trebonia sp.
TTCGGTCAGCGCGGCCAGCAGCGGCCCCGGCGCCATCGCATCAGCGACCCGCTCCTGGGCGAACGCCTGCCCGCCCAGCCCGTCCGGCCCGCCCATCGCGGCCAGCACCACCGGGTCCACATCAGCGGTCGTCCCGAGAACCGACATCAACGCCAGAGCCCGCAGCTCGTCCTCAGACGGGACGGGAACGCGACCGGAACCGATATCGTCCAGCAACCGCGCCAGGCCAGCGTCCCCGTCGAAATCACCGTCCCCGCTATCGGGTGACGGGCCCGCGTCTCGCGCCGCGCCGCCGGGCAGCGGCGACTGCTCGCCGTCGTGCCCGTCGGGGCTGGGAGACGAGACCGGAGGCATAACGACCACCCATTCGCGGGATCCTGAATTCGGTTGGACTGCTACGAACACCGTATCGCGCACCTCTGACATTTTCGGGGCTGGCGATGGCTCGTTTAAAGATCTTTTTTCGAATTACTGAGGTCAGTGAGTCCGAACCGGTAGCCCGAGACGAGCGGGAGAAAAGTGATTCGGGGTTGCGATGGAAGCGCTAAAAGAGGCGGGGTCAGTGGTGCCGGGGCGCCGCGGGGTGACCGGGTCCGGGCGGAGCGACCGGGTGGGGCCGGGGGGCGCGACCCAGGTTCGCGGTCCGGGTCGCGCGGCGCAGGGGCGCTCGGGAGCGTGCGGGTTAGGGTCAGGCCTTTCCGTTGGGGCTGGCGTAGCTGAGTGATTCGAGGACTAGCTCGTCGCCGCCGGTTATCTCGACGTTGGCGCCGCCGCAGCGCGGGCACACCGCCAGCTGGTCGGCGGTCTCGCTGGCGATCCCGCAGTCGCCGCAGGTGACGGTGGCCGGAACCGTGACGACCTCCACGGCGGCGCCGTCGGCCTCCGTGCCCGTGGCGACTAGGCCGAACGCCTGCGCCATCGCGTCCGGGTCGACCGCGTGCCTTACCCCGCACCGGACCCGGATCCCGGCTACCGGCCGGCCCGCCGCCCGCGTCTGGACGGCCTCTAGTACGCCTTCGCACAGGCCGAATTCGTGCACGTCGCTACATCCCCCTGATTTTCAGGTAACGCTTGATGTCCGGCAGCGAATCGATCACTATCGCCAGAACCGCGGCTATTACCGCCGCTGTGATGAGCTTGCTTACCACTTTCGGCGCCTTCCTGCTGCTTTGCATGTCCGAGAATCTCCTCTATCGCCTTGACCGCGTGCGGCACCGCCGCCCGCACCCGGTCAGAAAGTTCCATGCCGGAGCTCAAGTCGGCGGGCTCGCACGCCACGACCAGGCTGCGGCCTGGGTGGCCGCCCAACGAGGTGAGCATCGCGAAGATCGCGTCGGGCGTCAGGTCGTGCGCGTCCATCACGGGCACACCCGCGACGAACTCCGCCGGATCGACCTCGAGCACGGTGACCGTACCTGGTTCATACCCGCCCTGGGCGGCGTCGACGAGCACGAACAGGTCGCACCCGTTGAGCAGTTCATAGACCAGGTGAACGCCGCGGATGCCGAAATCGGCGACCTCCACGCCGTCCGGCAGCGAACGCTGTGCCAGCAGCCTCACTACCTCGACGCCAAAGGCGTCGTCGCCCTGAAAGATGTTGCCGACCCCGGCGACCAGCGTCCGGCCCGTCAGCATGGCTCGACCTCGTCCGGGGCGAAGTACAGGAACCTGCCGTGGGCGGATCGCATGTCCGCGGCGGGGTCGTCGGCCAGGGAGACGGCCAGGTAAGCGGTCTCGTCGACGTCGAAAAGCACGGCCTCGACGACAGCGGTCCGGCCGTCGAGGAACATGTCCTGGGCGTCGGCCCGGCGGACGCCCGGCCGCAACGTCACCACGCTGCCGCGGGCGACCCGGTGACCGGCCACGGTGACCGCGTCGGTGCCGGGTGAGACCGAGGCATCCTGCGCCGGATCCCACCAGGGCACACGCGCGTCGTCGGCGGGGCGGTCGTCGGCGTCGGCGTCAGCGGTGCCCGCCGCCGGGCGCACGGCGCGAATGACACCGTGCAATTGCGCCATCGTCGGCGCGTCCATCGCGTCGACGCGGTCGATCAGCGCGGCCGAACGCGGGTCGGTCGCGCGGGCCGCCTCTTTTTCCTCGTCGGTCAGGGCCAGCGTGCGTAGCGTGAGGATTTCGTCGATCTCGGTGCCGTCGTAGAGGTCGCCCGGGCTTTCGCTGGCCAGTTCCGGGTGGTCGGGCAGGATGATCGGCGAGGCGAGCATGACCTGGCGGGTGCCGGGCGGGCCGGCGAGCGCCGGCCAGCAGCCGAGGTTCTCGCAGCGGGCTACCTCCGCACGCGCCCACTCCGGCGGGTCCGTCATCGAGACGAACGAGCCGCCAGAGATCGTGATGATCACGTGGACCGCGACCAAGGCGGACGGCAGTGCCTCGTCCCTGGTCGACGGTGCGAGCACCGTGCCCGACTCGTTGGCGACCTGGACCGTCAGCCTGAAAGCCTGCCAGGGGCCCGGGAGCGGGGTGGCGCGCACACGCACAGAGCCGAGCAGTCGCTCGCGATGACGTGAGACGGGCGACGGACCCGCGGTCTCGCGCTCCTCGCCGCCAGGTATCACGAAACCCCTGGTACAACCGTCACCGAGCAAACGGGGCCCGTCCACCGTGAGCGCGACCTCGTGCTCGACGGCTTCGTCCCATGTGCTGGGGGCGGGGGCGAGTGTGGTGCAGCGCTGGACCTGGAGGAAGCGGACGGTTACCTCGACGGCGGGCTCTACGGAGGGGTGGCCGGAGTGTTCGAAGACGCACTCCGCCTGGGTCATCGACTTCTCGGAGGGATCGGTCGCTACGTAGTCCGGGGGCATGAGCACGCCGAACTGCCAGCGGCTGCGGTTCTTCTGCGCGCTGGCGCGGTACGGGTAGAGAACGTAGCCCTCGTAGAGGACCGCGTCCGCGACCTGGCGCACGTCGTGGCTCACGGGGTCGCCTGCGTGAGAAGGGCGGTCAGCGTGGCGTCCCAGGTCGGGAGGGCGTGCTGGGACTTAAAGGCCGACAGCGCGTCGAGGGTCTCGCGGCCGCAGCGCAGCCACGCGCTGCCCGGGAAGTGCTCGTCCACGACGTCCTGCCAGACGCTCACCGGCATCCGGAACGCGGTCTCGGAGCTCCACGGAATCAGCTCCACGCTGTATCCCGTGCCGTGGGCGATGAACACGGTGCCGCTGAAGAGCAGCAGCAGCGGGATCGCGCCGTCGTCGAGGCCGTAAAAGTAGCGCGCGGAGGCCACCTCCAGGTCGTACGTGCAGGGCACTTGCAGGTCGACCTCGGTCAGCGAGGTGAACGCGGGCACCATCGTCGACACGGTCGCGAGCTGGATCGGCTTGACCGTATCCGCCCAGCGGGAGGTGTCGCCGAACAGGTCGTGCAGCCGTTGCGCTTCGGCCGCTGAGTACCTGCGGCGCTGCGGCTCGATGCGGATCTGGCAGCGCAGCGCGATCGCGTGCACCCGCGCGCCGGACTTTTCCGCGATGGTCAGCCGCAGCGACAGCGTTGGCGTCGCGGCGTATCGCTCCGAACTGGCCTGGGTGCAGCCGAAGGTCAGTTCCGCCATCACAAAGCCTCCAGCGTGCGGGCGCGCCGGCGCAGGTCGGCGAGGAATGCCGCCATGATCGTCCGGACCTCGGCGCCGCCGTCGAAGCCGTGCCAGTTCAGCCGCAGCGCGCCGGCGAGTGAGTAGCACGCGTCGACCGGGATCAGGAAGATCTCGTCGGAGTCGCCGTCGCTGATCCTGGACCGCGCGCGGACGACCAGGATCGCCTCCACGTCCGGTGTCACCGCGCGCAGCAGCGGGTGTGTTCGCGCGAGCCTGTCCCAGGCGGCGAGATCGAGTTCGCATTCGGTCACCCCGGCCGGGCTCGGGTAGCTGGCGACGACGCGGCCGAGCGCCGAGTTCACGAAGAAGAACGCGATCGCGACCGGGATCCGCAGCTCCGCCCATTCGGCTTCGCTCAGCGGCGTGCCCGGATCATGGAGCACGCGATCGGGCACGGTCTGATACCGGCCGCCGGAGCGGGTGAACAGCAAGGCGCACGCCGTGCAGGCGCAGACGATCGAGCGGTTGGCCGGGTCGACCAGGTGCCGGTGCTCGGCGCCGAGCGCTTCGCTGCACAGTTCGCACCGGTGTTCTGGTGTAGCGGGAAAGGGTGAGGCTGGTGCGGTGCGGGGTGCGGCTGGTGCGGTGGGAGTGATCGGAGATACGGAACGGCGGGCGGCGAACCGCCGCAGGCCGGCTGGCACCCGAGGGGAGGGCGGAGCGGTGGGGAGAGAGCCCTGTTCGTTCGGGAAAATTGTCATCGTGCCTCTGCGGGGCGGCGGGTTATCTGGAGCAGGGTGGGTTCACGTGGAACCAGCCGGACCCCAGCGGCTTCCGGCGCCGCGTCCGTGACGGCCTGTTCGATGGCCGCGGTGGTGGATCCGCAGCCGCTGCCGGGGCGGACCAGCGCCACGCCGGCGTCGTCGAAGCCGAGGAACTCCGCTCCCCCGCCGGTGCGGGCGAGGGCGCGGTTGATCCTCGTGCCGGCGTCAAGCGGGTGCAGGTCGTGCACGAGCAGCAGGCTCTCCACCAGCGGGTCCGCGATGAGCCTGGCGATCACCCTGTCGTCATCGCCGGCGATCCGCAGCACGGCCGCCAGTCCGGCTCCGTAGAGCCGGACCACGCTGGTAACGAGTTCCTCGGCGATCTCGGCGGCTTCCGGGCCGGAACGGGCGCGCAGCTGCGCGAGCAGCGACTCGATTCGCTCACCGACCGCCTGGGCGTCGTCGGCCATGTTTGTCGGCACGGTCAGATCGCGAGGTTGATGCCGGTTGGCGAGTGCGCCGTCTTGAGCACGCGGCCGCCGCCCAGGTACATGTGCACGCCGCAGGGCAGGCACGGGTCGAAGCTGCGCACCGCGCGCATAATGTCGATGCCCTTGAAGTTCTCCGGCGGGTTCTCCTCGAAGATCGGCGTGTTCTGCACCGCGTCCTCGTACGGACCCGGGGTTCCGTAGCTGTCCCTGACGCTGCCGTTCCACGGGGTCGGCGGGTACGGGTGGTAGTTCGCGATCTTCCCGCCCCTGATCACCATGTGGTGGGAGAGCACCCCGCGGACCGCCTCGGTGAAGCCGCAGCTGATGCTCTCGTCGGGCACGCTGAACGACTCCCACGTCTTGGTCCGTCCGGCCCGCACCTCGGCCAGGGCCCGCTCGACGAAGTGCAGCGCGCACGCGGCGGCGTACGCCTGGAAGTACGTCCTGGCCCGGTCCCGCTCGATCGCGTTGGACAGCGGCTTGCCCTGGGAGTCCGTGGGCGGCGTCCACTCGAACGTCACCTCGGGGCGCGACACCGTCCGCGGCAGGTTGATCTGGACGCTGTGCCCGGTGGACTTCACGTAGCCCATGTCGACCATGCCGGCCAGCGCGGTCGCCCACAGCCGGGCGATCGGGCCGCCGCCGGTGTCCAGCGGCAGGTGTTCAGTGCCGTTGAACCAGCGCGGCGACATCGTCCAGCTGTACTTGTCGTCGAAATCGCGCTTGGCCGGGCGGGGAATCGTGTGCTGGTTCCACGGGTGCCGGCGGTCGACCGGGTTGCCGAGCGGGTCGCGGGTGACGAACATTTCCTGGTCTTCCCAGTCCTCGTAGAACGAGTGGCCGAGCAGGATCCTGATGCCGAGGTTGATGTCGACCAGGCTGGTGGTGACCAGTTCGCCGTCGACCACGATGCCGGGGGTGACGTACATCTTGCGGCCCCAGTCGGCCATGTTCTGGTAGGTGAAGTCGCAGTACTCGGGGTTGTTGAGGCTGCCCCAGCAGCCGAGCAGCACCCGCCTGCGCCCTACCTCCTCATAGCCGGGAAGCGCCTCGTAGAAGAAGTCGAACAGGTCGTTGTGCATCGGCACGACCCGCTTCATGAACTCCACGTAGCGCATCAGCCTGGTCAGGTAGTCGGTGAAAAGCTGAACCGTCGCCACTGTGCCCACCCCTCCGGGGTACAGTGTCGACGGGTGCACGTGGCGGCCTTCCATCAGGCAGAACATCTCGCGCGTGCTCCGGCTGACCTGGAGGGCCTCGCGGTAGAACTCGCCCTCGAGCGGGTTCAGGGAGCGCATGATGTCGCCGATGGTGCGGTAGCCGTGCTCGGCCGCGTGGGGCGCCTCGGTGCTGTTCGCGCGCTCGAGCACGCCCGGGTTGGTTTCCCGCACCATCCTTTCGCAGAAGTCGACCCCGACCAGGTTCTCCTGGAAGATGTTGTGGTCGAACATGTACTCCGCGGCCTCGCCGAGGTTGATGATCCACTCGCCCAGGTGCGGCGGCCGGACGCCGTAGGCCATGTTCTGGTTGTAGACCGAACAGGTCGCGTGGTTGTCACCGCAGATCCCGCAGATCCGGCTGGTGATGAAGTGCGCGTCGCGCGGGTCCTTGCCCTTCATGAAGATGCTGTAGCCGCGGAAGATCGAGGAGGTGCTGTGGCACTCCGCGACGCGCTTGGCGGCGAAGTCGATCTTGGTGTAGATGCCCAGGCTGCCCACGATCCGCGTGATGGGGTCCCAGGCCATCTCGGTGAGCTGGCCGCTCTCCTGGCTTGCCGTTTTGTCGCCTTTGGTCGTCGTCATCGCGATCACCACGTCTTCTGGTAGCCGGTGAGCAGCTCGTTGCCCGGTGTCCGCCACTTGGGTTCCTTGTCCGCGGTGCGCGCGGTGAAGCCGCGCAGGGTGCGGATGGCGGTGCCGTACATCTGGCTGGCCGTGGTCGACACGCGCGCGCCCGGCGGCTCGTCCATGAACGGCATGAACTTGTCGGGGAACCCGGGCATCGTGCAGGCGATGCAGATGCCGCCCACGTTGGGGCAGCCGCCGACGCCGTTGATCCAGCCGCGCTTTGGCACGTTGCACTTGACCACCGGTCCCCAGCAGCCCAGCTTGACCAGGCAGCTCGGCGCGCCGTACTCGCCGGCGAACTCGCCCTGCTCGTAGTACCCGGCGCGGTCGCAGCCCTGGTGGACGGTGGCCTCGAACAGCCAGCGCGGCCGCAGCGCCTCGTCGAGCGGGATCATCGGCGCCTGCCCGGCGACCTGGTACAGCAGGTACAGGATCGTCTCCGACAGGTTGTCAGGGTGGATCGGGCAGCCGGGGACGCAGACGATCGGCAGCCCGGCCTTGGACGTCCAGTCCCAGCCGAGGTAGTCGGGTACGCCCATGGCGCCGGTCGGGTTCCCTTCCATCGCGTGGATGCCGCCGTAGGTGGCGCAGGTGCCCACGGCGAGGATCGCGGTCGCCTTCGGCGCCAGGCGGTCGAGCCACTCGCTCGCCGTCACCGGCTGGCCGGTCTCCGGGTTATTGCCGAAACCGCACCAGTAGCCTTCCGACTTGATCTTCTCGTTCGGGATGGACCCCTCGACCACGAGGACGAACGGCTCGAGTTCGCCGCGGTCGGCCTTCCACCACCACTCGATGAACGTGTCGGCGCCCTGTTCGGGGCCGCATTCGAAGTCGATCAGCGGCCAGTGCACCGCAATCTTCGGCAGCCCGGGGAGGGCACCGAGGACGATCTCCTCGATGCTCGGCTGGGTGGCGGCGGTGAGCGCCACCGAGTCCCCGTCGCAGCCGAGCCCCCCGTTCATCCAGAGGATGTGCACGACCGGCTCTGTGATGTCGGCGGCGGCACTGTTGTCGGCGGCACTGTTGTCGGCGTCTGGCATAGAACGCCACCCTTCGCTACGGGATCCGGGCCCGGGCGCATCCGGATCCAGACCGGACGGTATTCAGGGGTGTCCTCAGCGTAATTCCCTGTCCCCGTGAGTACAAGACACTTCCGTCATCCGGGTGGACATATCTGTCCGGAGGTATGGGCTCGCGTTGAACCGATTTGTCCACGTACCCTGATGACCAAAGGTGACAATGGTGGAAAGGGCGATGGACAGGCCAGACGACACGATCAGCGACAACATCGAAGTTGTGCCCGTCGTGGTCATATCCCAGACGTTTCCCGCCCGACCCTCGTCGATCCCGGACATCCGCGACTTCGTCCGCCGCTGCCTAGCGGGATCGCCGCTGTCCGAGGACGACAACCGCGAGGTTGGGGAGGTCGTCTCGCGCGCGCTGCTCGAGGCGGCGGGGCCGACCGGCGCCATCAGCGTCTCGTTCCGGATCTTCCCCGACCACGTAGAGGTCGACGTGCTCCGTTCCGGCGCGGTCAGCCTTGACCCGCTGACGTCGCTGCTGCAGGCCAACGGACGGGCGCCGGTGCCGGCGCCAGTGCCGGTGCCAGTGCCGGTTCCGGTGCCGGTGCCGGGGAGCGGCAACGGTGCGGTGGGTGCGGCGGCTGCTCCCGGTCCTGGCGCGGACGACCCCGCGTCGTTCGCCGAATGGATGGCGGGGGTGCTGCGCCGGGAGGGCCTGACCATGGAGGCCGCCGCGCGCCAGCTCGGGGTCTCGGTCAAGACGGTCAGCCGCTGGGTGGGCGGCACCACCGAGCCGCGGCTGCGGGATGTGCGGAGGATCCGCGAGCTGTTCGGCGAGATCCCGTTCGCCTGACGCCGCGGGTGCCCCTGGCTGGACCTTTGCGCTGGGCGCGACTTACGGTGGTGCCGTGGCGGACATCACGGGGACGTTCCTGCTCGGCCCGGACTCCGGCCGGGTGCTCCTGCAGACCGGCCGCGCCGGCCTCGCCGCGCGGGCCGGGCACGACCTGACCATCGAGATCACCCGCTGGTCGGCGCGCGTCACCATCCCATCCGACGGCGTCTCGGCGGCGGAGATCACCGCCGAGCTCGACCTCGGGTCGCTGGCCGTTCGCGAGGGGACCGGCGGGGCCAAGCCGCTGACCGACAAGGACCGCCGCGACATCGCCGGCACGGCGCGCAAGATCCTGGGCCAGGGACCGGCGAGCTTCACCTCGACGCGGGTCATCCCGTCGGGAAGCTCCGCCCAGACGGTCTCGTCGGGTGCGATCGAGGGGACGCTCACCCTCAACGGCAGGTCCGCGCCCGTCCGGTTGCAGGTGACCAGCCTGGGCCCTGGGCGCTACCACGGCGGCGCGACGATCAAGCAGACCGGCTTCGGCATCACGCCGTACACCGGGTTCTTCGGCGCGCTGAAGCTGCGTGACGAGATCGGTGTCGAGGTCGAAGCGGACTTCGACCGCGCCCGCGAGCGGACAGCCAACAGCACATGATGGCTGTCGTCAGGACCGCGGTGCGGGTGGAGGGAATCGTCCAAGGGGTCGGGTTCCGCCCGTTCGTGTACTCGCTCGCGACCGGGCTGGGCCTGGGCGGCCTGGTCGGTAACGACGTCGACGGGGTGTTCGCCGAGGTCGAAGGCCCCGAGGCGGCCGTGCGGGAGTTCTTGCGGGCGCTGGAACGTGACGCGCCCGCGCTGGCACGGATCGAGCGGATCACCGCGACCGACCTGCCGCCGGCGGGGCTGGCGGCAGGTCGGTCGGCCTTCCGCATCGTCGCCAGCGATCCGGCCGGCGCGCGACGCGCCCTGGTGACCGCCGACACCGCCACGTGCGCCGACTGCCTGCGGGAACTGTCCGACCCGGCCGACCGCAGGTTCGGGTACCCGTTCATCAACTGCACCAACTGCGGGCCACGGTTCACCATCGTCACGGACGTGCCTTACGACCGGCCGCTGACCACCATGGCCGGCTTCGCGATGTGCGACGAGTGCGCCGCCGAGTACCACGACCCGGCCGACCGGCGCTTCCACGCCCAGCCGGTGTGCTGCCCGGCGTGCGGACCGGCGCTGACCCTGGTCGACGCCGCGGGCAAGCCGATACCGGGCCCGCCGGTCGATGCCACCGCCGGCCTGCTGCGCGAAGGCAGGATCGTCGCGGTCAAGGGGGTCGGCGGGTACCACCTCGCGGCGGATGCCTGCTGCGAGCGGGCGGTCGCGGGGCTGCGCGCCCGCAAGCACCGCGAGGACAAGCCTTTCGCGGTGCTCGCCGCCGACCTCGCGGCGGCGCGGCGGCTCGCGGAGGTCAGCGACACCGACGCCGGCCTGCTGACCAGCCCGGCGCGGCCGATCGTGCTGCTCCCCCGGCGGGCCGACGCGGACATCGCGGCGGCGACGGCACCGGCCAACCGTTACCTCGGGATCATGTTGCCCTACACCCCGCTGCACCACCTGCTCGCTGCCGCGGTGGCTCGCCCCCTGGTGCTGACCAGCGGGAACGTCTCCGACGAGCCGATCGCGTACCGCGACAAGGACGCGCTGTCCCGGCTGGGCGCCATCGCGGACGCCTTCCTTACCCACGACCGGGCCATCCACATCAGGACCGACGACTCCGTGGCCCGCGCCTTCCGCGGCCGCCCGGCACTGCTGCGGCGCTCTCGCGGCTACGTCCCGGAACCCGTCGTCGTCCGCGCGGGCTTCCCCCGCCCCGTGCTCGCCTGCGGCGCCGAGCTAAAGAACACGTTCTGCCTGGCCAAAGAGCATCACGCCTTCATTTCCCAGCACGTCGGCGACCTGGAGAACGTGGCGACCCTGCGGTCGTTCACCGAGGGCATCGAGCATTTCCGCCGGCTGTTCGACATCGACCCGCGGGTCGTGGCGTACGACCTGCACCCGGAGTACCTGTCCACCAAGTACGCCCTCGACCTGGACGGCGTCGACCTGGTCGGGGTGCAGCACCATCACGCGCACATCGCCTCCTGCCTGGCCGACAACGACGATGACGGGCCTGTCATCGGGGTCGCCTTCGACGGCACCGGCTACGGCATCGATGGCACGATCTGGGGCGGGGAGTTCCTGATCGCGGACCGCGCGCGGTTCCGCCGCGCCGGGCACCTCGCGCCGGTGCCGATGCCCGGCGGCGCCGCGGCCATCCGTCAACCGTGGCGGATGGCCGCGGCCTACCTCGAGCCATCGCTGGCGGACCGGCTCGATGTATGGCGGCGCAACCGGGACCGGTGGACGGCCGTCGTCGCGATGGCGCGGCGCGGCGTCAACTCACCGCTCACCTCAAGCGCCGGGCGGCTGTTCGACGCCGTCGCCGCCGTGCTCGGGGTCCGGGACACGGTCAACTACGAAGGGCAGGCCGCGATCGAGCTGGAGCAGCTCGCCGATCCCGCCGAGCGCGACGCGTACGACGCGGCCATGGACACGCCAGCTGACCCAAACACGCCGTTCCGCGTGCGTGGCGCCGATCTCGTCCGGGCCGTCGTCGCCGACCTCGCGGAGGGGACACCGCGCGAGGCCGTCGCGGCCCGCTTCCATAACGGCGTCGCGGCGCTGATAGAGGCCGGCTGCCTGCTGCTGCGCGACGCGCACGGCCTGGACACGGTGGCGCTGTCCGGCGGGGTCTTCCAGAACGTGCTGCTGCTCGAGCGGGCCGTCAGCCGACTGGAGGCACGC
>DATMKQ010000193.1:0-30189 GCA_035571275.1 Trebonia sp.
GGTCAGCTCCACCTGCGCCTGCGCCGAATACTCCGTCGCCGTCAGCGCCAGCGCCACCTCCGCGGCCGCCTCCCGGGACGGCACCACCGCGGGCATCACCCGGTCCGGGCCCTGCTCATCCGCCCCGCCGTCCAGATCCTCACGGACCGTCTCGGCCCGGTCCGCGCGCCGGTCCCACACCCGCGGCCGGCGGCGGCGCAACAGCTCCTCGGTCGCCCGCAACTCCCGGGCCACCGCCCGCGACGCCACCGCGTGCCAGCTGGCCAGCGAGGTCAGCAGGTCCCCGTCCGTCATCAGCGCCGGATCGCCGCTGGCGTCAAGGACCGCGCCGATCAGGTCCGGCACACCCCCGTCGGGTTGCGGGGCCGGGGCCGGGGCCGGGATCACGGAAGCAGCCTCCGCCGCGTCGGCCCACGCGGTCAGCTCCTCCGGGGTGAGCTCGTCATCCTCCCAGTACTCGGGCTCCTCCTCCGGCGGCTCTTCGTCTTCCAGATCCGCCAACCACGCTTCCTCAGCGTCCACAGGCACCTCCCTCCCGGGTATCAGCGTCTAGGAACAGGATAGCATGTATTACTCCTCAGATCAAATTATGAAGAATCCCAGTTCGATAAGGAGCGTACGTTAGTGGCCGTCTCGGTACCAGGAGGTTCAGGTCCTGATCTTGAGGTTGTAGACGTGAGAAGCGTTGCCGGCGAGGACCAGGGCGGCGGTGGTCTCGTCTGGGCATAGGGCGGCTACGGCGCGGGCGTTCGCGGCGATGCCAGGGACGCCAGGCCAGTCGGTCGCGAAGATCATCCGGCGGGTGAGCCTAGCCCAGTTGTGGCGGGCGTAGTACTCGCGCAGCCGGGACGGGGGCAGGCCGGACAGTTCGATCCAGACCCGCTCGCTCGACAGGGCGAGAAACGCCGCGGCGTCATACCACCAGCCGCGGCCGCCGTGCGCGAGCACCACGGTGAGCCGCCGGAAATCCCGCAGCACGTCGTCCAGGAAGACCGGATCCGCGAACTTGTTAGACGACCCGGGGAACGTGGACGTCCCGCAATGCACGACGAGCGGGATCCTCGTCGCCTGACAGACCTCGTAGGCCGGGTACATCTCGCGGTCGTTGGCGGCGAAACCCGCGTGCACCGGGTGGATCTTGAGCGCGACCGCGCCGAGGTCTAGCTGGCGGCGCACCTCGTCTTCGACCGGGTAATGCAGGTGCGGGTTTACGTTGGCGACGATCTTGATGCGGTCGGGGTTGTAGTCCTTTATCGGGAGGAGGTCCTCGATCGCTTGCATGCCGGTGACCTTCGGGCTGTACTCGGCGAGCAGCAGCGCCACGTCTACGCCTTCCGCCGCAAGATAGGCGTCGAACGCCTCCGGCACGATCGTGCCGGACTCTTCGTCGTAGACCTGCGCTGTCGCGGCTGGGTTGCCGAAGCCTTGTGCCCACACCTTCCAAGCCGGCTTCAGCGTCGCAAGCCGGGAGGTGTGCAGGTGGACGTCGACGAGCGGGAGACCGTCGAGCATCAGAGTGATTCCGGTCGCAGCACCGAGGCGGCCATCTCGCGCAGCTCCACGCGGCGCACCTTCCCCGTGGCGGTTGTCGGGAAACCGTCGGTGAACACGACCGCGCGCGGTCGCTTGAACGACGGCAGCCCGTCCCGGCAGAACTCGATCAGCTCGGCCTCGGTGACCTGCTGGTCTTTTGACAGGACCACGTACGCGACGGGCTTTTCCAGGTCGTCCGCGTCGCGCGCGCCGACGACGACCGCTTGCTGTATTGCCGGATGCTGGAGCAGCCGGGCCTCCACCTCCATCGGGGACACCCAGACGCCGCTGGCCTTGATCATGTCACCGGTGCGGCCCAGGCAGGCGTAGTAGCCGTCGGCGTCCCGCACGTAGGTGTCACCTGTGCGCAGCCACTCGCCCTGGAACACCAGGCGGGAGGCCTCGTACCTGGACCAGTAGCCGGTCGCCGCCGACTCGCCGCGGACGAACAGCGTGGCGGGCCTGCCCGGCTCGGTCACCTCGGCGCCGGTTTCCTCGTCGATCAGCTTGAGGTCGTAGCCGGGCACCGCGACGCCGGTAGTGCCGGCCCGGACCGCGCCGGGCCGGTTGGACAAGAAGATGTGCAGCATCTCGGTCATGCCGATGCCGTCGAGGATGTCGACCCCGAAGTGCCCGGTCCATCGCTGGTACAGCTGGGCGGGCAGTGCCTCCCCCGCCGACGCCGCCAGCCGCACCCCGGCCACGGCGTCCGCGGGCATCCCGGCGCGCAGCATCGCCGCGAAGAACGACGGGCCGGCGAAGAACAGCGTCGCGCCGTACTTGGCGGCGGCCTCCGCGATCAGGTCCGGCCTTGTTGGCGGAGGATTCAGGATGGCGGTGGCCCCGTGTGAAAGGGGGAACAGCACCGAGTTCCCGAGCCCGTAGGCGAAGAACGCCTTGGCCGCCGACAGGCAGCGGTCGTCCCGCGTGATGCCGAGCACCCGGGCGCCGTAGGTGTCGCACACCACCTCGACCGACCCGTGACGGTGCATGGCCGCCTTCGGGGTTCCCGTGGTGCCGGAGGTGTACAGCCAGAACGCGGGCGAGTCCGCCGACGTGTCATAGATCGACTCGTCTGGGTTAACCGAGGCAAGCTCGTCAAGCTGGGCTTCCGTCAGAATTCCCGCGAGCTCGGGCGCCGCCGCGGCGGCCGACTGCGCCGCGGCGGCGAACTCGTGGCTGACCGCCAGGTACCGCGCCCGCGAGTCCCGCAGGAGCTCGGCGATGCCGTCCGGGTGCAGCATCGTCGAAACCGGAACCGGGATCGCGCCCACCCGCATCGCCGCGAGGTAAACAACCACGAAGTGCGGCGAGTCGGCCATCACCATCAGCAGCCGCTGTTCGGGCTTGAGTCCCATCGCGCCCAGGCCGGCCGCGGTCCGGCACACGCGATCGTGCAGGTCGGCGTAGCTGACTTCGCCGGCCGGGCCGGCGAGCGCGATCCGTTGGCCGTCGCCGGCGGACAGGCGCCGGTCGAGCAAGTACTCACATGCGTTGAACAGCTGCGCCATCGGGGCCGCCTTTGCTGATGTGACTACAGGTGGTGGAGGGAGGGTAGGTGGTCATACCAGGTGCACGTAGTCGTAGTCGAACGGCTTGCCGTTGATGCCGTTGCGGGGCGGGGCCAGCCAGGCGGCGATCTTGCCGCGCTCGTGGACCGGGCGCATCAGCGAGCGGACGAACGTCTTGTCGGTGTCGGTTGGCAGCCATTGTCCCTTGCGGGCCGTCCATTCCGCCGTAGAAAGCCGCCCGCCCGTGGGCGAGGCCTCGATGCCGGCGAACGCGCCGACCTTGCGGTTGAACGCGACGTGCGGCAGCGCGAGCCGGTGCGGCAAACCGGCCTCGGAGAGTATCCGGTTCCACCGCTTGACGCCGCTCTCGCAGTCGGCGATGTACTCGCGGCGCAGGTCGGTGTTGAGGCCGGTGAGGGCGGACACCTCGACCTGGCCTATCTCACCCTCGAGGAGGGCGTCCACCATGATCGAGTCGTCGGCGAGCGTGTGGTCGTCCTTGCGGCGCTCTTCGAGCCACCGGCCCTTCAGGCCGGCGGTGTAGTAGTTCGCGACGTTGGTGGAGGTCTCGCCGCCGAACAGGTCCAGGGACACCGAGTAGTGGAAGTTGAGGTACTTCTGGATGACCGGCAGCGGGATCGCGCCGAGCGCGGCGACGTCGTCGGTGTCGCTTTCCACCATGACCTGCGCGGTGCGCTCCACCACCCGGTCTACCCCGGTGGTGCCCACCATCATGTGGTGCGCCTCTTCTTTCAGCATGAACTCACACGTCCGGCTGAGGGGGTCGAACCCGGACTCCTTCAGCGTGCCGAGCTGGTATTTGCCGTCCCGGTCGGTGAAGTAGGTGAACATGAAGAACGACAGCCAGTCCGGTGTCTCCTCGTTGAACGCGCCCAGGATGCGGGGGGCGTCGGCGCTGCCGGAGTTACGGTGCAGCAGTTCCTCGGCCTCCTCGCGGCCTTCCCGGCCGAAGTAGGCGTGCAGCAGGTACACCATCGCCCATAGGTGACGGCCTTCCTCCACGTTGACCTGGAACAGGTTCCGCATGTCATACAGCGACGGGGCGATGGCGGCAAGGTTGCGCTGCTGTTCGACGGAGGCGGGCTCGGTGTCGCCCTGGATGACGATCAGCCGCTGCAGCTCGGCTCGGTACTCCCCGGGCACCTTTTGCCAGGTCGGCTCGCCCTTGTGCGCGCCGAACGCGATCCGCCGGTCCGGGCTGCGTTCGGCCAGGAAGATCCCCCACCGGTAGTCCCGCATCGGCACGTGGCCGAAGTGGGCCCAGCCCTCGCGGCCGACGTTGACCGCGGTGCGCAGGTACACGTCCTGGGTGGGCAGCGTCGGGCCCATCGACTCCCACCACGACAGGAAGTTGGGCTGCCAGGACTCCAGCGCCCGCTGCAGCCGCCTATCGTCATTGAGGCTGACGTTGTTCGGGATCTTCTCCGCGTAGTCCGGGGTGGTCATCGCGGTCACACTCTCTTCCGGTCGAAACGGGCCCGCTTGCCGGTCCCGTAGGCGCGTAGTGCGCCATCGGGACCCGAGGCGTTGGGCCGGTAGAAAATCCAGTTCTGCCACGCGGTCAGCCGACCGAAGATCTTCGTCTCCATGGTCTCTGGCCCGGCGAACCGGTAGTTCGCCTCCAGGCCCGTCAGCGCGTCAGGCGAGAAGCTCGCCCGCTCCTCCACCGCGATGCGGACCTCGTCGTCCCAGTCAATGTCGTCGGGGGCGAAGGTGATAAGGCCGAGCCGCTGTGCGTCGTCGGCCTCCAGCTGCTCCCCTGCCCGCTTTTCCACCTGTGCAAGCGCTTCCGGATCGCCGAGGAACCTGGTCTGCGCGCGGGTGAGCCCGTTGCCCATCGGAAGCGGCCCCAGGTTCATCGCGCCCACGCTGATCGTTGCGGCAGGATCCGACCCGAGGAGCATATAGGAGCGGTCGCAGGCCAAGGCGAGCTCGAGCAGCGAGCCGGCGAAGCAGGAACCCGGCTCGATCAGCGCGATCAGCGATCGGCTCGTCACGTCAAGGCGTTTGAGGGTGCGCTTGAGGTAGAGCACGATCTCGTTCGCCAGCCAGTCGGTGGCGTCGTTGGCCAGCAGCAGGTCATCGCAGGCCAGGACGTTCGCCGCGTCGCCGCGCGCGCGAAGCACCCAGGTTCCGATCTCGGGCTCGTTGGTACGCAGATCGAGGATGAGGTCGTCGAGCTCCCTGGTAACCGCCAGCGTCCAGAACTTGTCGCCCAGCGTGTGGACATCGTTAATGGTGGCGGGGGTGGTGGGGGTGGGAGGGGTGGCGGGGGTAGCGGGATCGGCGCCTGAGCCGTACACCGTGATCTCCGCGACTCCTCGGTCGTGGTCGAGGCTTGCGGATACGTGGGTGTAGGTCACCGCGGTGTCCGTGCGGGTTTTTTCGAGGGGAGTCAGCTCGATGCCTGTTTCGCCGCCTGCCAGGCGAGGTGACGACTGGGCAGCGGCCCGAGACCGTTCAGATACCTGTTCTTGCCATTGAGCGCGAGGGACAGCTTCGTCTACAAGCTTCCATTGCACGGCCTTTTTCCCCGCCACCCCCTCGGCCTTGGTGGCGAAGTAGTCGGCGAGGTCGCGGCGGACGCGGCGCTTGTCGGTGACGCGCGTGAGGCCGCCGGTGCCGGGCAGCACGCCGAGCAGCGGAAGCTCGGGCAGCGACACCGCCGATGACCTGTCGTCGACGAGCATGATGTGGTCGCAGGCGAGCGCGAGCTCGTAGCCGCCGCCGGAGGCGGTCCCGTTGAGCGCGGCGATGTAGGTCTGGCCGGAGTTCTGGCTGGCGTCCTCGATGCCGTTGCGCGTCTCGTTGGTGAACTTGCAGAAGTTAACCTTTGAGGAGTGGTCCGCGGCGGCGAGCATGCGGATGTTGGCGCCGGCGCAGAAGACCTTGTCCTTGCCGCTGGTGATGACGACGGCTTTTACCCGCGGGTACCCGAACCGCAGCCGCTGCACCGCGTCGTACAGCTCGATGTCCACGCCGAGGTCATAGGAGTTCAGCTTGAGCTCGTAGCCGGGGACCAGGCCGCCCTGCTCGTCGACGTCCATGGTGAGCGTGGCGACCGGGCCGTCCACGGCGAGCCGCCAGTGCCGGTACCGCGCGGGGCTAGTACGGAAGTCCACCATGCTCTAATGTTCTACGAAGTAACGTAGTCACGTCAATGGTTCGTAGCATTTTCGACGTTGAGGCGCTTCCATTCGGTACGCGAGCCATCCAGCCACCGCTCGTGCCGGTCAGCGAACAGCCGCGCGGCCATCTCTCCTGTCCACCCGGCGGGCAGCAGTTCGCGCGGCAGCGCCGGGTCGAGCGACGGGAAGCGCCGCCAGGCGTGCACGAGCTCGAGCTGGCGGGCGAGTAGGTCGGGCGGATGCGGATCCGCGAACTCGGCGGCGAACCGCTCGTACTGCGCCTCGATCGCGGGCAGGTCCCAGGCCGCAGACACCATGGCCCTGGTGTCGGTCATACCGGTCCGCGTCGCGATGAACACGTGCGCCGCGTCGGCGACACCGGCGTCCCGCAGTACTTTTTCTGCTTCGTTCTTGCGGGAGTGCGGGCTAATCCACAAGCTGGCGCCCAGTGAGCCGAACCCCGCCCAGGTGAGCCTGGTGCGGACGACATGTCTGGCGCGCCGGCCGGACTCGGGGATGCGGACCTGGACGAGCACCCACTGGCCGTCCCAGTCGGGGGCCGGGCCGAAGGAATAGATGCGTTCGGCGCCGTCGGTCAGCAGCTTTTCCGCCGAGCGGGTCAGCCGCCAGCGCGTGCGACGGCCGACCTTCTCTGGCTCGAGCCAGCCCGCGTTGCTTGTTCGCATCAGGGCCTGACGCGTCGCTTTCTCGGCGACGCCCAGCCGGCCGAACGCGGCGAGCACGGCGCTAGTCCATGCCGTTCCGTCGGCCGGGAGCACGAACTCGCCGAGTAGGGTAAGGAGCATGCCGCGCGCACTCGGCGCGCCGGCCTCATGACGCCGGGACAGCGTCGGTGGCGCTGGCTCCACTAATACGCTCCGGTCTGACATGACTAAGTAGCATAATCGACTGAGCGCGGCGTCGAGCAGGGTTTCCGCGGCTTCACGCGCGGCGACGGCGGCCGACGGGTCGCGGTCCATCCGGGCGGACAGGCTCGCGCCGTCGTAAAGCAAGTGGAGCTGACGCCCGAGGCTTTCCGCGTCCGTCACGCCGCAATCCCTGGCGAGGTTGGTGAGCAGAGAGCGCACCCACCGCCTGTAGTCGTCGGCGGCCTCCGCGACCAGGTCGGTTGGCGACTCCGAACTCGCGCTGACGAAGGCGCAGCCGCGAAAGCCAGGCTCGGCGAACAGCTCGCCCTGGGCGTCGAACACGCTGAGCAGCTTGTCCGCGGGTTCGTCGTGCTCCGCGATCGTGCGCGTGATCCTCGCCACCACGTTCGCGTGCCGGGATTCCAGGTAAGCGCGGACAAGTTCGTCCTTGCTTCCGAAGGTGTTGTACAGCGACGCTTTGGCCACCCCGGCGCGATCGATCACCCGGTCGATGCCGACGGTGTGCACACCTTCTTGGTAGAACAGCTCGTTCGCGGCGGCGAGCAGCCGGTCGCGGGCTGTCTTCACGGGCCCGGCTTTCACCGCCATGCGATCACCTTCTTGGCTGGCCTGTCGCGGAGGATACCTATCAGGGCGAGTGCGGCCGCCGCGATCACGGCAACGCCGTAGTACCGGGCCGCGCCGAGGAGACCGACGCCGTGGGTGGCGGCGAACCCGGCCGCGACCGCTGGTATGCCCAAGCCCAGGTAGGAGACGACGAAGAGCGCGGACACCACGCCGGCCCGCTCGTGGGGCGCGGCGTTCGGAACCACGATGCGGATGCCGCCCTGAAAGCCGCTGCCGAAGCCGACTCCGGCGACGGCGGTGCCCGCGAAGAACAGCGCCGGGGACTTGAGGGTCAGCGCGAGCAAAGTGATCGCGACTCCGGCGATGAGCGCGCCGATTCCGGTGAGCATCACCGTGCGCGCCGCGGCGTAGCGCAGGACGATGATCGATACGACGGCCGTCGCGGCGAGCACGGACAGGCTCAGGCCGCCCAGCACCTCGCTAGCGGATCCGGTCAGCGCGCGGACCAGCGCCGGACCTAGCGCGCCGTAGAGCCCGGCCAATGCCCAGACCGCGAACAGGACTGGTGTGGCGGTCAGCATCCGGGTACGCACACTGCGCGGCAGCTCAATGTCCGGGACCAGCGCGGCGAGAGCGCCGGGGCTGCGGGTCACCGTCTCTCGCATGAGCGCGACTCCAACCGCCTGCAGGGCGAACACGACGAGCAGCGCTATGTAAATGAGGTGCGTGGGCGCAGGCAGATACCGAACGGCCAGGGCGGACAGCAGCGAACCTACGCCGGTGCCCATGCCGGGGCTGACGGCGTTGGCGAACGTGCCGCGCCGCCGGTCGATGTCCAGCATGCCGGCGCCGATCGCGCCAAGCGCCGCGCCGGTGGCCAGTCCCTGGATGACGCGTGCCGTCAGCAGTTCAGGGACGCCGTCCGCGGTGACGAACACCAGCAGCGAGACCGCCTGGACCGCGAGCGCCGCTAGGAGGACAGGGCGCCGCCCGACATGGTCTGACAGCCTCCCCAGGGTCAGCAGCGACGCCAGCACGGCCACCGCGTAGACACCGAATACCACCGTGGTGGTGATCGGCGTAAAGCCCCAGCGCGCCTGGTAGATCGCGTAGAGAGGGGTCGGCGCGGCGGAGGCGGCGAGCAACGACACGATCAGGGAGGCCAGCAGGTACATCGCGGGCCGGCCGGTGAGCCGCCGGGCCGCCGGCGGCTCACCGGCCGGCGGTGAAAGAAGGGCGGCGCGCTCGGCCGGGGCCTCGCTGGCAAGCTGGACAGTTCCGCGGCATTCAGGCATGACGGTGATTGCCTCTCAGATCGCGGTCCGGCCGCCGTCGGCGGCGATGACGGCACCGGTGATGTAGCCCGCCTTCGGCGAGGCGAGGAACGCGACGACGTCGGCGATCTCGGCCGGCTGGGCCGGGCGCGCTAGCAGCGTCGTCTGGCCGAGGGCAGCGGTGCGGTCAGCGGCGGCGCCCTCGGTGGCGGCGGGCCCGGGCGCGATCGTGTTCACCCGCACGCCCCGCGGGCTGAACTCCGCTGCCCAGGAACGGGTCAGCGCGGCGAGCGCCGCCTTGGTCGCGCCGTACGCCGCTCCCCCGGCTAGGCCAATCTGGCCCGCCATGCTGCCCATGTTGATGATGCTGCCGGTCCCGCGGTTGGCCATCGCGGGCGCTATCGCGGCCACGAGATAGTAGGCCGAGCGGACGTTGGCGGCGAACATCTGGTCGAACGTGGCCGGTTCGAGCTCGGTCGTGGGGCCGAACCAGGAGAAGCCCGCGTTGTTAACCAGCACGTCGATCTCCCCGGCCTGCGCGGCGAGGTTCTCGATCGACTCGACGTCGGTCAGGTCAGCGGCGACGAACCGGGCCTGTCCGCCCGCCGCGGCGATCTCCTCGACCACCGCCGCCCCGCGAGCGGCGTCGCGGCCGTGCACGAGGACGGAGAAGCCTTCCGTCGCCAGCTTCAGCGCGACCGCACGGCCGATGCCGCTGGTGGCGCCGGTTACCAGGGCTTGCGGAAGACCCATGCCGTCTCCTACTTGAGTAGACCGTTCTGTCTAAATGACTATAGACAGAACGGTCTACTCAAGTCAATGCTTGCTTGGATCAGTGGCTGATCGTGCCGAAGGTGACCGTGTCCCCCGCCCAGGCGAACGACTGCCACTGGACGCCCTCACCGTAGGTCGTGGCGGCCACCATGTCGTCACCACCCTCGTAGATGCCTACGTGGTACACGTAGCTGTTTGGGTCACTATCTTCGTGGAAAAACACCAGGTCACCGCGCCAGGCCCGGGCCTTGCTGATGCGCCGGAACTGCAGGAACTGGTCTTCGGCCGTGCGCTGGATGCTCTTGCCGAAGTGGCGGTAGACGTACTGGGTCAGGCCGGAGCAGTCGAAACCGGCCGGTGTGGTTCCCCCCCAGGCGTACGGTGCGCCCTCGAGGCGCTTCACGTACGACGCCGTGTTCTCGTTGAAGCTCACGCGACGTGCGGACTGGTGATGCTGCATCGTCTTGCGGATTGGACCGACGGTGGTCAGTTGCTGGCCGTGCGTGGGGGCCGCCTGAGCGACTCCGCCGGCCACTGGAACACCCAGCGCGATCGCCGTGAGCGCGGCGGGGGCCAGCCAGTTACGCCGCATCCGTAGGCGCCTCCGGCTCGCTCGTATGGACCCGGACATAGGTACAGGGCTCCTTTACGGGCATCCGAGTTGCTATCATTCGGCCCTTCTCTCTGGCGTTTGGCGTCTTTCGGTGTTTTTCGAACACGCGGCTTTGTCCGTGCGCCGCGCGGTACCTGAGTACCACTCGGGAAGTTCGTTTGTCTCGCTGCTAGCCATTCTTTGTTCCGCAATTAGTTGCACATTACGTACTGATAACTGTGCCTTAAGAGATCGGGAATAGCCATTGATCGGATAACATTTCGCCTGGTCAGAGGTCTAGTCAACGTTGTCAGGAAGCGCAGGCCAGTACCCTGATCACGGGGTGGCTATGTGTGGGGAATGTCACACGGCCCAGAGGGCGGGAAGGCCGACCGGTTTAGCCCGATACGCCTCAGCCGAGACGTTATCGTCCTGTGATTGGCGCTTATAGGCGGGCCAGAGCAAGCCTCCTGGTGCGCGTGGGACCAGCGCCCGACCATGACAGGACGTCGCGTGCCGATCGCTTAGCGTCCGGATAAGTGTCACAGCGCATACGCGCTAAAACCATTCGTAACCGCTCGGTGTTGTCAATCACAATAATTTGAGAAGCAGCCAGATGAATGTCCCGTCCATCTGCCTATGACCAGCTGAATGAGACATTCATCTGGTGCGGCACCGACCGGTTCGCGCCGTGAGGCGGAGGTACAGCAGGTACACTCCCCCTCTTGTGAGTGGTTCCGAAGGAGTCTTGGTAACCGGCGGCGCCGGTTTCGTGGGTGCGACGCTGGTGCGTCGTCTGGTCGCTAGCGGGTACCGGGTGCGCGTGCTTGACAACCTCAGCACCGGGGACCCGGCGCACCTGGACGGCGTGGACGCCGAACTGGTCAAGGGCGACATCCGGGACGCGGCCGCGCTCGATGACGCGCTGGATGGCATGCGAGCGATCGTCCATCTCGCCGCCGCGGGCTCGGTGATCGGTTCTGTCCAGGACCCCGGGACCAACTTCGACGTCAACGTGCTCGGCACGTTCCGGGTGCTGGACGCCGCGCGGCGGGCGGGCGTGGCCCGGGTCGTGCAGGCGTCGACCGGCGGCGCGCTGATCGGCGACGCGACGCCACCGGTCGACGAGCGGTCACTGCCCAAGCCGATTTCCCCGTACGGGGCCAGCAAGCTGGCCGGGGAGGGTTACGCGCACGCGTTCGCCAAGACGTACGGGCTGCGGACCGTGGCGATCAGGTTCGGCAACGTGTACGGGCCATGGAGCGACCGCAAGCGCGGCGTGTTCAACGTCTTCTTCGAGTCGATCCACAACGGCGTGCCGATGGTCATCTACGGCGACGGGTCAGCGTCCCGCGATTACGTGCACGTGGACGACATCTCGAACGCCCTGCGGCTCGCGCTGGAGAAGGACGTCCCTGGCGGCACGGTGCTGCACGCCGCGTCGGGTGTCGAGACGACCGTCACCGAGCTGGCTGACCTGTGCCGCCGGGCCGCGGGCGTCCCCGACCACCCGATCGAGTACCGGCCGAAGCGGGCCGGGGAGGTCGGCCGCAACTTCGCTTCCTATGACCTGGCCAGGAAACTCATTGGCTACGCGCCGAGCGTCGCCCGGGAGGTTGGCATTCCCAGGACCTGGCAGTGGTTCCAGGAAGCGGTCTTCACGGACTGACGCCCGGCGCGTCTGTCTCGCCGCCTTAGCGTCCCCAGAAGTTCCGCAGGTGCCCTAAGCCGGAAGGGCCAGCTCCATGGCGAGAAGGTGCGCCCGATCGGCGATGACATCGATCCCGGAGATCTTGTCCCCGGCATAGGTGAAGGCCAGCACGGTGGTGACCGTACCGCGCGGCGCGTACACGATCCCGGGCACGCCGTCGACGAGGGCCACGAAGGACTGGCGAGACAGCGCGGCGGCGGACCGGGCGCCGCGCCCGACCGCGTCGGCGCCCCGCAGCTCCCGGGTGAAGCCCGGGCGGACGGCCGCCTCGTCGGCGACCAGCACCACGTCCGGGTCGAGGACCGCGAGCAGCGCGGCAAGGTCCCCCGAGCGGGAAGCGCTGAGGAACGCCTCCGCGACCGTACGCTGCCTGCTCAGCCGCTCAGCCGCACCGAGATCGCCGGCCGGCCCGGACTCCTCTCCCCGCACCCGCCGCCTGGCCCGGCTAGCGAGCTGCCGCGCCGCGTCCGCGGACCGGCCGGTGATCCCGGCGATCTCCCCGAACGGCACGCCGAACATGTCGTGCAGCACGAAAGCCACCCGTTCGGCCGGCGCCAGCCTGTCCAGCACGACGAGCAGCGCGATCCCCACCGAGTCCGCGAGCACCGCCTCCGCCGCCGGGTCGGCGGCGGCGGCGGCGGCCGCGGAGGCGGCGGAGGCGCCCGCCGCGGACGACACGTCCTCGCCGGCCGGCTCCTCGCGCCGCGACTTCCTTGACCGCAGCATGTCCAGGCACACGCGCGCGACGATCGTGGTGAACCACCCGTCGAGGTTCGCCACGTCGTCGGCGTCTGCCCCGGCGACGTGGATCCAGGCCTCCTGGATCGCGTCCTCGGCGTCGTTCGCCGAGCCGAGCATCCGGTAGGCCATCGCGCGCAGCCGGGCACGGTTGCCCTCGAACCGGCCGGCCAGCCACTCGTCGTCCATCAGCTCACCCCAGGTTCCCGTCTTACCAGTCGCTGGTATGACGGATCGCGTCCGCCCGATGTGACGCGAATACTTGGGCGCGCTGGCGGAAGTATGTACGGGTATGCGACGCGTCCTGGCGATGTCAGCAGTGCTGGCCATTGTTCTGGCTGGATGCACTATGAAGCTGGTCGCTCCTAAAGAGACCGCACACCACCCCGCCGCCCACCACTCCGCCGCCCACCACTCCGCCGCCCGCCACACGGCCGCCCGCCACACCACCCTCCACCACGACGCCCAGCCGGTGAAGAATTCCGGCGCGCTCAGCGTCCTCGTCGAGCCGTCGGCCGGTATCGGGCGGATCTATCAGCTCATCGACCGGGCCAGGTTCTCGATCGAGCTCACCATGTACGAGTTGCGCGACGCTACCGCCGAGCGCGACCTGGCGGCGGCGGCCGCCCGCCGCGTGGATGTTCGCGTGATCCTTGACGCGCACCTGGAGGAGTCGCGGAACGCGGCCGCCTACGCCTACCTGTCCGCCCGCCACGTGCACGTGACCTGGGCGCCTGCGGGCACGACGTACCACCAGAAGACGCTGACCGTGGACGGCAAGACGTCCGTGATCATGACGCTCAACATGGTTAGCAGCGACTACCCCGGCACCCGCGACTTCGCCGTCATCGACACCGGCAAGCCGGACATCGACGCCATCGTCACGACCTTCAACGCGGACTTCGCCCACAAGGCGATCACGCCGCCCGACGGTACCGACCTGGTCTGGTCTCCGACCAACTCCGAGCGCTCCATTCTGGCTGTCATCAACGCGGCGACCCGCACGCTCGCGGTGGAGAACGAGGAGATGGCCAGTTCCGTGATCATCTCGGCGCTGGAGAAGGCGGCACGGCGCGGAGTCGACGTCAAGGTCGTGATGACCGCCGAGAGCGAGTGGGACAGCGCCTTCCGCCTGCTCATCCGCGCCGGCGTGCACGTCCGCGTGTTCGCCGACAGTGACAACGTGCTGTACATCCACGCGAAAGCGGTGGTCGCCGACGCCGGTCGTAAAGACCGGCAGGTTTTCGTCGGCTCAGAAAACTTCTCCACCGCCAGCCTCGACTACAACCGCGAACTCGGCATCCGCACCACCAACGCGGCGGTGATCTCCATGATCAGCGCGACGCTGGCCGGTGACTACAACGCCGCCAAGTCATTCGGCTAAATGGCATTCGGGCGGAAATGTCCGTCGTTGCGAGGCGCCCAGTGTTGGGAATAGTTCTGACATGAAGAGGCTGACGGGGATCACCGCGCTCGCGGCACTGGGAATCGCGCTGGGTGCATGCACCAGCGGCGGAACTACGGCGGCGAGGCCCGCGGGCGATACCGCGTCAGCCGCGGCGCAGGCCGGCGGTAAGGCCTCGGCCAGCGCGCCGGCGAAACCGCCGGGACCGGTCGTGACGATAACGCCCGCCACCGGCGCGAACGTCGATCCGTCCAAGGGCATCACGGTCACCACGAACGGCACGCTGAAGAACGTCAGCGTGCACACCTCGGGCGACCCGGTGACCGGCCGCTATTCGAGCGGGAACACCACCTGGCACAGCACGTGGACCCTCGACGTGTCGCAGTCGTACACGGTGACCGCGACCGCCACCGCGGCCGACGGGACCACGACGCGGACCAGCACGTTCCGCACGCTGACGCCGTCGTCGACGTTCACCACGGAGATCATCGAGGGGCAAGGCCAGTCCTACGGCGTCGGCATGCCGATCATCTTGTACTTCGACCACAGCATCACGAACAAGGCCGCCGTCGAGAAAGCGCTGCAGCTCAAGACGTCCAAGCCAGTGATCGGCGCGTGGTACTGGGATCAGCCCTGCGGCATGGCCGCCGACTGCCTCTACTTCAGGCCGCGGGACTACTGGCCGACGGGCACCACGGTGAGCTTCACCGGGCACCTGGACGGCGTGGAAGCCGCGCCGGGCGTCTACGGGTTCCACACCCTGACCCAGACCTTCAACATCGGCCGGTCGCTGATCGCGGTCGGGGATACGCAGACCCACCACACGCAGATCTACGTGAACGACAAGCTGACCTACGACTGGCCGATCAGTTCCGGGCGGCCGGGTGACGACACGCCGGACGGCAGCTACCTGACGATCGAGAAGGAGAACCCCGTGCTGATGACCGGCCCGGGGTACAGCCTCGAGGTCCCGTATTCTGTGCGGTTCACGTTCAGCGGCGACTACTACCACGACGCCTACTGGTCGGTCGGCGAGCAGGGCTTCGAGAACGTGAGCCACGGCTGCGTGAACCTGTCCCCCGCGGACGCGCAGATCTACTACAACATGGCCGTGCCGGGCGACCCGATCACGATCAAGGGCAGCCCGAAGGCCGGCACCTGGGACAACGGCTATACCGAGTGGTTCCTGAGCTGGTCGCAGTACCTGAAGGGCAGCGCGCTGCACGAGGCCGTGGAGGCGGGGCCGAACGGCAGCACGTTCGTCAGCCCGTCGAGCTTGCCGAAGGACACGGCGAAGGCCCCGCTGCAGACCGCGGCGGCCGGGAACGCGGACGTTTAGGAACGAGCACGGGCAGCGGACAGGAAGGCCGCGTAGGACCACGAGAGGTTCCGCACGCTCTTCTCGAAGCCGGTCACCGCGTCGAACTGCTCGCTGAGCTCGAAGTGGTCGCTGTGGAAGACGATCGCCTGGAGCATCTTGTCCCCCGCGGCGCGCAGCGCCGCCACCACCGCGAGCGGCGACCCGCTCACGTCGGCGCCGACCTGGGTGAAGAAGGGTGCGGACAGGGAGTCGGCGGGGACCGTTCGGGATGAATAGATCTTTCCGGCCAGCCGGTAGTAGAGCTCAGCGAAGTTCGCCGTCGTCAGCGCCCACGGGTGGTCGCCCTCCAGGGCGTCGGTGTCGCCGTCGTAGACGTCGCCTGGATAACGGCCGAGCAGCGGGCCGATGCCGCGCTTGGCGTCGTCGCCGTTGATCGGGTAGCAGTACTCGCCGGGCTCGGCCCACTGGGCGCGCAGCAGGGCGGCGTGCGCGAGCAGCCGGGTGTCGGTGACCGACTCGGCGCCGTAGACGGCCGCCATGACCACGTCGATGTTCGGATCGTAGGTTTTACCAGAGGGAACGGGCAGCACCGACTGGTAGCAGGAGCCGTTCCAGTGCTGGTCGAGCGCGTTCGTCAGCCACGAGACGGCGGCCGGCAGCCAGCCGGGGACGGCGATGCCGATCTTGTTCGACGCGATCGCCTGGAAGCACTTGAGCTGCACCGACCGGGCGAAGAACGAGGCGCCGTACACCTCCTCCCACAAGTTGTACGTCTGTCCGGTGTACGCGGTCGCCAGGAAGTTCAGGTTCGCGTCGATCAGCGTCAGCGCGGCCTGACGCGAGGGCGGGTCGAGCTGGGCGTACATGGCAAGCAGCGCGAGCGTCTGCAGCGCCGGGCCATCGGTCTGGTCGGTCCACGGGCGCTGGGTCCCGTTGATGTAGTAGGACGCGCGGTCGAAATCGCCGGGAGCGGCCTGGCAGACCTGGGAGAACCGCACGTATTCGATCAGCGGCTGATTGTCGGGCAGCATTCCCGCGGCATACGCCGCCGACAGTTCGAAGGCGACGATCGCCGCGTCGCGCGTCCAGTGGTAGACGTAATCCTGGGTGATTTGCGTCGCGGTGTTCTCCCACGACGGCGAGGCGAGCACGCACCCGGGCTGGGAGAGGATGGCGGCGTGCACCGGGTCATCGAAGACCAGGCCGTCGGAGGCGATGTTCCTGAACATCAGCCAGAACATGAAGGCGGCTGTTGTTGATGGGTCGGCCTGCCCGACCGCCGACCGCACCAGACTGTATCGCAGCATCACCCCAGTTTGCCCGAGGCCAGCTGCTTGCCGGCGGCGTTGTACGCGGTCCACCGGCGCACCATCGCCTCACCCTTGCTCAGGTAGAAGGCGAAGTACCGCTGGTTGCCCACCTGCACCGGAGTGACCCGCAACGCGGCGCCGTCGGTCAGCGCGATCGTGAGGTAGCGCACATCGGCCGCGGCCGATCCCACCACCACACCCGCCGAGTCGCCGGGCAAAGCAATCATCTGCGTGCCCATCGGCGTGCTGTCATCCACGCACGCCCACTGCCCGGCGTCCACGCCGGTGTCGACGAAGCACGCTCCCCACGGACCGATGTGCGCCTCGACGGCCCAGGCCTTGCCGGCTGCCGACCCGACGGCGATTCGTTTCGTCACCTGCGCCTGGACACGCTGTCCAGGCGATTGCCACCTGCCGAAGACGGGAATCCCGTCAGGCAAGTTGAACGGTACCGAGGTCAGGTACTGACCGTCGCTCAGGTAGGCGGTGGCACTGGCGACGGGAAGGGCAGGCGGGGAAGCGAACGCGACGTAGCGCGTACCGTAAGCCTTGACTGGAATCAGCTTGAGCGTAACGTCATCGGACAGCCTGACCAGGACATAAGACACATCGGCGCCGACCCGGCCCATGCCGGCCTGGGCATCGCCGGGGACCGCGAGCCCCTCCCATGCCACTGGGTTCGCGGCGTCCAGCGACTGCGGCTGATAACACACCGGCTGGAGTCCGGACACGCCGAAGGCCGGACCGGACGCGCCAAGGCACACCTGTCCCGGCGTGCCGTTCGTCTTGGGGTTGTCCACCCAGACCTGCCAGGCCTTGCCGTCGATCGTGCCGGTCGCGATCGTGCCCGCGTGCGCGTGCGGCCCCGGGGGCACAACGGTCACGCTGACGTGTCTATGCGTGGGCGTGACCGGCCTAGGCGCCGCCTGCCGGTGGGTCAGCGCCGGGTAACCGGCACCCGCGAGCACCGCGACGGCCGCCACCGCGGCCGTCACGCCGATCCTGCGCCGCGTCCTGATGGCCTTGCCGCGGCGGATCGCCTCCTCCACCGGAGGATCGCCGGGGTTGACGGCGCGCAGCGCCTCGTTCAGGTTTTCCCGCAGGTCACTCACCGGAGTTCCCCTTCCACGATGTGGTTTCTGAGGGTGGCGAGCGCGCGCGACGCCTGGCTCTTGACCGTGCCCACCGAGCAGTTCAGCGCGGCGGCCGTCTCGGCCTCGGACATGTCCATCCAGTACCGCAGCACCACCACGGCCCGTTGCCTGGGACCAAGCGACCGCAGCGCGTCGAGCAGCGCGGCCTTGTCCTCCGGTCCCGCTTGGACGGTGCCGCTGTCCGGCAGCGTGCCGGGCAGCGCCTCGGCGACCCGCTGCTTGCGGAACCGCCGCCGGTTCTCGTTGATCACGATCCGGCGGACGTACGCGTCCGGGTCACCGGTGCGCTGTACTCGCCCCCACGACGCGTACGCCCGCGCGAACGCGGCCTGCGCGACGTCCTCCGCGTGCCCGCGATCTCCGGTCAGCCCGTAGGCGAGCCGCAGCATCGCCGGCCAGCGGCCGCGCATGAACTGACGGAACTCCTCGTCCGATTCGCCGCTCACGGCCCACCTCCTCGGACTGACAGAGCACTTCTCGTGTGTGGAGGGTTGCATCAAATCAATTTTCCGGAACGAAGGGTGGCGCGTGCGGGGAGGAAAGGTTAAGAATTCCTTCAGGTGGTTCTGGAAGGGGACATGGGTGTCGAGGCGATCGTGGTGGGTTTTCGTGGCGTGCGCCTGCGCGGTGGCGACGTGCTGCCCGCGGCCGGCGGCGGCGGTGGTTCATGCTGGAGGGATCCGCGCGCTGCCCTCCGCGGGGACCAGCCCCGTGTGGGCGCAGGCGCGGCAGGTTTCCGGGATCACCACGCTGGACGACAACGGGTCCGCGCAAGTGAAGGCGGTGTCTTGTGCTGCCGCGGGCGCGTGCGGCGCGGGCGGATTCTACACGGACGGCAATCAGGACCAGGCGTTCGTGGTGAGCGAGACGGGCGGCGCCTGGGGGTCGGCACAAGGCGTGCCGACGATCCCGCAGCTGAACGTCGGCGGCGACGCTGAGATCAACACGATCTCGTGCTTCGCGGCCGGCGAGTGCGGTGCCAGCGGGTACTACAGGGACGCCGCTGCCAACACCCAGTCGTTCGTGGCGCAGGAAAGCGGCGTCTGGGACGGCTCGCTCGAGGTGCAGGGCACCGGGGGAAGCTTCTCCGAGCCGAACAGCGAGTCGTGCCCCTCTTTCGGGCGGTGCACGATCGGCGGGTTCTTCGCGGATTCCCACGGCGACGGGCAGCCTTACGTCGACGACCAGAACCTGTCCTGGCCCGCGGCGCTGCCGCTGCCCGGCAATCCGAACGCCGGCATGGTCTCCATGGTCACCTCGGTGTCCTGCCGGTCCGCGGGCAACTGCGCGGCCGGCGGGTGGTACTCGACCGCCAACGGCGCGCAGCAGGCGTTCCTGGCGGCGGAGAAGAATGGCGCGTGGCAGTCGGCGGTGAAGGTCGCGACCGCGCAGAACAAGGGCGGCGACGCACAGGTCAACCAGGTCTCCTGCGGGTCGCCCGGCAACTGCGCCGCTGTCGGCGCGTACGCGCCCGCCTCGGGCCAGCAGACGCCGTTCGTGGTCAACGAGAAGAACGGCACGTGGGGGCCAATGCTGGCGGTGCCTGGCATCGCGACGCTGGACACCGGGCACTTCGGCGGCCTGTCGTCCGTGTCGTGCGCGTCGGCTGGCAACTGCACCATGGAGGGCTACTACAACGTGGCCAAACCCAAGGCCCAGTCCGCGTTCGTCGCGACGGAGAAGAACGGGGCGCTGGGCAGCGCCAGGGAGGTACCCGGGCTTGGCGCGCTGAACAGCGGCGGGGTCGCTGTCGCAGGCCCGGTGTCCTGCGTCTCGCCCGGCACCTGCTCCGCCGCCGGCGAGTACAAGGCCGGGGGCCACTTCCAGGTCTGGGTGACGAGCGAGCGCCTCGGCGGCTGGGCGACGGCGCAGCCGCTGCTCGGCCTGGTCAGCGTTGGCGGCGCGGGCGCGTTCGTCAACGGGCTGTCGTGCGCGACGACCGGCAGTTGCGGCATGGTGGGCTACTACTACGACGCCCAGGATCACCAGCAGCCGTTCGTCGCGACCGGCGCGATCGCGCTGCCGACGTCGATCACCCAGACGCTGTCCGCGCACACCGTGGCCTACGGGCACGAGCAGTCCGAACGCGTCTCGGTGCACGTGTCAGGCGGATACGGGCTGCCGCCGGGGGGCTCGGCGACCGTCAAGGCCGGCGGCACCGTCGCCTGCGTGGCCAAGCTGACCGGGGGCGCGGGCGCGTGCGAGGTGCCGGCGACGAAGTTCGGTGCCGGGCACGTCAGCCTGGTCGCCTACTACGACGCCACGGTCGAGTTCAGCTCCTCCCGCACCGCCGCGCAGACGTTCACGGTGACGAAGGCCGGGACTCGGACCAGCCTGGCGCTGTCGGCGGGCAGGATCACCTACGGCCACGAGCAGGCCGAGCGGCTGACGGCCGACGTCGCCCCGCGGTACGCCGGGGTCCCGGCGGGGACCGTCACGGTCACCGCCGGCACCACGACGCTGTGCCGGATCACGCTCAAGGGCGGCAAGGGGTCGTGCCCGCTGGCCGCGACCAGGCTCAGGCCGGGGACCTATTCGCTCGTGGCCCGTTACCCGGGCAGCGGAGGATTCGCGGGCTCCGCGTCGCCGCCGAAGACGCTCACCGTCGTCAGGTGACTTTGTGGTCAGGTGCCGCCTCGCACCGGCCTACCCCGCGGACCCACAAGTAGCAGTGCTCCCACACCCTCGCGCGAGGGTAGTCGCTGGTCCGACAACGCGGAAGATTACCCGCCTCCCAGGACGGACTATCTTCCGCGCTAATTGGCATGCCCGAAATGCCACGCCGGGGCACGGCGAAGGTGGCCGTTTACGGGGTGCCGGTCGGGAGGGTGTCTAGCCAGGCGGCTACGCGGGCGGCTTCGCGGGTCATGAGGGCGGGGTCGCGGAACGTGCTGGACAGGAGCGCGGCGCCCTGGTACCGCGCGATGACCTCGATCGCGAGGGCGTCGGCGTCGGGGCAGCCCAGGGCGGCGAACTGACGCTGGGCCCAGTCGACCGGCTCGCGCATGAGGCGCGCGGCCAGGTCCGAGGCGTCGGCGCGCTTGTCCAGTTCCAGGCAGAGCGTGCCGTGCGGGCAGCCGTAACGCGCGATCTGGTCGGCCTGTTGCGTCAGCGCGCCGAACAGCGCCTGCAGCCGGTCGCGCGGGCTGTCGTACGCGTCTTCCAGCGCCGTGAGCATCTGCCGGGCCTCGACCAGGTGTGACTCGACCACGGCCTCGACGATGTCCTGCTTGGTCTTGAAGTAGTAGTAGACGTTGCCGAGCGGGACGCCGGCCGCCGCCGCGATGTCGGCGAGCGTGGTCTTCTCGATCCCTTGCCGGTAGATCGTCCCGCGTGCCGCGGCGATCAGCCGTTCGCGCTTGCCCAGCGCGCGCTGGGCTGGTGCCAGTGAGTCAGTCATCTCACTGAAGAGTATAGACGTCCCGGCGGTACACGAGTAAGTTGGTTAACTGACTGATTACATAATTACATCCTGATCGGAGATTCTTGCTTATGACGGCACCGCCGCTCGCAACGTCATCTGTTCTCGCCACCCGCCGGGGCAAGGTCGTCCTCGCCTTGCTGTGCGCGGTCGCGTTCCTGGACTTCCTCGACACGTCGATCGTCAACGTCGCCCTTCCGTCTATCGGGCGCGACCTGCACTTTTCCGTGCAGAACCTGCAATGGGTGCTCAGCGGCTACGTGATCACCTACGGCGGCTTCCTGCTGCTCGGCGGGCGGTGCGCCGACCTGCTCGGGCGGCGGCGGATGCTGGTGGCGGGGACCGCGCTATTCGGCGCCGCGTCGCTGGTCGGCGGGGTATCGGTGAATTCCGGCATGCTCGTCGGCGCCCGGCTCGCCCAGGGACTCGGTGCCGCGCTCATGTCGCCGGCCGCGCTGTCCATCCTCACCACGACCTTTAGCTACGGCACCGACCGGGTCAAGGCGCTCGGCGCGTGGGGCGCCATGGCCGGCATGGCCTCGGTCGCCGGGGTCTTCCTCGGCGGGGTGCTGTCCGCCGGGCCTGGCTGGCGGTGGGTGCTGTTCGTGAACCTGCCGGTCTGCGCGCTGGTGCTGGTCGCCTCGTTCCGGCTGCTCGACGGGGCCCGGGAAGGGACCGCCTCCAAATTCTCTTCCTTCGACACCCCGGGCGCGCTGCTTGGCACCGGCGGGATGCTGGTGCTCATCTTCGCGCTGGTGCGGGCGCCGAATGACGGCTGGGGCTCGGCCCGCACGATCGGCGAGCTCGCGACCGCGGCGGCGGCGCTGATCGCGTTCGCCCTGAACGAGGCGCGGCGGCGCGACCCGCTGGTGCCGCTGTCGATCTTCCGGATCAAGGGGCTGGCGGCCGCCGACGCGACGATGGTGCTCGCGATCGCCGGGTTCTACTCGGTGTTCTTCTTCGTCACGCTGTACATGCAAGACGTGCTCGGATTCTCCGCCCTGCGCTCGGGTGCGGCGTACGTGCCTGTCGCCGCGATGGTCGCGGTCTCCGCGGTCATCGGGACCGGGCTGATTCCCCGTATCGGGACCAGGCCGCTGATCGTGGCGGGCGCGCTGATCGCGGCGGGCGGCGTGTTCTGGCTGTCCCGCATCCCGGTGCACGGTTTCTACTGGACCGACCTGTTCCCGGGGCTGATGATCATGGCGCTCGGGCTCGGCGGCGTGTTCGTGGGCGTGCAGACCGCGGCCAACGCGGGAGTGCCGCCCGCGATGGCGGGCCTGGCGGGCGCGCTGATCAACGCGTCCACTCAGGTGGGGGCGGCGCTCGGGCTGGCGATCCTGTCCGCGCTCGCGACGGCGCGGACCAGCTCGCTGCTCGATTCCCACGCGACACGGGCGGTCGCGCTCTCGTCCGGATTCGGTCGCGCACTGCTGACCGGCAGCATCTTCGTGCTCGGCGCGGCGCTGATCGCGCTGCGCGCCGCCAACACCCGCGGCGAGCCGACGAGCGAGATCACCGAGGTCGCGACCGCCCCGGCCGCCAAGCGCGCCACGTTGTGACTGCTTGACATCCTGGTGAACAAATGGTTCAAGCGGCTGCTGGCGGTGGTGAAGCGGCCAGCGGCCGTGCCAGGATGCAGCGTTGGGTACGTTCTGTCCGGGGCTGACGTTATTGAGCGGGATTTGATGAGACCTACTCCTCGCGTTCTCGGTGCGGTGATCTTGGCCATGGCGCTCGGGGCCGCGGCCACGGCTTGTTCGGCATCCGCGTCGAACACGCCCGGAACCAGCCCGTCGGCCGGCGCCCACCGGGCGCCCCCGACGGGGACGGTGACGGTCAAGGACGGCAACAAGGTCGTCTGCGTGATGACGATCAAGGCTGGCCAGGGGACATGCAAGGTGAGCACCAAGAATTACGCCCCAGGCACCCTCCGGTTCGACGCCTCGTACAGCGGCGGTTCCGGGTACAAGCCGTCTCACGGTTCGGCCACTGTCAAGCTCGTGGGGCCGAAAGCGCCGGCGAACGGGTAAGGCCACCGCGGCTATGCCGTGCTCGTCGCGTGAGAAGATCGCGAGGTGGACAGGGGCAGGCTGGAAGCCTTTAGCGACGGCGTGTTCGCCGTCGCTATCACGCTGCTCGCGCTCGGCCTTACGGTGCAGGGGCCCGGTCATGGGTCGCTGGTGGATCAGCTCGCACGCGCCTGGCCGACTTTCGTCGCCTACGTGGTCAGCTTCTTCACCATCGGCATCATCTGGGTCAACCACCACGCCCTGGTGTCCAACATCGTCGCGGTCGACCGGACGCTGCTGTTCCTGAACCTGGTACTGCTGCTGTTCGTCGTGATGGTCCCGTTCGCGACGGGCACGGTGGCCGACTACCTCTCGATCAGCGGTTTTGACGCGAAGGTCGCGGTAGCTGTGTACGGCGGGGTGCTGCTGGGGATGTCGATCGGGTTCGCCTCGATGTTCGAGTGGTCGCTGCACAGGCGTCGCACCAGGACGCAGCTTCCGCGGGACCAGTGGTGGGCGGCCCGCCGGCGGTTCGTCTTTGGCGGGCTGGTCTACCTGTCAATCATCGGGCTCGCGTTCGCCAGCGCTCCCGCGGCATTCGCGCTGTCCGGGGTGGTCGCGGTGTACTACGTGTTCGAGCAAACTCCGGCCGCTCGGGCCGCCGATACCGGCGAGGAGCCCGGCCCGGAGTGAGAAGATCGCGGTGTGGATCTTGAACTGGAGGGCAAGCGGGCGATCGTGACCGGCGGGAGCCGGGGCATCGGGCTGGCGATCGGCCGGGCGCTGGCCGCCGAGGGATGTGACGTCGCGCTCGTCGCGCGTGAGGCTCGCGCGCTGGAGGCCTCGCGCGCGGCGGTCGCCGCGGAATCGGGCCGGCCCGTGATCGGCGTCAGCGCGGACACCGGGGACGAAGAGTCCGTGCGCGCCATGGTGCGCGCGGTGGTCGCCGGGTTGGGCGGCGTCGACATCCTGGTCAACGCCGCGGCGCGGCCCAACACGGGCGCGGTGGTCGGGATCGACGCGTTCGACGAGCCGGAATTCAGCGAGCAGGTTAACGTGAAGGTGCTCGGGTACCTTCGGTGCATCCGCGAGGTGGTTCCGCTCATGCGCGCGAGCGGGTGGGGGCGAATCGTCAACGTCAGCGGGCTGGCCGCGCGGTCCAGCGGGTCGATCACAGGGACCGTGCGCAACGCGGCCGTCTCGGCGCTGACGAAGAACCTCGCCGACGAGCTCGGCCGCGACGGCATCAACGTCACCGTCGTCCACCCCGGTGTCACGGTCACGGAGAAGACGCCGGAGATCCTGGCCGGGCGGGCCGAACGGGCGGGCGTCTCGGTGGCGGAGGCGGAGCGGCGGCTTGGCGCCTCGGTCAGCATCGGCAGGCTCGTCACCGCCTCGGAGGTGGCCAGCGTCGTGGCGTTCCTGGCCTCACCCAGGAGCGTCGCGATCAACGGTGACGCGATCGTCGTCAGCGGCGGGGCGGTAGGGCCGATCTACTACTGACAGCGCCGCGCACAGCCGGGTCAGGAAGGCGGCGATCGTGGCGGCGGCGACCTTGCGCAGCACCAGCCGGTCGAGGCCGACGCCGAAGGCGCCGAGCGGCGGGCGGTACGTGCCGGTCAGGCCCACCTGGGTGCGCTCGCCGTCGGCGCTGAGACTGATGTCGGCGTCCAGCGCGGGGAACAAGGCCCCCGTCATCCCCACGGCCTCCCAGCGCAGCCCGATGCGCATCTCGTCGTCCCGGTACGCCGGGTCGGTGAACTGGACGCGCACCAGCCGGGAGGTACCCGGCTTCGCACCGAGCGGCCCGACCCGCAACAGGTCGTCGGCGCTGCTCCGGTAGGCGTCGTCGGAGGCCTGGCTGAGCCAGCCCCCGTAGAGCAGGCGCGCCAGCCGAGCCTGCGCGGCGCCCATCGGCACGTCGATCACCTGCTGGCCTGAAGCGAACATGACAGCCAGTCAATGCCCGCCGCTGCCGCTCCCGTAGGGACCTTGGTCTTCTGTTCGGCCGGTGGCGCGCCCCTGCGGGCGAGCCGCCCGTGGGATAGGAGTTGAATGAGAACACGGAGTGACACACGGGGTAAATGAGTTCTTAGCGGTGCGGCATCTGGCGGGAACTCTGTCATGAGGGCCGTCGTGTCCGCGTATTACGGCGACATCGAATCCGGCGACTGCGCGGAAGCCTGGGCACTGCTCGATTCCGGCATGACCACCGGTCAGTTCTATCAGCAGTTCGTGAACGGGTTCGCCTGCACCGGGTCGCAGGATCTGTCCAAGAACTGGGAGTCCGGCGACGAGGTGAACTTCGATCTGGCGGCGACCAACGACTGCACGGGAGCGGTCCAGACCTTCACCGGCACGGACACCGTGACAGGGGGAAGATCGGCGCGGCGAATGTCAGGCAGACGGGCTGAAAGTCCGCGGTAACCGGCGCAGCCCGCGGGTCAGCCGTGCCGGGTCGACGGCGACGGCGAAAGGCCGGCTGGCGGTGAACGGCGCGGCCGTCTTCGCTTCCACGGTGTAGCGACCGCCGTGCAATTCGAAGACTGTCACTTCCGGCTGCGCCAGGTCGGGATTCACGACCCAGTACGAGGGGACGTCGAACTGTTCGTACGCGGCCTTCTTCCGAGTCAGGTCCACGAGCGCGGTGCTTGGCGAGCGGACCTCGACGACGAGCAACGGCGGCTCGGTGAACTTCGCGCCACCGATCTGGTCAAGCCTGACAACCACGAGATCCGGGTCGAATTCTGTCTGCTGGTCAAGTTGGACCGCGGGCTCGGGAACTACGCAGAGGTCCTCCGGGCATGCGTTGTCCAATACTCTGGCCAGACGCATCGCGACAAACTGGTGGACCGTCGTCGGACGGGGGCTCACGATAAGCACCCCGTCGAGCAGTTCGTACCGGCGGCCGTCATCGGGCATCCGGTCGAGCTCGGCAACCGTGAAAGGACGGCCGGCGGCGGGCCACGCCTCGGCGATTGTCACGACACTCATCGTGCCCCCTTCTGTGCATGGCGTCCAATCTGCCAGCCGACACTGACATTCCGGGGCTCCGTGATCACTCGCGGGTGCGAAGCAGATTACGGGACGAGCGGGCCGACCTGCTCGGCGATGAAGCGGACGAAGGCGGCCGGGTCGGGTTCGTCGCCCGGGGGGTGCAGGACCACGGTGTCGGCGCCGGCGTCCGCCCACGAGCCGATCGCGGCGGCGATGGCAGCCGCGTCGCCGGCGACGACGGCGCTGTCCACCTGGACGCTTCCCTCGCTGATCTCCTTGGCCAGCGCGTCCCGCCCGGCCGTACCCGTCATGGCGCGCAGGTAGACGATCAGCGGGTGCGGGTCGGTGCGGCCAGCGGCGGCACGGCCCTCGTCGACCAGCCGGCGGGCCCGGCGCAGCCCGTCGAAGGTGATGCTCGAGTCTAGGACGGTGCCGTCGGCGAACTCGCCGCTCAGCCGCAGCGTGCGCGGGCCGGCCGCGGCCGCGACGATGGCCGGGGCCGTGGTTGGCGGCCAGCCGAGCGCCACCTTGTCCAGCTGAACGTAGCGGCCGTCCGTGGTCACCTGCTCGCCGCCCAGCAGGGCGCGCAGCGCGACAAGGTACTCGCGCAGCAGCGTAAGCGGGGACTCGACGCGCGCGCCGACCTGGCCCATCCAGTCCTGTACACCGTGCCCGACGCCAACCGTCACCCGGCCGGGGAACAGGCGGTGCAGCATGGCGGTCTCCATCGCGGTCAGCGCGACGTTCCGCAGCGGAGCCGGGATCACGCCGACCGCCAGCCGCAGATCGGACGTCCAGGCGAGCGCCGCCGCCATGGCCGAAGCGGCACCGCCCCAGAAGCAGTCCTCCCAGAGCCATAGCTCACCAAGGCCCGAATCTTCCGCGGCGCGAGCGACGTCGCGAAGCTGTTCTGGGGGGACGGTCGGTCTGCAGGTCACGGCGAGAGTTGTCATGCGGCCATCTTGGCCCACTAGAGCGCTTGAACGCGAAGGCACCATCGAGGACGGTCCGGGCGCGTGCCTGCTTCCGTCCCGGTTCGCTTTCGCCGTATGGTGGCGCGGTGGCCGACTCCTTCACCACCGAACTGTGGGACAGCATTACCGATATCTACGGCGCGATCCTCGCGCATCCGTTCATCACAGGACTGACCGATGGCACGCTGCCCGCTGAGGCCTTCGCGTTTTACGTCGTGCAGGACGGGCTCTACCTGAAGCAGTACGCCAGCGCGCTGGCGGCGGTCGCTAGCAGGGCGCCGGAGACGGCCGCGATGCGGATGTTCGCGCGGCACGCCGCGGACACCGTGACCGTCGAGCAGGAATTGCACTCCCAACTACTGCCGGCGCTCGGCATTTCCGCCGGGCGGGCGGCCGCGGCCCAGCCCGCACCGACCAACCTCGCCTACACGAGCTACCTGCTCGCGACTATTCGTGGTGGAACCTATGCCGAGGGCATCGGCGCGGTGTTGCCGTGTTACTGGATTTACCGGGAAGTGGGCAAGGAACTCGTCCGGCTGGGCTCGCCGGACAGCAGGTATCAGCGGTGGATTGATACCTACGGCGGAGATGAGTTCGGTGCGGTCGTGCGAGAGGTGATCGCGGAGGCGGACAGAGTGGGGGCGTCACTTTCCGAGGCCGAACGCGTACTGGTTGGCCGCCACTTCCGCACCACGAGTCGTTACGAGTGGATGTTCTGGGACATGGGGTACCGGAAAGAATCCTGGCCGGTCTAAACCAATGCGGTAACAAGGATCGCTCATCGGGCGTTCTTCTCGATAGAGCGTTGTGATCGGCCGTCCGCTGTCCCCGCGATCGTGGTCGCCGACACACTCGCCCCGATTGTCGTAAATGTCACATAGTCTGAGCCGACTCAGATAAGATCGCGTCGGCTTAGCAGGGTAGAAAAGCTTCGGCGTCCGGGCGGGTGCCGGCACAATTGCCTGTGGTGTGCGTGGGTCGGGTCCGATGCCGCAAACGCCGCGGTCATCGATTATGATGGCTGCTGAATCATAGAAAGGCGGAAATCCAAGTGGCCCAGAAGATACAGACTCTCTTCATCGACGACATCGACGGCGGAGCGGCAGAGGGTACCGTGCGCTTTGCGCTGGATGGTACGGAATACGAGATCGACCTGAACGCGAAGCACTCAGAGGAGCTGCGCTCGGCCCTCGGAAAGTACGTCACGCACGCCCGCAAGGTGGGCGGCAGCGCACGGCGCGCCGGTCGCGCCGCAGGTAGGGCGAGCCGCGGGGCCAGCAGCGCGCTCAACACCACTGAGATCAGGAACTGGGCGCGCGAGCAGGGTTATGACATTAAGGACCGCGGTCGCGTACCCGCAGATCTGGTTGCCAAGTATCAGGCTGCGACCGGTAAGTAACACGTAGGTAGGAATACGTCGTTTCATACCGGACTTTGCTCGGTATTCAGCGATAGCGCCCCCGGTTCCCCGGCCGGGGGCGTTTTTCGTGCGCCCACGGGCGCACGGCGACGTCGCGGCCCAGACTCACGAGCGAGCGAGCACACCCGCGAGCGGGAAAGCAGAGCGGGAAGAGAGCGCGCGATAAGCGCCCGGCGGCGACCGGAACAAGCCGAGCCAGAGGGAATACAGAGCCGACCGCTGAGAGCCTGTGCCCGGAGTAGCGGAGATCGAGCCCTACCCGCGAGCCAAAGGGCGCGCCGCTGTCTGGACTGAGGAGCGAGCGAGCGGAGCTCGCGAGCGACGAAGGAAGGCAGCGGGCCAAAAGCGCCCGGCGGCGAGCGGGACAAGCAGAGCGGGAAGACAGCGGGCCAAAAGCGCCCCGTGCCCAGCGGGACAAGCAGAGCGGGAAGACAGCGGCCGAAAAGCGACCGGCACCGAGCGGGACAAGCAGAGCGAGCGAGGCAAGCAGAGCAATGCAGAGCATGCCCCGCCCGCGATGAGCGATCAGCGATCAGCGATCAGGCGTAAGTAGATTCCGCGTCATCTTCGGCGTCGTCGTCGTCGCTATCGTCGGTCTCGCTGTCAACGCCTTGCTGGGGGTCCATGGGGGCCGGCGGCGTTGGCACAGCCGCGGTCGGCATTGCCGGATAGTGCGGCGCGGTCAGCATCCACGCGATGGATACGACGAGCGATATTACGAACACGCAGTAGACCCAGAATATCGGCGTCAGTCCCGATGATATGGTCAGCCCGTTCGCTGCCGCCGTCGACTGCGAGATGCCGAACAGCGCGGGCGACGTGGGCTGTGTCACCTGAATAAGCGCGGATATCGCCTGGCCGATGAGGGCCACCGTCGCGCCCGTTAGCAGCAAGGCGCCGTGCCGTACCGGACGCCATAGGGCCGCGAGCACGGCGACCGCGATGACGGCGATCATCACGGCGACCTCGCCGGCGATAATCACGCCCGGGTTCGCGAACGCGTTCCCCCTGGTGATGGTCTGCGCGGCCCCGGACACCGTCGCGGTCAGGGTGTAGCTGTCCCAGGAGGGCGCGAACGCGGCCACGGCGCCGATCGCGGCGAGCACCACGAGCGCGAGCGGCCCGGCGTCGGAGAGGCGAGGCTTGATGGGGCCGGACCACCCGAAGCGGCCGGAGCGGCCGGAGCGGCCGCCCGAAGCCTGCGGCGGCGCGGCGAACGACGGCCCCGCGAGGTAAGGTCCCGTGGCGTACGGCCCGGTGGCGTACGGCCCGGTGGCGTGCGGTCCGGTGGCGTGCGGTCCGGTGGCCTGCGGTCCCGTGGCGTGCGGTCCTGTGGCGTACGGACCCGTGGGGTACTCCGCGAAGGGCTGCCGGGCGACCGACGGCTCGGGTGACGGTGCCTGCGCCGGTGACGGTGCCTGCGCCGGTGACGGTGC
>DATMKQ010000194.1:0-46983 GCA_035571275.1 Trebonia sp.
GGCGATGATCGCCGTGCGACTGCAGTCGTCGGCCCGCGGGCACATCCGGACCTTCGCCGCCGAAGTCGCGCGGCTGGAACAAGTGCTCGACGTGTACTTCCTCGGCGGCAAGGACGACTTCCTGCTGCACGTCGCAACGACTTCAAGCGACGACCTGCGGGACTTCGTGGAGAACCTCAGCGACAAACCGGACGTCGCCTACACGGAGACGTCGCTGATCTTCGAGCACGTCCGGGCCGCGGCGGCCGGCGGCCCGGTGTGATGTGAAGGGATACATCACGGCAATTTCCCGACCCGTTTTGTCCGGGTATGGGGGCAGTAGTGGACCATTCTCGTATCACAAGCGGTCGGCTTGTATACCAAGCGCCAAAACCTCGTGCACGCCGCCCGCCCCGCGGAGTTCACCGCCGCCGTCGCCGGGTTTCTGCGCGGCTCACAATTACCGCCGCCCATCCTGAGGGGACCGCGACTATCGAAGCGACCGGGCGGAGAGGATCATGGAAACAACCAACCGGTCCGGTCGGAGCAGAAGGCAGGCGGCAATGCCATCTCCTGAGTCTTATTCTTGCGCGCTCCAGCGCGTCATCGAGGAAGTCGTGGCACCAGGTGCCGGCGAAGTGGACGCCACCGGCGGCTTCCCCCGCAAGCAGATAGAAGCGCTCGCCGACGCGGGCCTGCTCGCGCTGACGGTGCCCGCCGAGTCCGGCGGCGCCGGCGCGGGGCTGCGCGAGGCCGCGTCCGTGGTCAGGGAGCTCGGCGCCGTGTGCGGGTCGACCGCGATGGTGGTCACCATGCACTACGCGGCTACCGCCGCGTTCGCGGCGGCGGGCCCGCGGGATCCGCTCGCGGACATCGCGGCCGGACGTCACCTGTCCACGCTGGCGTTTTCCGAGTCGGGGTCGCGCAGCCACTTCTGGGCGCCGCTTGGCACCGCGACAACGGGCGACGGCGCGGACATCCGGCTCGACGCGAGCAAGAGCTGGGTGACGTCGGCCGGGCAGGCCGACAGCTACGTCTGGTCGAGCAAGCCGCTGGCCGCCCCCGGCCCGATGACGCTGTGGCTCGTGCCTGGCGGCGCGGCGGGCCTGACCGTGGCAGGCCCGTTCGACGGACTCGGCCTGCGCGGCAACGCGTCGGCGCCGATGTCGGCCGACGGCGTGCGGGTCACGCGCGAGGCGATGATCGGCGCCGACGGCGCGGGCCTCGACCTCGCGCTGGCCGCCGTGCTGCCCATGTTCCTGATCTGCAACGCGTCCGCGAGCGCCGGCCTGTTGCGGCGGCTCGCCGACGAAACGGCCGCGCACCTGCAGCGCACCCAGCTCCAGCACCTGGGTCAGTCGCTCGCCCAGCAGATCCAGCCGCGCGCCCAGCTGGCGCGGCTGCGCATCGAGGCGGACCGGACCTGGGCGCTGATCGAGCAGACGATTGACGCGGTCGAGCAGGGCCGCGGCGACGCCCAGCTCCTGGTGCTCGAGGTGAAAGCCGCGGCCGCCGAGGCGGCGTCGGACTCCGCCGACCTGGCGCTGCGGGCCTGCGGCGGCGCCGCGTTCCGCAAGGAGTCGCCGGTCGAGCGGCTGTTCCGCGACTCGCGGGCGGCGCGGGTGATGGCGCCGACGACCGAGGCGCTGCACGACTTCATCGGCCGGGCGCTGTGCGGCCTGCCGCTGCTCGGGGAGGTCGCGTGACCGCGCCGGGCGAGGCCGTCGGCTGGTCCGCGCCAACAGGCGAGTTCAGCCTCGTCCTCGGCGCGGTCGCCTATGACCCGAAGGTCGTCGCGATCTGGGACGGGTTCCGCGCCTGGCTGCGGGCACAGGGCCTGGACTTCGACTATGTCCTGTACTCGAACTACGAACGCCAGGTGGAAGAGCTCCTGGCCGGCCGGATCGGCGTGGCCTGGAACTCCCCGCTCGCCTGGGTGCGCGCCCGCCGCCTCGCGGCGGCGAACGGGGTCGTGCTCACGCCGGTCACGATGCGGGACACCGATCTGGACCTGCGCTCGCTTGTGGTCGTGCGCGACGACGACCCGGCCGGGTCGCTGGCCGACCTGCGCGGCCGGGTCGTCGGCACCGGCGCCGTGGACTCTCCGCAGGCGACGCTGCTCCCGCTGTCACTGCTGCGCGCCGCCGGCCTGCGCCCCGAGGCCGACGCCGACACACGCGCCGACACGCCCGTGCGGCGCTTCGACGTGGGCGTCGGCCTGCACGGAGACCACATCGGCGGCGAGCGTGACGCGGCACGCGCCCTGTTCGCCGCCGATCACGCGGACCGGGTAGACGCCGCCTGCATGATCGACTCGAACCTGCTGCTGTTCGCCCGGGAGGGCACCCTGCCCGCCGGGTCGGTGCGGGTGCTCGCACGGACGCAGCCGTACGATCACTGCACGATGACCGCCGGGCCGGGCGCCAGCGAGGCGGCCGTCACCACGTTCGCCCAGCTTCTGCTCGGCATGGACTACGCCGATCCCGCGCTGCGCCCGCTGCTTGACATGGAAGGCCTCAAGCAGTGGCAGCCCCCGCGGCTGTCCGGCTACGCGCAGCTCGAACGCGCCGTCGACGAGTCCGGCTTCTACGACGCCACGGGTCAGATCGGTGCGCGCGACTACCGACCTTGACGGGCTCGGCCTCGACCAGGGCGGACACCTGCTCATCGGGAACGCCCTGGCCGGGCTGCGGCCCGGTGACGAGCTGACCGTCACCGGTCATCACCCAGCCCTCGGCACGCACCTGGCCGCCTGGTGCCGCGACAACGGCCATCGTTTCGACGACGGCGACGGCGGCGGCGGCGACGGCGGCCCCGGCACCACCAAGCTGGTGATCACCAAGGGCGCCGCCGACGAACAGCGCTGGGCTGGGGCGAGCCGGGCGGGGACGGCGAACGGCCCGCCGCAGGCCCGCGCCGATCCCCGCTGGGGCCTGGCGGCGCGCGGCGCTCTCGTGGAGGCCGGCGGCCCGCCAATCGGCGCCGAATGGACCGAGCGCGAGCACGTCTGGGCCGACATTGCCCCCAGGCTGTACGCGGCGGCGGCCGCCAGCCAGTGGGACCCGGCCACGGCCGTCGACTGGTCAGCCACGGCCGACGTGCCGCCGCCCGTCGAGCGCGCGGTCGTGCAGATCATGACCTACCTCGTGGAGAACGAGCAGGCCGCCCTGATCATCCCGGCCCGGCTGCTCAGCCAGCTGCACCCGCACTTTCGCGAGGTCATGCAGCTGCTCGCCAGCCAGGCGGCCGACGAGGCCAGGCACGTCGAGGTGTTCAGCCGCCGCGGCATGGCCTCCGGCGGCCCGCTCGGCACCTCCGGCGCGGGCGGCCGCGCGTCGCTGCAGACCCTGCTCGGCGAGCCGGACTTCACCACCGCTTCCTTCCTGCTCTCCGTCCTCGGCGAGGGCACATTCCTCGACCTGCTCAGGTTCGTGCACGAGCACGCCCCCGACCCGGTGACCGCGGACGTGACCAGGCTCGCGCTGCGCGATGAGGCACGGCATGTCGCGTTCGGTGTCGCGCACACCGCGCACCTGACCAAGGCCGACCCGGCATACCTGGGCACGCTCCGGCTCGCCGCGGAGCGACGGCACGCCGCGCTGGCCGACACCGCGGGCCTGAACGCCGAGGTCTTCGACGCCCTCGTGCTGCTCGCGGCAGGCTCGTGGCGGCCCGCCGCGATCGGCCGCGGCTGGCAAGCGGTGCAGGAACTGCGCCAGCGGATGGACGAGGGCCGCCGCCGCCGGCTGGCCTTCGTCGGGTTCCCCGACAGCGAGGCGGCTGCCCTGTCCGCGCTGCACACGCGTAATTTCATGTAGATGCTGCTCACGTACGGGCACGGAACAGATTCTTCGGAACGAACCGTGGCGACTCTGCACCGCGCCGCGGTCGCCTCGATCGTCGACATCCGCATCGCGCCTGGCAGTCGGCGCAATCCGCAATTCGCCCGCGGGGAACTGGAGCGCTGGCTGCCCGAGGCAGGCATCTGTTACCGCTGGGAGAAACGCCTCGGCGGCTTCCGCAAGCCCGGCCAGGACAACCCCGACGTCGCCTGGCGGGAGGAGATGTTCCGAGGCTACGCCGAGTACATGCGATCCGCGGAGTTCGGCTCGGCGATGGCGGCCGTCCTCGACGAGGCGCGGTCAAGGCAGGTCGCCGTCATGTGCTCGGAGAGCCTGTGGTGGCGCTGTCACCGCCGGCTGGTCGCGGACTTCGCGTCCGTCGCCCGCGGCTCCTGCGTCCGGCATCTCATGCACGATGGCCGGACGGAGGAGCACCGCCCCTCCCCCGGCCTGCGGCTGCGCGACGACGGCCTGCTCGTCTACGACGCCGGCCAGGCCACCTTGCTGTGAGCCTGAAATACTTGAGCCCGAAATACTTGAAATCATGACTTGAATTCAAAGTTTGCTAACGATGCTTGTGTCCATGGCATACTAGTGGCGTGAGCGCCTCACCCCGTCATAGACGCCCCGACATCGAGAACCAGGCCGTGCCGCGAGACCACGTGGCCCGGCTGATCAGCGGCTGGCATTCCGAGCGGCCCGATCTCGAGGTCGACCCGGTCGCGATCGTGAACCGTGTCGGCCGGCTCGCCGCGTGCTTCGCCGCTGAGATCGAGCGGGTTTTCGCCGAATCATCGATCACGAGCTCTGACTTCGCCGTCCTCGCCAACCTGCGGCGTGCGGGGCGACCGTTCCAGCTCACCCAGCGGCGGCTGATGGACGCGCTCCGGCTGACCAGCGGGACCGTGAGCGTACGGATCGACCGGCTCGCCGAGCGGGGCATGGTCAGACGTGACCCCGCCCCGGACGGTCGCGGAGTCCTCGTCACGCTGACCGACGCTGGCGCCCGCGCGTTCGACGCGGTGGCCCCCGAGCACCTCGCCAACGAAGCGCGCCTGGTGGCCGCCCTCGACCCGGGGCAGCAGGCCACCTTGGCCACGCTCTTGCAGTTGCTGCTCGTCGAGTACGAGCCCAGCGTCGGCAACCGCCCCGACGAGCGACTCGGCCTCGTCGTCGCGCCTGCCCACACCGGGCTGCGGCGCAGGGCCGCGGTCGGGCTCGCGCCGCAGCCCGGGCTGCTCGTAGACAGAGTCCGGCCCGGCGGACCGGCGGCGGCAGCCGGCATCCGCGCCGGTGACTTGCTGGTCCGCACTCCCGCGCGCGAACTGCGCTCGCTCACCTGTCTAGCACAGGCCATCGACGGTGCGCGTTCGGTCGCCATCGACGTTCACCGCGGGGACGTCGACGTGACCGTCACGGTCAAGGTCCCGCGCCGCGGCTAGGTACGGTGCCTGCCGCTTTTAGGACAGCGGCGCCTCGGCCGCGAGTCCGACGAGTGAGGTGTACGCCGCGTAGCTCAGCAGGCTGGAGTCGTATATGGCGGTGAGGCGGCTGATCTTCCCCGTCTCGTCCAGTTCGATGCAGGTGTGGCCGCGCCGCATCGGGGCGGCCAGCGGCGCGGCGGTCCATTCGTAGCCGCCGCCCTGGCGGCTGCCCTCGACGTGGACGAGGGCCGCGCCCGGTCCGTAGGGCAGCGCGCCGAGCGCGCGGGTGTAGTAGCGCTGGATCTGCAGCTGGCCGCGGAGCCTGCAGTGGGCGGCCATGTCCTCGTGCACCGCGTCGAAGCTGAACAGCGCCACCGCGCCGGCCGCGTCGCCGGCGGCGTAGGCGGCCTGCAGTGCCCGCGCGACGCCGACGACTTCGGGATCGGCGTTCTGCTCGGTATCCCTGAAGTCCGTCGGATAGCTGGAGGTGATGGCGTTCTGGATCAGCGCGCTGCGGCCGTCCCAGTAGTCGATCCAGCGGATGATCTTGCGGTGCCGGTCGAAGGTCACCGAGCCAAGGATGCGCAGTTCCTTCCCGAAAAGCTCGGGGACATCCTCGAACTCGACCAGCGCGCTGCGCTCGTCGCCCACGATGCGCAGCGGGTAGGAGATCGCGTCGGCGGGCGGGTTGGTGGCGAAGTACCCCGAGAAGAAGCTGTTCAGCACGTCCCAGCTCGGCCAGATTCCGCCGGAGCTCGCGTCGATGTAATAGGCGTTCGTCTTCGAGAAATAGGTCATCAGCTTGGCTGCGTTGTGCTCGCTTTTAGCGGTGTAGAAACCGCGGAAGATGTCGGCGACTTCCCTGCTCGCGTGCGAGGTGTCGGTGACGCCGGCCGGGTACGGGAGCTTGCCCGGGCGGGGATCCACCGCGCGCAGGGGCGACGCGTTCGCGGTGCCGGCCGGGAGGGCCGCGAAGGCGCCGGCCGCCCCGAGCGCCGCCGTGGTTCCGACGGCAGCTCCGGTCCTGAGCAATGTACGTCGGCTCGTTTCCCGCTCGTTCGCATGTCGCATTCGTGATGTCCTCTCCACACCGAACGAAATCATCAGAAAGCCATCTTGAGCGTAAGGAGACGATCGCGCGGCGTGAAGCAGCAGTCATCATAAAGACATCCGGCACTTTTTAGTGCCATGTCACCTTAGTGACGCCGGAGGCGTCACCGAACTGTCTTCACGGACAGGAAGTCGGCGACGCCGATGAGGCGCAGGACCTGGCGTTCTACCGGCCGGATTCCGCGGCGGGTCTCGTCGCGGTAGACCCGCGGCTCCGCCACGTGCACGACTCGGCCGCGGGTGCGCAGCTCGCAGCCGCCCGCCGCCTGGACGTTCTTCACCCAGTCCGTGTCAGGACCGTAGGTGAGAGCCATGATGAATCCGTCCTCGGTGCCGAACACGTTCACTGGCGTTCGGTAGGTCCGGCCGGAGCGTCGGCCGTGATGCACGACGAGCGCGAGTCCGGGCAGCCATGGCGCGACATGCTGGACGACCCGGTTCAGCCCGACCTTGTTCCAGCGGGCTACCCGCTTCGGGATCGGCATGGCGCCTCCTGTGTTCCGCGCAAAATCCTAGCCATCGGGCGATCCCTTTGGGGGCTGCGGCGGGTCTGCCTGTGTGCGAGAAGGTTCCCGATGAAAGGATCGCAGCAGATGGAGCTCAACCGGGCATTCGACAGCACGCTGGCCATCCTGGCGAAGGTTAGCCGCGACCAGCTTGATGCGCCGACCCCTTGCGCGTCGTGGGACGTGCGGGCGCTGATCAACCACTTCACCGGCACGGCCCGGTGGGCAGCCGCGAGCGTCGCGGGAGAAGCCGCGACGGCCGAGGTTGACTACGCCGGCCACCGCGGGTCCCGCCGATCGGCTAGCCGCCTGGCTCGGGCGCGCGGTGTGACCCGTGGCCGATAGCGCGTCGTTCGTCAGTCAGACCGAGCCCTTCCGGCGCGAGCTGCTCGCGCACTGCTACCGAATGCTCGGTTCTGTCCACGACGCGGAGCACCTGGTCCAGGTGACCTACCTGCGAGCTTGGCGTTCCTACGACGGTTTCGAAGGCAGGTCGTCGGTGCGCACCTGGCTGTACCAGATTGCCACCAACGCCTGCCTGACCGCGCTCGTCAAGCACAGTCGGAGGATGGTGCCTTCCGGCCTCGGCTCGCGCTGATCGCGAGCCTGCAGTACCTGCGCGCGAGGCAGCGCGCTGTGCCGGTGCTGCGGGACGTACTCGCCTTCTCCGCGGCCGAGGTCGCGGCGTTTCGAGAACGCCGACGCGGACGCCCTGGAGCGGCTTTTGCTCGCCGACGCCACCCTGGAAGCGACGCCGCTGCGCACCTGGTACCGCGGGCGCGGGAGCTGCGTGCCATTCCTGCGCGGGCATGTGCTCGGCGTTCCCGGCGACTGGCACATGCTGCCTGCCAGCGCCAACGGCCAGCCCGCCGCGGTGTGTTTCACCCGCGTTCGGCGAGCCTGGGCTTGTCGGCACGTTCGGGCACGGCGCCTAGATGCGGCCTCGCCTGGCGTGGCTCGGCTTCGGCACCGGGGCCAGCGGGGCCGGGTCCGGCTCGCGGGCCGCGAAGCGCCCGTCGTCACCGGGTGCGATCACGGCGCCGTTCGCGTCGTAGATCGTCGCGCCGGACGCTCGCAGGGCGGCGCTGCTGGCCCGGTAGTGGTGGCCGCACAGTCGCAGGTCCGCGGGCAGCGGGCGGCCGGGCGAGGGCGGCAAGATGACCGTGACCATCGGCCCCGCCGGGCAGCAGTCAGCGCGGTCCTCCAGCGTGAGCGGCCTGCCAGGCCCGGGCAGTTCCTCGGCTTGCCAGGCGGGGTCGCCGCCCGTGTGCGTGAACAAGCTCTGCATGCCACCAGCATCACATCGGGCCGGCACCGGGGACATGGTCCGACGTCCCGCCGTTAGCGGACCGCAAGATCTGAGGGCCGCCGACAGTAGTCCGCGGTGCGGACTACTGTCGGCTCGCAGCGAAACGACAGCGAATGGAGCCGCCATGAGGCAAGACCCCGACACCAGGGCGAACGAGCGTGACGCGCTTGCCCAGTACCTTGACTACCAACGGGAGACGGTCCTGCTGAAGGCCGAAGGCCTGAACCAGGAGCAGCTAGCCCAGCGGATTCCGACCTCCGCCCTCACCCTCGCCGGCATCCTGTACCACCTGGCCCTCAATGAAGAGTCCTGGATGGAGGTCCGGTTCCTCGGGCTGCCGGAGCGCGAGGAATGGGCAGGGGTCGACTGGGACGCCGACCCGGACTGGGAGTTCCGGACCGCGACGACGATGGCCCCGGACGAGCTCAGGGAGCGCTACCGGGCGGCGTGCGACCGCAGCCGCCAGGCCGCCGCCGCGGCGGGCGGCCTCGATCAGATGTCGGTTTTCAAGGGCGACAACGACTGGCAGTTCAGCCTGCGCTGGGTCCTGCTGCACCTGATCGAGGAGACCGCCAGGCACGCCGGGCACGCGGACCTGCTCCGCGAGGCCATCGACGGCACCGTGGGCGAGTAGCGGCGAGAATGTGACCTACGTCATAGCCCAATGATCAAGCCGTCCCGGCGCCGCAGCCGTAGTTACGTCGATAGGCAATTGTTCGGACGGCCCGAGATCGGAGACTATGAGCATGAGCAACTCACTGCTGGCACGAGTGCCGGCGCCGGCGAGGCTGGGTGCGCTGCTGGCCACGGCGCTGCTCGCGGCCGCCTGCGGCAGCAGCGGCACAAGCGGCGGCAGCAGCACGCCGGCCGCCGGGAGCACCGCGACCGGATCGGCGGCGGCGCTGGTGATCACCACCAAGTCCGGATCGGCCGGGACATACCTGACCGACGGGTCTGGCCGGGCCGTATACATGTGGACGAAAGACGGCATGAACAAGTCCGAGTGCTCCGGAGCGTGCGCGTCGGCGTGGCCGCCGGTGCCGGCGAGCGGCACGGCGACCGCGTCGGGCGCCGCGGTGTCCACGGACCTGGGCTCGATCACCCGGTCCGACGGCAGCAAGCAGCTGACGTATGACGGTCACCCGCTGTACTACTTCTCGGGAGACTCCGGCCCCGGGACGACCAACGGCCAGGGCAGCGACGGGTTCGGCGCCAAGTGGTGGCTGGTCTCCACGTCCGGAGCGAGCATCACCAGCGCGGGGACGGGGACCTCGCCGAGCTCTTCAACGAGCTCGTCGAGCGGTGGCGGCGGTTACTGATCGCCCCGGTGACTACCTTCCTGTCCCGGATCACGGGAGCCGGCGCCGGCCGGACGCCTGCCGTTAACGAGCGGCCGATCGGCAGCTGGGCATTCATGGGTTTTGCTATTACGTCGTTCGGCGGCCCGCTCGCGCTGGCCGCCCTGTTCGGGCCGGGCGTCGTGGCCGGCGCCAGCGGCGCCGCCGGGCTAGCCATGCTCGGCGGCGTCGTCGTGTTCGCGTTCCCGATGGCGATCTGGCTGCGCTACTCCCGGGAGATCGCCAGCTCCGGCGGCTTGTACTCGTTCACAGAGGCCGCCGCGGGACGCCCGGTCGCGCTGGTCCAAGGGGGGTTGTGGATCATCAGCTACCTGCTGTACGTGCTGTACACGACCACCCAGATCGTGTACGACACGCTGCCCGCGGTCTTCCCCCACGTGGGGCCGTACCAGCCGGCGCTGGAGATCGCCATCCCGGTCGCGCTGGCCGGCGTGATGGTCGCCGGGCGCGGCGCCGCGCTGGTGGTCATCGGGCTGATCGCGGCAGGCCAGCTCGCCATCACCGCCGCCCTGGGCGGCCTGACCGTGGCCCATCTGAACACGCCGGCCGCCACCTTTGGCGGATCGGCGCCCGCCGGGGATGTCGCCACCGCGACGGCTCAGACGGCGCTGCTGTATATCTGCGGCAGCCTGCCGCTGTTCCTGGGCGGCGAGCTGGCCCGCCCGGCGCGCACCATGCGCCGGGGCCTGATCGCCGCCTTCCTGGTGACTGCCGCGGTCGTCACGATCGCTGTCGCCCCGCTGGCTGCCGCGCCGGCGGACACCCTGGTGGCCATTCCTGGCATGACGGTGGCCCAGCAGTTCGCCGGCCGCGGCTTCGCGGTCGTGGTGGGCGTCGGCGTGGCCGTCAACATCGCCGGCGTCATCCTGGTGGAGTATTTCGCGCTCAGCCGGCTGGTCACCACGATGACGTCCTGGTCCCGCCGCCCGGTCATCATCGCGATCGGCGCCGTCCTGGTGGTGTTCGCGCCGCTGACCCTCATCAACCCCCAGCAGATCTACAGCGACCTGCTTACCCCGTCCCTGGTCGGGCTGTGGGCCAGCATGCTGATCGTGTTCGCGGTCTACCCGCGTTTCGCCATCAAGCGGGGCAGCCGCCCGCTGCCGGTTCTGGTGGTGACGCTTGCCGCCTCCGCCCTGGCCATCTACGGCCTGTGGTCCGCCATCGCGCATTCCGGCACCTGACACCCAACGACGTGATCCTCCTCACGCGCCGCACGTCAATCCCTCATCGCATCCTCGCCGTATCTAAGTCGACAAAGAAACACACGAGGGCGGCGGCGACCTACCGGCCGCACCGCCCCAAGACCGGGAGACGACGAGGATGAACTTCTCAGTGCTTGGACGGGTTCCGATGCCGGCGAAGCTGGGCGCAGCGCTCGGCGTGGGCCTGCTGGCCGCCGCGTGCGGCAGTGCCGCCACCAGCAGCTCGCAGCCGGCCGGGAGCACGCCGGCCGCGGCGGGCAGCACCCCGAGCGCGTCCGCGCAAGCGGCCGCGACGGTGATCAAGACCACCTCAGGCTCCGCGGGGGCGTTCCTGACGAACGACTCGGGGCGCGCGATCTACCTGTGGGACAAGGACACCATGAACATGTCCATGTGCTCGGGGGCGTGCGCCGGCGCCTGGCCGCCCGTCACCGCGAACGGCAGCGTGACCGCCGCTGGCGGCGCGACGGCCAAGGACCTGGGCACGATCACGCGGTCCGACGGCACCAAGCAGGTCACCTACGACGGTCACCCGCTGTACTACTTCGCCGGGGACTCCGGTGCCGGGCAGACCAGCGGCCAGGGCAGCGACGCCTTCGGCGCCAAGTGGTGGCTGGTCTCCCCGACCGGCGCGAGCATCACCGCCGCGAGCGTGTCCGCGGGCAGCGCCCCGGCCGCGCCGGCCTCGTCGCCGACCGCGTCTAAGGCGGGAAGCAGCTGGGCGTGACAGGCATGACGACATCGTGGGAAGGAAACGGCACTGTGAACCGAATCAACACCAGCCGCACCGCCGGGCGACTGAGCGGGCGCCTCACCCAGCTCCTCATCCGGGGCCCGGCCGCGGTGAGCGGGCCGACGGCCCGGTGGTCTGTTAACGTCCTCGCCGTGGCCGGAGCCGCCCTCATGGTCTGGTCCGCCGTGATCCACCTCCAGCTGTGGAGCGACGGCTACAAGGACATCTCCGTCATCGGACCGCTTTTCCTCGCGCAGGGCATCGGCGCGATCGTGATCGCCGCCTTCCTCGCGGCGCTGCGCCGCCTCGTCCTGCTGGTGGCGGGCGCGGTCACGCTGGTCGCCACCGCGGTGGGACTGCTGCTGAGCGTGTACATCAGCCTGTTCGGGTACACCGAGAGCCTGGCGGTTCCCAACGCGAAGTCCTCGCTCGTCGTGGAGTTCGCCGGGGCGGCGGTGCTTGTCGCCGCGGCTGCCATCCTGCTGATCGCCGGGCGCTCCAGGCCGGCGGCGGCGGGGATGGCAGCCGGGCGCCGATCCAATCCAAATCTGGCCGACAACCGTATGTAGATGTGTGCACCATGAAAACGCCAGCTGAGCAGCTACCTGACGAAGTATTGCTCGCGGGTCTCGGCGCGGGCGACGCCGAACTCGCGCTTGCCTTCGTGCGCCGCTTCCAGCAGATCGTGTACGGCGTCGCGGTGACCGTCATCACCGACCGCACCGCCGCGGAGGACGTCGCTCAGCAGACGTTCGAACAGGCGTGGCGGCACGCGCAGGTGTACGACTCGCGGCGCGGATCGGTGCGGACCTGGCTGACGACGATCGCGCATAACCTGGCCGTTGACGTCGTGCGGGCGCGGGCGTCCGCGCCCGTGGACCCGGCCGAGCTGACTGGTCTGCTCACCGCGGTCACCGACACCCCTGAACGGGTGGCGGAGGCGCACGACAACGCGGCGCGGCTCCGGGGCGCCCTCGCCCGGCTCCCGGCGCCGCAGGCCAGGGCGGTGGCCATGGCCGGGATTTACGGCATGACGGCACGGCAGATCGCTGACGAGGAGGAGATCCCGCTCGGCACAGCGAAAACCCGGATCAGAGACGGCATGCAAAAGCTGCGGGCCGTCTACCTACCGGAGGATGCAGACGATGAGTGAGCGGAACGAGATGATGGGCTGCGAAGAATTCGCCAGCGTGGCCGCCGAACTCGCGCTCGGCGTCCTGACCGGTCGCGAGCGCGCCCAGGCGCTCGCCCACCTGGACCGGTGCGACGCGTGCCGCGCCGAGGTTCGCCAGCTCACGCTGACGGGCGAGGAACTGCTCGGGCTGCTGCCGTCGGCCGAACCGCCGGCCGGATTCGAGACCCGGGTGCTGGCACGGATCGGCGTCGAGGCGCCGGCTCCCGCTCCCGCCCCCGCTCCGGCCGCGAAGCCGCGCGGCTGGAGGCTGCCGCGCTGGTTCGCTCCGGGCTCGCCAGGAATCACCCGCAGGATGCTCGCCACCGCCGCGGTAGTGGCGGCTCTCGCGGGCGCGGTCCTCGGCGGCTGGGGGCTACGCTCCAGCACCGCACCAGCGACCGCTAGCTCCCAACTGACTTCGGCCGCCCTCCTCTCGGCCGACCACCAGACCGCCGGAAAGATCTTCCTCTACAACGGCACCCAGCGCTGGCTGTACATGTCGGTGGACATGAGCCCGGTCAGCGGCTCGGTCACCTGCCAGGTCGTGGGCAAGGACGGGCACGTGACCACGGTTGGGTCGTTCTGGGTGACCAATGGCTACGGATCATGGGGAAGCCCGACGCCGACCGGTACCGGGCCGCTCGCCGGCGCACGGCTCATCGGCGCGAATGGTGCCGTCCTCGCGACGGCCACGTTCGCGACGGCCTGACTCACCCCGCCTGGAACAAGCTCAGGGTGACCACCGGGCCAAGCAGCGGATCCGCGAGCGGCAGCAGGTACCGATAGCGGGCAGGCAGTTCACGCCGCAGGCCGCGCGGCACCCGGGTGATCCTGGCCGACTCCACCAGCCCCAAGCCGAGCCGCTCGAGCGTTCGCGGGTCGTCGCATGCCCACGCCCAGCGGGCCGCCATGCCCCGCCGGGCCGCCGTCTTGTGCTGCCGTTCGAGCATCGCGTGGGTGTAGGTGTCGAACGCGATCATCGCTCCGCCGCCTGTGGCGATGCGGCTCAGCGTCGAGGTGACTTCGTCCGCAGGAAGGTAGGTCAGGACCCCGTCCGCGACGAACAGGTACGGTCCCGGCTCGGCGGCGACGACGTCCATCCAGTCCTCGTCGAGCAGCGACCCGGCGACCATCCGCCGCCGGTCAGTGTCGGCGAAGTACCGGCGACGCAGGTCGATGGTGTCGGGCAGGTCCAGCTCGACGCAGTGTGCCGTCCCGTTGTCGGTTCGCTCGAACCGGCTGTTCAGACCCACGCCCAGTTCGACGACCGTGCCAGCCGGATGCGCCGCGAGGAACTGGCGGACCCACCAGTCGAAGATCAGCGTGCGCAGCACGGTCACGAACCCGCCCCAGCCGCGGCCGTACAGGGACTCGTCGAAGTCGATCGACTCGATCATCTCCACGGCCTTGGGGTCCCGCAGCGCCGGCCGCTTCCGCCGGGTTTCCCGCGCCCGCGCCGCGAGCGGCACGAACAGCGTCATCTGAACGTCCCCAAGCTCCGCCTGCTGCCTGTCCCCCATGCCCCGGTTCCTAGCGGAGGCTCTCGAGGATGCGCCGGGCGGACTCGCGCTCTGCGGACGAGAGGGTGGGCTGCCCGCTGAGGGCACGCCGGATCTCCTCGCGCCCCTCGTCGCTGTGGCCGAGAATCGCGGCGATCCGCCCGGCGCGCAGCCTGGTCCTGGGCCTGTCCGGGGCGAGCCGCACGGCGGTCCGCAGTTCCGCCTCGCCTTCCCCCACCCGGCCGAGTCCGGCGAGCGCCAACGCCCGGGCGGACCGCGCGTCCGCCTCCGCCTCCGGTGTCAGGTCGAGCTGCAGGGCGCGGTCGAGGTCGTCGAGGGCGCGGTCGTACCGGCCAAGATCGGCCCGCACCTGGCCTCGCCCGGCCAGCGCCATCGCGGTCTCGCTGTCCCAGCGCAGCGCCTGGCCGAAAGTGGCCTCCGCGTCGGCGGGCGAGCCGCCCTGCCATTGCGCGTACGCGAGTCCGGTCAGCGCGTTGACATCGCCGGGCATCCGTTCCACAGCGTGTCGGCTAAGTTCGGCGGCCCCCGCGTAGTCGCCCGCCATCAGGTGCAGCTCCGCGGTTGCCGACAGCGCCCGGGCGGCGGCATACCCGTCGTCCAGCATGATGAAGATCGACAGCGCCTCGCGAAGGCGGTGCTCGGCGCCGGTCAGGTCTCCCCTAGCGCGCGTGATATCCGCTTGCAGGACGCGCGCGTCGGCGGCCCGCCGCCAGTTCCCTGCTGCCCGGAACTTGTCCAGGGCGTCGGAGATGCTCCGATCTGCCGCTGGCAGGTCGCCGTCGCGCAGCGCCGCCTCCGCGGCTGCCTGCAAGGCGTCCGCGGTCGGCAGGACGTCCGGCTGGCTTTGCCCTCCCGCTCGCTCGACATCGTCGGCTCGCTGATGCGCGCGGTTGGCCGAGAGCACCGCGTGGACGAGCCGGTCGTGGCTCAGTTGGTACCACACGTCGTCGTCATGCTGCTCGGTGGTCAGGATCCATCGCTCCACCAGGGCCGCGACAACATCCGCGGGCATCTCGGCCAGCGCGAGGCTACCCGAGTGAACGATGTCGCGGGTGCCACGCTCGGTCACGAACGTGAGCCGCAGCCAGTCACGCAGCCGGCTTTCGCTCGTCCCGGTATCCGTGGCGATCTCACTGGCCACCGCGTTGTAGAAGTCGATCATCGCACCGTCGACTCCGCCCCATGCCCGCAGTCGATCACCGGTGATCACATCGGTCTTGGCGGGCAGGGCTTCCCAGAGGTTCCGGCAGGCGATCTGCACGTGCAATGGCTCGATTTCGTCACGATAGGCGGTCGACGTATTGCCGGTGATGTCGCGGAACGTCACCCTCCGCAAGTCACTTACCAGCTGTTCGGCCGTGCCTGAGGCGAAAGACACCCCAGCCGCGAGAGCCGGTTTCGCGATCGCCTCAAGCGCCCCGGCGACATCGAATGGACGCAAGTCGATATAGTGCGGCCGGAGTTCAGAAAATCGTTTGTGATCGGCTAGCGCTAGCACCGCGTCGTGCCTCGCCACCAGCAACAGGTGAACCGCTGGCAATTCCTCGACTACGATCGATATCTCGTCGAGGAATTGCTCGCCCGCGATCATTCCCGATGGCTCAGCATAGAGTTCTTCAAGCTGGTCGATACAAGCGAGCGTCGGGCCTGATTTCCCGCGGGCGCTCAGCGCGGCGCGCCGTTCCTCCATGAACTCGAACACGGTCATGGTCCGCGGCGGCACGTCGCCGTTCCAGCTCCGAAGCAGTTCAGAAGTAGCGCTGGCAGCGTTCCGACGCCGGGTCCCTGGCGCGGGCGAGGACGTTACCCGGCCCACCGGAAGCACATCGGCGTCCTTCGAGCCGATGGCGGGGAGCACACCGGCGTGCAGCAGCGAGGTCTTGCCCACGGCGGCAGGGCCGGATAGCACGATGACCCGGTCGGAAAGCAAGCGTGCCTGTATTTCCCCGAGCTGAGCGGCCCGGCCGAAAAACAGGCGCCGCTCCTCCAAGCGGAAAGACCGCGTCCCCGGGAACGGATGTCGCGGGTTCATGCGAAGCCACCCCGGTCGCGCCGGGCACCGGTCGGGCGCGCACACCACCTCATGGCGCGGGGCACCTCACAAGCCGGTTTTCCGACGTCCTGCCGCGGCGACTGACATGCCCACCCCCCTGTGCACAAGCAGCGCGCGCACCCCATCTCCAGTGTACGCCAAGCCACCCAAACGACAATAGCCGCTTCCAGCGTGGCCGGCCAGCCCAATGAAGAATCAGCGCATTAGCTAAGTCCAATCCCAGTACACTCCCTTGCAGCGATAGAGCTAACCCGCAACACGATTCGAACTTTCGCTCGAAGCAAAGACTCGAAGCCCGCGAGCCGCCGCTAACCACTATTCAGAGCAATTATCCCAGATTTTACACTCATAAATAGAATCTCCGCCGCGGCGGCGTCCGTCAAGCGATTGCCGGGCACGATCATCACGTAATCACTGGGTTTCACCGCGTTACGTACCGATTCGACGGCCTTCGAACCACCCTCGCGTGCCGTGGATCCCCGCGGCGAGTCATGACAGCACTGCGCGCCGCGTGTACTGTGGACCGCATTACCGTGCGGTCGCGGACATGATCAACGACGCCGTGGAATGACCCGGCTGATTGCCAGGAGTCGTAGCATATTGGGTGGGGGATGACGAGCGGGAGGGCGCTGCCGATGCCAGAACCGGCCCAGCACGAAGATGGCGGCAATATGTCCCCGCTCGGCAACCTTGGCCACACCATCATCTGGGGCTCGGAAGTCCCGTTCAAGAACCCCAACTTCATTGGGCGAAAAACGGAACTCAGAGCACTCAGGGATCAGCTGACGACAGGTGGACCCGCTGTTATCAGGCAGCCGCCGAGCGCGCTTTACGGACTGGGCGGCGTTGGAAAGACGGAGCTGGCCGCCGAGTACGCGCACTTGTATAGCGGTGAATATGAAGTCGTGTGGTGGGTCAGGGCCGACCAAGAGGACTCCATTCGCGCCTCGCTAATCGCCTTGGGTCTGCGGCTCGGACTCAAGGAGGTAAGCCCGGAATTGCGCGACTACTCATCCCGGGTGGTCAAAAACGCCCTCGAGTCGGGTGATCCGTACGCTCGCTGGCTGCTCATTTTTGATGACGTGACTCGCCCCGACATCATCAATCGTTACATACCCCGTGGCAGCGGACACGTGATAATCACCTCACGCATATCGGAGTGGCATCAGGTATTGAAAACCGAGGGAATCGAGGTCAGGGAGTTCCCGCTGGCTGAGGCCATCCAGTTCCTGCGCAAACGCGTCCCCCAGCTCGGTTACGCGGGCGGCACGCCGGACAGCCCGCAGGACCTTGGCGACGAGGAAGAGGCGCGCCGCCAGCAGGAAGCGGAGCTGCTAGCGCGGGCCTTGGGCAGCCTCCCGCTGGCGATCGAGCATGCCGCGTCGTACCTGGCGCAGATGGGCACACCGGTGCCGGAATACCTCGAGGACTTCGACCGCAACGCCCACGAACTGCTCGACCGCGAGGCCGACATGTTCACGGTCAACAACCTGGCGGTCGCGGCGACCTGGAGCGTATCGCGAAACACCCTTACGCCCGCCGCCAGGGAACTGTTCCGGCTGCTCGCGTTCTTCTCCGCCGAGCCGATCTCCGAAGAGGTTCTCGTGCAGCCCGGGCGGCTGGCGGACGTACCCGCGGGACTGCAGAAGGTGCTCATCTCACGAACCGAGCTCAAGCGCGCCGCACGCGAGCTAGCGCGATTCTCGCTGGTCAAGATCGACGGCGCGCGGAACATCGTTCAGCTGCACCGGGTCGTCCAGATGGTGACCCGCAGCCGCATCGAAACCGAGGACGAGCGGGCCGCCGAAGTGCTGCGGACTACCGTCCACGCGCTGCTCGCCGCCTCCGATCCAGGTAGCCCGGAGAAGGAGCAGAACGATCCGCTGTACGAGCGTTCCATCCACCACCTCGTGCCGTCCGGCGCGCTCAAGTCGGACAACCCGGTGCTCCGCAACCTCATCATCAACCAGGTCCGCCGCCTGCACCTGCGCGGCGGCTACTCAGAAGCCCTGAGCCTAGGCGAAGACGCCCTGGCGCTCTGGCAGGATTCGCACCCAGCCGACGACATTCAGACCCTGGCCCTCGCGGTCGAGGTCGGCGTCGCGATGCGCGAGGTCAGCCGGGTCGAGGAAGCGTTCGACCTCAACGCGCGCACGCTCGAGCTGCTGCGCGAGCACCACGGCGAGACGGACGAGACGTATCTGATCTGCGCCAACAGCTACGGGCAGGATCTGCGTCTACTCGGCCGGTACGACGACGCGCTGAAGCATGACGTTAGTCTGCTGCCGGCCTACGAGGAGACGTTCAGCCCGAGCCAGCACCGGATGCTCAACCTGCGCAACAACATCGCGATCGACCTCCGCTGCGTCGGCCGGTACGAAGATGCCCTCGGATATGACACCGAGAACGAGGCGGAGCGCGCACGGTACTTCGGGGCCACCGACCGGCAAACCCTTTCGTCGCGATTCGGGGTGGCGCGCGACCTGCGACGGCTTGGCCGGTACGAGGATGCCCTGGCGGTAGCCCGGGAGCTCGCGCAGATCATGGAGTTGCGCCAAGAGCCGTGGCGGTTCTTCCGGCTCGAGATTCATAGCGGCCTCGGCGTAGCGCTGCGGCGGGGCGGCTACTACGCCGAGGCACACGCGATCGCCGAGGACGTCTACAGCCGCTATCTCACTTTCGCCGGGGAGACGCACCGCGCCACCCTGGTCGCGGCGACGAACCTTGTCTGCGACCGGCGCGTGGTCGATGACCTGGCAGGTGCCCAGGAGCTCGGCGAGCAGACGGCGCTCATGTGGCAGAAGGTCGTCGGCGCCGACCACCCGAACGCGCTAACCGCGCGCGCCAACCTGGCGGTCGTGCTCCGGATGCGCGGGAACCCGACCGCCGCCCGGGAGATGAACGAGAGCGTGCTCGCGGCCTTCCAGGACCTGTATCCGCGCGACCGCTATCCTGACGAGCATCCCGCCACCCTGGTCGTGATGGCCAATCTGGCCAGCGACCTCGCGGCGGTCGGCGCGGTCCAGCAGGCGAGGGACCTCGGCGAGCGGACGCTGGCCGCCAGCCGCGCCGTCCGCGGTCACACTCATCCCGCGACGCTCGCGGTGGCGGCCAACCTCGCCCTTGACCTGCGCGCGACAGGCGACGATGAGGCGGCGCTTACCCTGCACCAGGAGACGCTGGCCGCCTATGAGGACCAGGTCACGCTGGAGCACCCGCAGGCCAGGCGGGCCGTCCAGCAAGGCCGGGTCAACGTGGACATCGAACCGATGTCGTGGTAGCGAGCCGCGCTACTTCGGCCGCCACGTACTCGCGGATAACCGTTATCAGCCGCAGCAGATCAGGGCAGTAGACGGACGGGTTGCGGAAGCCGTCGTCGGCGCGGTACCTGTGCGGGTAGTAGCCGCCGCCGCAGACGTCACGGACCGCGCACGCGCGGCAGCGCGCGCACAGGGCCGCCGTTCCAATCTGCCTGGCCACGATGGCCGGGTGGTCGAGCGCCGCGTCCAGCGCATCGTCGAGCACGCTGAGGCCGGTGTCCGCGGCGCCGTCGTAAGCGGCGGCGAGCGTGTCAATCTGCTTGATGGCCCCGTCGGTGTCGATCACGATCGTGTCGGCCGCCGCGAGCCCCAGCGCTTCGGTGCCGCCCGGCCCGCCCAGGAGCATCGCGATGATGGCGTCGAACAGCCGGATGGACGGGCGCGGCGGCGCGGTGGCCGCCCAGCGGCGGAAGACCTCGAGCAGCCAGTCGGCGTAGGGCGAGCTGTCATCGGACGGCCGCGCCGGCGGCGGCGCGGACCAGGTTCCGTGTGGCAGCAGGAAGTCGATCACGGGCGGCTCGTGCTCGAGCAGCGATTGGTACGTCAGGACCGGGTCGCTGGCGATCGGGATCGTGCACAGCAGGCCGCCGTAGAGCGTCCGGTAGCGGTCGGTGCGCAGCAGCGCGAGCGCGCGGGTCACGGCCGGGTAAGACGCGCGGCCGCTTGGGTAGACGCGGTCGCGGCTGCCGGCGCGGTCACCGTCGATGCTCACCCCGACGCGCACACCGTGGCGCAGCAGGACATCGAGCACCGGCTTGTCGAGCCTGGTGCCGTTCGTCTGCATGACCAGGCTGATCGCCGCCCAGGGCGGCAGCGCGCGGCTCAGCTGGCCGGCGAGGCTCTCGATGAAGTCGGGCCCGGCCAGCAACGGCTCACCGCCGTGCAACACGACCTTGCCCCCCCTGATCTCGTGGGCGCTGACGTGCTCGGCGATTCTGTCTGCCGCCGCCGAGACGATCCGCGGGCTCATGACCGTCGGCTGACGGCGCCAGCCCTCGTCGGCCATCTGGTAGATGTAGCAATAGCGGCACGCCAGGTTGCAGCGGCTGTGCACCTTGAGCACGAACTGGCGGAAGGGATGCGGCTGGTGCCCGGCAGCGCGCAGCGCCGGGACGTCGAGCGTTCGGTGCGGCCACCGTGGGTCCGCGGCTCTCATGCCCCCTCCGCTAGCCATGCCAGAAGCGCCCCGGCGGACACGCCGCCGCCTCGGAGCCGCCGGTACAGCGCGGCGGCGACCTCGGGTCGCTCGGCGAGCAGCCGCGCGGCCCGGCCGGGCCCGGTATGCCGGCTGGCCACCGCTAGCCCGGCCCACGCGTCCACGTCGTCTCCGCCGTCGATCCTGGACCGGTACCCGCCGGCCGCGACGGCGTAGTCCCCGGCCGCGAGTGCCACGTCCGCCGGGTCCGCGCACGGTCCTGCTGAGACCTCACGAAGAGCCGCCGGGTCCTGGTGCCGGAGCGTCAGCAGGTAGGCGCGGGCATTGTCGGCCGGGGCGGGCAGCGGACCCGGCTCCAGCGTGACCGCCACCGCGGCCGGCGGAACGGGAGGTCGCGCGCCCCGGTGCCAGGCTGCCGCCAGGGAGTCCACCGCCGCCCGGTCAGGGACCAGGTGCCGCAGCCGCCACCGCGCGCGATGCTCAAGGCTGAGGTCCGCGCCCTGGTCGGCCGCCGTGGCGGACACCGGCTCGTCCCGCCATTCGGCGAGCCTGGCACGGATAGCCCCGAGGAAGCAGGCACCGGACTCTGTGAGCGCGTCCCACCTGGCCAGACGATCCGCGACCTGCGTGGTGAGTGCGCGCCATCGGCCGAACTCCACGTCGGCGCGGAACCGCTGCTCCGGCGCCCCCGTGCGGCGCTGGTGACGCCAGAAGCGGGCGATCCCATAGTGCGTGTAAACGCCTTGAAGCAGCGCGCTGACCGGACGCGGGTCCTCCCGCCACGGCGCGTAGGTCAGCGGGATCCGCGCCGCCCGGAACATCGGGACGACGTCCGTCACGGCGCCGAGGACGGCGTGATGGGACTCGTGCACCAGCACTTCGGCCATCGCCAGGGCGTCGCGCGGAAGCGACATGCCGATTGCCCCGAAAGATGACGTCTCGGTGGCACTCACCGACCTGGAGGGTGAGGGAGTGCTCAGCGGCACCAGGGTCCGCGCGGTGGCCGCGATCAGCTCGGCCAGCGCATAATTTCCGGCGGTGAGCACCCGCCACGCATCGCCGAACAAGCCCCGCCAGCGGGCCACCTCACTGGCGGTCATCCGGGGCCGAGCGACACCGTACCGGTCCAAGAACGGATCATGACTGTCGAGCGTCACTTCCAGCCGCAGGCCCCGGGCCTCCGCCGTGAGCCTCGGCAGCGCCGTCCAGGGACCGCCCGCCGCCGCCCGTTCACCGTCGACCGGGACGCGTACGGTAGTGACAGACGAGCGAACGCGCCGACCCCGCGCGTCCTGGTCAACCCGTCCCCACTCCCACGGCGTACGAGCTCCGGGACGCGCGGTGCCCAAGCCCGGGAAGGTAATCGCGCCGCACCGCAGCGGGACGTCGAGTTCGAACGCGCGACCGGTCCTGAAGGCCGCTGTGGCCGCCACCGCGGCGAGTTGGCCCAAGTCGGTCGACAGCGGTGCTTCGCCGGCCTGGCCCGCGCGAAGCCGGTAAACGCAGTCGGCCGCCCACGCGCCGAACTGCGGCGACACGATCAGGTCGGTCACGACCTTCTGGTCGGCGCTCTCCACCTCGGCGAGCAGCTGATAGGCCTCGGCAAGCGCCCGCGCCCGCGTCACCGGCCGGACCTCGGCGGCCAGTCGCATAACTGTGGCTAGCAGTAGCTTGTGTTTGCTGAATTGAGCCGAACGCAGTCGCTCAAGCGCCTGAACCTGTCCCCGCGACGTTACTAGCGCCCGCAAATCATCGCGGGACAAGGCATGAGCAGCTGGCATCGCATAGTTCGGGCATGTCACGTCAGAGCGAGGACTGGAAGTTACCAAAGCGCGCCCGGTTTTCGTCGCCGTCGCAGCGATTTTCCAGCAGACGCCGGAGCGCGTTAGCCACTACCGAGTCGTCGAGCTTCGACAAGTCGCTCAGGGAAAGCCCCGTCACGTCGAGCAGACCCTCGTCCCCGTCGCGATCTGTCGCCTCCATCCTGCCTCCCTCATCCCCGTATATCGCGATAATACGTGGACAACTGCTGACGGGCTACCCGGCCGTGTCTGGCAGGAGCCGCATATCGGATGGCAGGGTGTACCGGCCCGCGAGATCAGGGCCGCACCGGGATTCCAGCATCAGCTTGGCGGTAGAGGAACTGCGGGCCGACATAATCAGCACTTCCCGCAGGTCGGCTATCTCCATCGGTTCAAAAGCCCGGGCCGTGTTAGTGCCGATCTCGATCGCGACAACGATTCCCGCCACGAAAAGCCTGATCAGGAACCTGCGCCAGGGTTCACGGACGCGCTCATTCCAGGTGGCGTCCACCCAGCCCGGCTGCCAGTAATCGTGGATGGCGGAGCTGGCGAGATCGGTGAAGGCGTCGAGTTCGCTGAAACTTGCGCCGGGCGACAACACGCGCCACGTTCCGGCGATGACCGTGTCGGCGTCACCGTTGGCTGCGTACACCGCGATGATCTCGCGGAGCAACGCGACGGCTTCGGCTTCGAGAATGCGAAGCAGCGGGAGATCGGAATCGGGCTCGGATTTCCCGGCCGCCGCCGTCAGGCGTTCGGCGAGCCGCAGCGTTTCCCGGCAGTTTCCCGCGCCGAGCAGGCAAATAAGCCCTTCGTACCGCGCACCCATCCGCGCGTGCCTTCGTTCCAACAGCGCGGCGACATCCGCTGGCCATAGTGGCGGCAGCTCAAGCACGGTGTAGAAGTAACTGTCGAACTCGTTGCGTCCGGCGTCCCGCACCGATCCAAGACGCAGCGCGGACGCCGCCTCTTCGGCTACGGAGACGAGAAAGTAGACGCGCGTGATCTCGAAGATCCCCTTGATGTCACGCAGTACCAGCCTGGCCTTTCCTGGATCGTCGTACTTGTCGAGCTCATCGATTCCGATGACGAGTGGGCCCTTTACGTTGGCCACGATAAGCTCGGCCAAATTGCGGAAATCGAAGACCAGGGAAGCCGCCGTCGTCGGACGCTCATCGAGCGATCGTTCGTCGGAACTTTTCCAGCCGCCGGTCAGTCCGCTCCCGCCTGTCACGCCGGTCTCCGTGGCGCGCTTCAGCGCCGCGCTGAACCGGATCCGTTCGCGCAGCGCGGTCGCGTCGCGGACCAGACGGCCGGACGGCCGACCCTCCCAGACGGCCCTGCCCACGAGCAATACCAGGAGCATCCCGATGGTGACTCCCGCGGCGATCCACAGCGCGACCGGAATCGAGGAATCCGGGGTCTGAGCGTGGCTGTCCTTTCCCGCCAGCGCGCCGATGGAATACGTCACGACAGCGGCGGCAGCCAGCGCCGCCGCGACGGCGGTCAGCGGGGACCGCAGCCGCCGCGCCGCTAGCGCCCAGATGTTGTCGCGGATGAAGCGCTTTTCCACGGCGCTGGCGAGGTTGTCGCACAGCGCCGACAAGAAAGCCACCGTCTCGTACTCGGCCGGACTCGAGAACATTAGTCCCATGCCGGCTTCGCTCTCGGCGTGCTTAATCGCCCTGAGCATGAGCCACGACTTGCCCGATCCGCGCGGCCCGTACAGGCCGTAGGCGCCGCCGTTCTCGGCGAGGATCCGCTCCAGCCTGTGCCACGTGGGCGTCGCGTAAAACGCCTCCGTGGCCGGCATATCGGGCGAAGCCGGCAGTTTGCCACGTTTCACCATCGGACGTTATCGCGAAGGCCCCATACGATTCCAGGGACGCCGTCCATTCCCTGGCGACGGCGGAGCCCATCGCGAACGCGGCCGTGGCGTAGGCGTCGGCGAGCGTCAGGCTCGGGCCGACGACCGTCAGGCTGGCCAGGCCAGAGGCGGGGCGGCCGGTATGCGGGTCGAGGATGTGGGCGCCGCGTTCGGCGATTCCTGAGGTGGCGACGGCGCAGTCGCGGGCGGCCACGACCAGGGCCAGGCCGCCGCGGCGGAACGGGTCGGCGATCCCCACGCGCCAGGGTTCCCCGCCAGCGCGGGTGCCGGCGCACTGGACGTCACCGCCGGCGTTGACCAGGTGGCTGGCCGAGCCCGCGCCGGACAGCAGCGACGCGGCGCGTTCGGTCGCCCAGCCTTTCACGTAGCCGGACGGGTCGAGGCGGCCGCCGGGGAAGGCGGTGAAGTAGCCCTGCGACAGGAAACGCAGGCGGGCGCACGCGGCGAGGACCTCGGCGACCTCGGGCGCGCACGCGTCGGCCGTGACCTCGCCCGCGGCCAGCAGCGACACGTCGCTGTCCGGCCGGTACGGGGAGAACACGCGGTCCACCCAGTGCAGCCAGCCGATGGCGGCCTCCAGCGACCCGTCGTGCCGGGCGGACAGCGGGACGTCGAAGGAGACCACGGTGCCCATCACGTGCTCGGCGTGCCGCAGCCGCGCGGAGAAGGCGACGGTGGGGGTGGTTGTCATGCGCCGTTGTCCAGGGCGCTTTGCAGGGAGTTGATGTAGCCGCCGCTGGTGTACGTCGCGCCGGAGACCGCGTCGATACGGGCGCTTTGCGAGGTCAGCGTCTCGCTGATCAGCCTCGGAAACGCGTACTGGCCGATCTGCACGTCCATGTTCGTGGACTGCGGCTGCTCCAGGATGTTGACCTTGACGATCTTGTGCGACTTCACCAGGACCCGCACCTGGACCGGGCCGTAGATCGTGTTGGCGACATTGCCCGTGACCGCGCGCTCGCCGGGCTGCAGAGTCGGCTGCGTGGTAGGAGACGCCACGGTCCGTTCAGGATCAGATGAATGGGTTTTGAATGACAGCAGCGCGACGAGACCAGCGACTGTCGCGGTGACAACCAGTATCACGCGGCGCATGCCTAACTCCTAAAACTCGAAGGACTCATAGTGGATGCGGCGGCGCGGCACGCCGGCCTCGGTGAGCGCCGCGACCGCGGAGCCCGTCATGCCCGGCGGGCCGCACAGGTAGACGTCCATCCGGTGCAGGCCAGGGGCGAGCTGCCGCAGCGCCGTCGCCGACAGCGGGTCGCCGCCGAAGTCGGAGCGCGTGCCGACCACGTAGTGCACGGTGGCGCCGCGGGCTTCCGCGATCGCGTCGAGTTCGGCCTGGAACACGACGTCCTGCCAGGTGCTGGCCCGGTAGATCAGGGTGACCGTGCCGGACACCGCGGCGAACATCGCGCGCAGCGGCGTGATGCCGACACCGCCGGCCAGCAGCAGCGCGGGCCGACCGCTCCGGACGGGGATGAACGCGCCGTATGGGCCCTCGGCGATCACCCGGGTGCCGGGCTTGAGCCGGCTGAGGCCAGCGCTGTGGTCGCCGACGTCCTGCACCGTGATGCGCATGAGCTCGTCGTTCGGAACCGCGGACAGTGAGTAGGGGTGCGACTGCCACCACTGGCCGCGGGTGAGGAATCGCCACCGGAAAAACTGGCCGGGCGCCGCTTCGAGCTCGCGCAGCCGCCGGCCCTTGATATAGATCGAAACGGTCCGTGGCGCCTCGTGCCGGACCCCGGCGACGCGGAACCCGTGGCGGACGAAGTCGCGGGCCGGCACCACGACCCGGTACCAGAGCACCAGGGCGCCGATGACCGCGTACAGGGCCGCCCACCAGAACCTCGCCGCGACGTCGCTGACGAACGACGCGCCGTCGGCGAACTGGTGGCTGAACGCGAGCGCGATGGCCAGGTACGTGTACAGGTGCAGGTAGTACCAGGTTTCGTAGCGGAGCTTCTTGCGCACGGCGCGGGCCGAGACGAGGGCGACGCCGAGCAGCAGGCCCCAGGCGACGGTCGCCATCAGCACGTCGGGGTACGTGGTGAGCAGGGAACCTGTCTCGGTGACGGGGTTGGTGTGCGCGTTGGCGGCGTAACCCCAGACGATCGTCAGCACGTGGGCGCTGACCAGGCTGATCACGTACCGGCCGCCGGTGGCGTGCCAGCGGGCGAGCCGGTCGGCGCCAACGCCGCGCTCGATGGGCGCGATCCGCGCCATCAGCAGCACGAGGATGATCACGCCGTAGCCGGCCAGCAGGCCGAGGATCTCCCCCGCGCCGGTCAGCCAGCCGCCGAGGCCGGTGATGGACAGCGTGGATTGCCACCACAGGGCGAGGACGGCGACCGCGCCAGCGCCGATGGCGGCTAGCAGGGCGCGCGGCCCGATGGCGGCGGTCATCGCTCCCTCCCTACTGCTCTTCCCGAATTATCCCAGCATGACGCTGTCGCCGCTGACCTTGATGAGGACGGCGGGCAGCGGGCTCGGCGCCGGCCCGGCGACGACCGACCCGTTGGCGATGCTGTACTGGCTGCCGTGGCACGGGCAGTCGATGGTTCCGCCCGTTATCTGGTTCACGAGGCATCCCATGTGCGTGCAGACGGCGCTGAAGCCCTTGAATTCCCCCGCGTTCGGCTGGGTGACGACGACCTTCTCAGCCGTGAAGATCTTGCCGCCGCCGACCGGGATCTCGCTGGTGGGCGCCAGGGCGCTCGCACCGCTAGCCGGGGTGCTCGCGGCGGGTGCGGTCGCGGCGGGTGCGGTCGCGGCGGGAGCAGCGGCTGCCGCGCTTGAACTGCCCGGACCTGCTGAACCACAGGCACTCAGCGCGCCCGCTATCCCCACGAGACCGGCACCTGCCAGCACGCCCCTTCGGGTGGCCGCCGTGTCCTTCTGTGGTTCCTGTGTCACAACTGCTCCTTTGACTGTTGGGCGGCTGTACGGATCCGGCTGTGCTCCGTGTGCTCCCTCCCACGATTACGAGAACGAAGCGGGGTTGCGCCGCGTTCACGGGCTGCCGTAATTCCGTCGTAAGCATCCGGCCAGGGGCCTAGGTCCCTGGCGGCTCGGGACTGGTGGGGTTCCGGACCGGGACCTGAGCCACTGAACACCGTGGCTCCTCGTCCGTAGCGTCGGGTTCAGGTGCATGTCACAGGCCTGAGGAGGTGCGGCACCATGTCCAGGATCGTTGTCGGGATCGACGGCTCCCCCAACGCGCAGCGGGCGCTCGAGTGGGCGGTCGGGGAGGCCGCCGTGCGGCGGGTCCCGCTCACGGTGATCACCGTCTACAGCTCGGTCGTCAGCTTCTGGGGCGGCGCGGTCGAGGTCCCGCCGGATTCCACGGTCGCGGACAAGGCGCGCGCGGACGCGCGGGAAGCGGCGGACAAGGCGCTGGCGGCGGCTCTGGCGGGCGACGAGCAGCCGGAAAGCGTGACCGTCGAGGCGATCAGCGGCCTGCCGGCCGACGAGCTGATCCGCGCTAGCCAGGACGCGGACCTGATCGTGGTGGGTTCACGCGGCACAGGCGGCTTCGCCCGCCTGCTCCTCGGCTCGGTCGGCACCCAGGTCGCCTACCACGCGCACTGTCCGGCAGTGATCATCCCCGCCGACGACCGCCGGTAGCCCGCCTCAGCCCCCTCTTCCCCCGCCACTGAGCCGGGCACGGCAGTTAGCGCGGAATATCGTCCGGGCCGGGACACGGAGGATCTTCCGCGCTGTCTGACCTGTGACTTTGTGCGCGGGAGGGATGGGAGGGGTGTTAGCCGGGGGGGTCGGGGGCCTTCCCGCGGGTTGCCGTTACCCGCCGTGCCTGCGGGTTGTGCGATACGCCCGTTTCCGGCCCGGGACGACCGCGCTGGCGCTGAGCGCGACACGGGGCCGAGAAAGTAGCGGAGCGTAATCTTCACGGCCACGCGTGCTTGTTTTGGCCGGCGCGACGAACCGTCGCCGCCGCACGCGCCGCATGAGCGAATTTTTCCTCTGATCTGGAGCGATATCCGTCTATATAGCCTGTTCGACAGCGTTTCCTTACCTATGGGACAGATCGGTATCCCTGCACGGAAAGTATTCATATCTGTACGTAGGGAAATAATCTGGCAGAGTAGACATCACGGATGGGACACGGACAAATGCTGAGAGTTAGCAAGGTCGAAGAATGGTTGCGACGCGCGCCGAGCCGCCCAGACCTGAGCACGCACGGTGACTGCGTGATCATCCGGTCGACCCAATGCTACGACGGCAAGCAAGGCGTAAGCCTGGCGTCCGGAGTCAGCAGCAGCACGACGGGCGCACGCGCGCTTTGCCTGCACCTGGTCATGATCCCGCCGGGAACTCGCGGCGTGCCGCACTTCCACGCGGGCCATGAGAGCGCGATCTACACCGTCAGCGGTGAGAACGAGGTCTGGCACGGCGCGGGGCTGGCCACCAGGACCGTGGTCCGGGCCGGGGATTTCATGTACATACCGCCGGGGATCCCGCACGTTCCCGTGAACCGGGGCGATGTCACGGTGATCGCCGTCGTCGCCCGCACCGACGCGGAAGAGCAGGAAAGCGTCGTCGTGATCGACCTGCCCCGCCACCTCGCCGACCTCCGCGACCTGCCCATCGCTGTCCAGGAATAAGGCACAGCCATCCCCCCGGACCCGCTTCCGGGTCGCGGTGAACCAAGGACGCCGCGGTGGTCTCCCCTCCTCCGCCGCGGTGCCCAACCCTCCCGCCAGGTTCACCGCACGGTGGCCGCGGTTCCCGCCGGTGTAGCGGCGGGAACCGCGGCCCGGGTTACTCGAAGGCTTCCGGCGGCGGGCAGGCGCACACCAGGTTGCGGTCACCGTAGGCCTGGTCGATACGGCGGACCGGCGGCCAGTACTTCGCGCGTCCCGCGACTCCTCCGGGGTAGCCGCCGTCGGCGGGCGGGTACGCGTGCTTCCACTCGCCGATGATCAGCATCTCGGCGGTGTGCGGCGCGTTCTTCAGCGGGTTGTCGGCGGCGTCGGCCTCGCCCGAGGCGACCTTGTCGATCTCCGCCTTGATCGCGATCATCGCGTCGCAGAACTGGTCGATCTCGCCGAGGCTCTCGCTTTCTGTCGGCTCGATCATGAAGGTGCCGGCCACAGGGAACGACATCGTGGGCGCGTGGAAGCCGTAGTCGATCAGCCGCTTGGCCACGTCGTCGACGGTGATCCCGCCGGGGAGCTTGCGCAGGTCGATGACGCACTCGTGGGCGACGAGCCCGTCCCGGCCCGCGTACAGCACCGGGAAGTGCGGCGCCAGCCGCCTGGCGATGTAGTTCGCGGACAGCACGGCGACCTGGGTGGCCAGCCGCAGCCCGGGCGCGCCCATCATCGCGATGTACGCCCACGAGATCGGCAGGATGCCCGCCGAGCCGTACGGGGCGGCCGTAACGGGGGCGGACCCGCCAGGCAGGAACGGCGCCAGGTGGTCGCGGGCCGCCACCGGGCCGACGCCGGGACCGCCGCCGCCGTGCGGGATGCAGAACGTCTTGTGCAGGTTCAGGTGGGACACGTCCCCGCCGAGCAGCGCCGGCGAGGCGAGCCCGGCCAGCGCGTTGAGGTTGGCACCGTCGATGTAGACCTGGCCGCCCGCCTCGTGCACGAGGTCGGACACCTGGGTGACCGTCGTCTCGTACACGCCGTTGGTGGACGGGTAGGTCAGCATGATCGCGGCGACCCGGCTCTCGTGCGCGGCGAGCGCGGAACGCAGGTCCGGCAGCGAGATCGCCCCGTCCGCGCCGCACTTGACCACGACGACCCGAAGGCCCGCGAGCACCGCGCTTGCGGCGTTGGTGCCGTGCGCCGACTCGGGGATGAGGCAGACATCGCGGTCACGCTCACCGCGCGACCCGTGATACGAACGGATCGCCAGCAGTCCGGCGAGCTCGCCTTGCGACCCGGCGTTCGGCTGGACCGAGCAGGCGTCGTAACCGGTCACCGCGCACAGCCATCGCTCGAGGGAGCCGATCAGCTCGGCGTACCCGGCCGTGTCGCTGGCGGGCGCGAAGGGATGCAGCCCGGCGAACTCGGGCCAGCTGATCGGTTCCATCTCGGCCGTGGCGTTCAGCTTCATCGTGCACGAGCCGAGCGGGATCATCGACCGGTCGAGCGCCACGTCCTTGTCGGACAGCCGGCGCAGGTAACGCAGCATCGAGGTCTCGCTGCGGTGGGCGCTGAACACCGGGTGGGTGAGGAACGCCGAGGTCCTCGCCACGGCGGCGGGCAGCTCGCCGGGGTCGGCGACCAGCTCCACGTCGCCGGCGCCGACCAGCGCGGCGAGCACGTCCCGCAGCTGCCCGCCAGTGGTGGTCTCGTCGCAGGCCACCTGGATCACGCCGTCGCCGGCGTCGTACAGGTTGTACCCGGCCTCTCGCGCGCGCCGCAAGGCGGCCGCCGCCTCGGCTGGCCCGTCAAGCAGGACACGGATGGTGTCAAAACAGGTGCCACCCTCCGTTTTGATCCCATAGTGGCGCAAGGTGGCGGCAAGAGTAGCGGCGCTACGGTGCACGCCCCGTGCGATGGCGGCCAGGCCGTCCGGGCCGTGGTAGCAGGCGTACATGCCCGCGGTGACCGCGAGCAGCACCTGGGCGGTGCAGATGTTGCTGGTGGCGCGCTCGCGCCGGATGTGCTGCTCGCGGGCCTGGAGCGCCAGACGGTAGGCGGGATGCCCGTCGGCGTCCACCGAGACACCGACGAGCCTGCCGGGCAGCTGGCGGCGCAGGTCCTCGCGGACAGCCATGTACGCGGCGTGCGGGCCGCCGTAGAACATCGGCACGCCGAACCGCTGCGTGGAGCCGATCGCGACGTCGGCCCCCAGCTCGCCGGGCGGCTTGAGCAGCGTGAGCGCCAGGATGTCGGCGGCCACCGTCACCGTGGCCTTGGCGGCGCGGGCGGCCGCGATGACCGGAGCCAGGTCGCGGACTTCCCCGGACGCGCCGGGATACTGCAGCAGGACGCCGAAGACGCCGGTGAAAGACGTCTCCGCCGTGACGGGCGCGACGCGAAGCTCGATGCCGAGCGGCTCGGCGCGGGTGCGCAGGACGTCCAGCGTCTGCGGCAGGCAGTCGGCGTCGGCGAGGAACACGGGCCCCGCTGAGCCGCCCGCCGCCCGGCGGGACAGCGTCATGGCCTCGGCGGCCGCGGAGGCCTCGTCGAGCAGGGAGGCGTTGGCCACCGGCAGCGCGGTCAGGTCGCTGACCATCGTCTGGAAGTTCAGCAGCGCCTCCAGGCGACCCTGCGAGATCTCCGGCTGGTACGGCGTGTACGCCGTGTACCAGGCGGGGTCTTCCAGCACGTTGCGGCGGATCACCGCGGGCGTGATCGTGTCGTAGTAGCCGAGACCGATCATCGACACCCGCACCTGATTGCGCGCGGCGATCCTGCGCAGCTCCGCCAGGACCTCCGGTTCGGTCAGCGGCGCGGGCAGCGCCGACAGCGACGCGGGAGGCCGCGTACCGGCCGGGAGCGCGGCGGCGAGCAGGTCGTCAAGCGACTGGTAACCGAGCGCGGCGAGCATCGCCCGCTGATCCTCGGCGGACGGACCGATGTGGCGATTCGCGAAAAGGGACAAATCGGCGGTCAAAGAGCCTCCCCGGTTACGGCTCCCCGTCTGTCACCGATGCCGGCTCCAGAGTGCCTTGTCCCGTCCGGTCCTTGGTGCCTGAGAGGTTCCGGGGATGTGTTGCCCCTTCGGCGCCCCGCTGCTGTCACCCGAAGTTGTGACACCGGCGGGAACTCTCCCGGACAGGATTGTCGGCTAGCCACAAAGTCTAGCCGATAACGAGCGGCCCCGCCCCGGTGATCAACCCGTCTTCTGTGCCCGGCGTGTCGCGAGCTCGTCGGTCCCGGTCGCGATCAGGCCGTCCTCGGCCCGGACCGCGGGCAGCTCAGCGAGTTCACCGGCAACCTCTTGCCACACGCTGCCGAGCGCGATGCCGAACACGCCCTGGCCGCCGGCCAGCAGGTCCACCACCTCGTCCGCGGTGGTGCACTCGTACACGCTCACCCCGTCGCTCATGAGCGTGACCTGGGCCAGGTCGTCGCTGCCGCGGTCACGCAGGTGCTGCACCGCCGCCCTGATCTGCTGCAGCGAGATCCCGGTGTCGAGCAGCCGCTTGACGACCTTCAGCACGAGGATGTCGCGGAAGCCGTACAGGCGCTGCGAGCCCGAGCCGTGCGCCGCGCGGACGCTAGGCTCGACCAGCCCGGTGCGCGCCCAGTAGTCCAGCTGGCGGTACGTGATCCCGGCCGCGGCGCAGGCCGTCGGGCCCCGGTAGCCCATCTCGGCGTCGCTATGCTCTGGGGCACGGTCGAAGAGCGTGCCCTGAGACTCTCCGGACCCACCCCTTGTTACCGACACGGCCACCTCCTGTGACTACCTCCGGCACTCGCACCGTAAGCCGCCCCTAGCCGGCGCGTCAACGATCTCGCGCGGCGAGTCGCGACATTCACGGGCAAGTCAGCGCAGGTCAGGTCGACCGGCCGAAGTCCTCTGGCGAGATCGTGTCCAGGAACTCCCGGAACTTCTCGACCTCATCCTCCTGCTCGTCAGGGATCGCCACCCCCGCCTCGTCCAGTATCTCGTCCGTGGCGAAGATCGACGCTCCGGTGCGCAGCGCGAGCGCGATCGAGTCCGAAGGCCTGGCGCTGACCTCCGCGCCGTTGGAGAACACCAGGTCAGCGTAGAAAATCCCGTCCCGGAGCGCCGTGATCTTGACCGTGCGAAGCTGGACGTTCAGCACCTCGAGCACGTCGCGGAACAAGTCATGGGTCAATGGGCGCAATGACACCATGCCCTGCTGGGCGAACGCTATCGCGGTGGCCTCCACCGCCCCGATCCAGATAGGCAGGTAACGATCACCCTGCTCCTCTTTCAGCAGGACGATCGGGCTGTTGGACGGCATCTCGACTCGGACGCCGACGACCTCCATCCGCCGCACTAGAGCTCCGTCCTCGCATGTGCCAAGCGACGCCGAGCGACGCCAAGCGAACCCAAATCACTCCTCTTGCCAAACTACACCCGCTATCGCCCGGAAGCGCTATCGCCCGGAAGCGGAGCGAAGTCCCGGGACGTGGGACGCAGTCTGAGCTGTACCCGCGGCGGGCACTCCCGATGCGAGACCGGCCTCGTTAAGTCCGTCTTCGACCAATGTCGCATGCAAGCGGGCGATGTGACCGGCGACCTCGCGGGCGGCGCGCAGGGCGGGCTCCCGGCTCCCCTTCTGCCTGGCCAGCGGCGCGGCCACCTGCTCGACCAGGGAAACTTCCCGTTCCGCCGCCGCCTTGACCGCGCGCAGGTGCCGCGGCTGGATGCCGTACTCGCGCAGCGCGACCGCGGCCCGGACGATGCCCACGGCCTCGGTGCCGTAGTGACGGGCGCGGCGGACCAGCCCGTAGTCCTCGAGTTCGGCCAGGATGTCCTCGTCCGCGCCGGTCACCTCGAGGAGTTCGCTGCGGGTCACGGCGTCTGGCTCGGGCGAGATGACCCCGTCCAAGGCGTCGAGCCGCTGCTTGATCACCCGCAGCGGCAGGTACTCGTCCCGCTGAGCGGTCAGGATGAAACGCAGCCGTTCGATGTCGGCCACCGCGAACCGGCGGTAGCCCGACTCGGCGCGGGCCGGGGTGACGAGCCCCTCAGCCTCAAGAAAACGGATCTTCGACGGGCTGATGTCCGGAAATTCCGGGCGCAACTCGGCGAGTACCTGCCCGATCCCGACGTTCGCCCGAATCGCGCTGGTCATGCGTAATCCTGCGCCCCAGGTCCGCGCCGCCTGCCAACTTCCGGGCTCCGGGTCAGGAACAGCAGCCGGAACTTGCCGATCTGGACCTCGTCGCCGCCGGACAACTCGGCCTCCTCGATCCGTTCGCGGTTCACGTAGGTGCCGTTCAGGCTACCAACATCACGCACGGTAAACCTGTCACCCATGCGGTAGAACTCGGCGTGTCGCCGGGAAACCGTCACGTCGTCGAGGAAGATGTCGCTGTCGGGGTGCCGTCCGGTGCTCGTGAAGTCGTCGTCGAGGAGGAAGCGGCTGCCCGCGTTCGGGCCGCGCTGGACCACGAGCAGCGCGGTGCCCGGCGGCAGCGAATCGACCATGGAGTAGTCGGGCGACGGTTCGTCGCCAAAGTCCGGTTCGCCCGCTATGGGGGAAATGACCGAGGTAGTCTCGCCCGGCCGGTCGCCGCCGCCGCCGCCCCAGCCTCTGTCCTGTGGCGACCGCGCCAGCGGCGCTCCGCAGTTGGAGCAGTACCTGGCCCCGTCGGGGTTCGGCCGACTGCATCGGGAACAGTACACGGCTGGCATCTGTTCGCCCGGCCTCCCCTCCGCTGGGCCGCCTATGGGGCCGACCCCCCCGCCGACTGGCATGGCGCCTTCGCGCAGCACCGCCTCAGGCGATGTTGCCAAAGGTACCTGCGCGGAGGGCTGCCGGTCCATGCGCCACGCGAAGAGCCTGCGCCGGCCGCCTCGATCGCGCCGTTTCCGCCACACAGCCGCTTCACCTCCGGGTCACGCGCTGCCGCAAGTCGTACGGGCGCCTGGCCGTTCGTTGGCATGGCTGAAATCGTACGTCTGCGTAATTAACACAGATTACCTGAGGGAGGGGTCATAATTCCCCCAGTCTCACAGGGATTCCATCGGGGCTTGCGCCAGGTGAGAGCCCCGGTAAGCACCCGGTGAGATACTACTGCGCTCTGCCTGCCCTGCTGCTCCGCCTGGGCCGGCCCCGCCGCCCCGCCGCTGTGAGCCCCTACTGCTCCGCTTGCTCCACCACGGCCGCCCACTCGTCAAGCAGCAGTTGCGCCGAGTCGGCGTCGTGGCCTTCGGCCCACAGGTGCGTCACAGCGTCCGCCGGGTCGGGCAGCACCAGGACCCAGCCGCGGTCCGCGTCGACGATCCGGACACCGTCGGTGGTGTCGACCGGGGTGTTCCCCGCCGCCTCCACCACGGTCCGCATCACGCTGCCCTTGGCCGCCCACGGGGTTGGCACCGACCGCCGCAGCAGGTGCGCGGGCGGGATCCGCGCGTCGATCTGGCTCAGCGTCAGCCGGGTCCGCGCCACCAGGCCAAGCAGCCGAACGAACGCCGCGATCCCGTCCAGCGTCCGCCCGAACTCCGGCACCACGAACCCGCCGCGCCCGTCCCCCGCGAAGATCATGTCGTCGCGGGCCGCCGCCTTGGTCAGCGCGTCCATCGACGTGGCGGTCCAGTCCACCTGGACGCCGTGGAACCGGCAGACCTGCTCGGCCACCCGGGTGGTGGTCACCGGCAGCGCGACCCGGCCGTGCCGCCGCTCCGCGGCCGCCAGGTCAAGCACGACGAGCAGCGCGCGCTCGTCGCTGACCAGGGTGCCCTTCTCGTCGACTAGGTGGATCCGCTCGCCGACCGGGTCAAACCGGACGCCGAACGCGGCCCTCGACGACGAGACGACCTCGGCCAGCCGCTGCATCCCGGCCCGCTGCTGCGCGACGGTCGCCGTCGGCGTCACCTCGTCGAGCCGGTTGTTCAGCGTGTGCACCTCGACGCCGATGCGGCCGAGCAGCGTGGGCAGCACCAGGGACACCGTCCCGCCCGCGCAGTCGGCGACGACCTTGAGCCCCGCGCCGCGTACCCCGTTCAGGTCCACGCAGCGCAGCAGTTCGTGGGTGTAGAACTCGACCACGCGCGGCGGGTACGACAGTTCGGCGATCTCGCCTGGGAAGGCACGGCGGAACTCCTGGCGGGAGAAGACCCGCTCCAGCCGGCGCTGCGCGGTCGGGGACAGGTCCACGCCGCTCTCGTCGACGAACATGATGTCGATGGACTGGGTGTCGCCCGGCGTGGTGCGAAGCACGACCCCGCCGCTGTAGTCGGCGCGCGCCGTCTCGAACCGCGCCACCGGCAGCGGCAGCGCCTCCAGGTCCATCACGTTGATCGCGGACGCGTTCAGCGCCGCCTGCACGGCCCGCTTCAGCGTGCGCGCCGCCCGCGAGACGTCTCGCGAGGTGGTGACCGTCGACCCCTTGCGCAGCACGGTCGCGTAGGCGGACGCCAGCCGGACGCACAGCTCCGGGGTGACCTCGACGTTGATCAGCCCGGACACCCCTCGCTGGCCGAACAGCGTCCGCTGTCCCCGCGACTCGAAGATCACGCTGGTGTTGACGACGGCGCCGGCCTCGATGGTCTTGAACGGGTAGACCTTCACCCCGGCGGAGACGTACGCCTCGGGCTCGATCACGCACTCGTCGCCGACGACCGCGGTCTCCTCGATCCGCGCCAGCCGCATCACGTCGGTGTTCTTGCCGATGACGCAGCCGCGCAGCGTGGTGCCCTGGCCGACGAACACGTTGTTGTGCACCACGGCGCGGTGGATGAACGCGCCCTCCTTGACCACCACGTTGGCGCCGATCACGCTGTACTCGCGCAGGTGCGCGCCGGCCTCGATCTTCGCGTAGTCGCCGATGCACAGCGGCCCGGTCAGCACCGCGTCGGGGTCCACGTCGGCGCCCTCGGCGATCCAGACGCCCGGCGAGACCTCGAACCCCGCGATGTCGGTGTGCACCTTCTTGTTCAGCACGTCGGCCTGGGCCTTGAGGTAGCTCTCCAGCGTGCCGACGTCCTCCCAGTACCGGTCGGACACGTATCCGAATATCGGCGCGCCGCGCTTGAGCAGCTTGGGGAACACGTCGTGGGACCAGTCCACCGACTCTTTCGGCCTGACCTCGGAGAGCACCTCGGGCTCCATGATGTACACGCCGGTGTTCACCGTGTCCGAGAACACCTGTCCCCAGGTGGGCTTTTCCAGGAAGCGCTGGATGCGCCCGTCCTCGTCCGCGATCACGATGCCGAACTCCAGCGGGTCAGGCACCCGGGTCAGCCCGACGGTGACCAGCGCGCCGTTGTCCTTGTGGAACCGGACCATCTCCGACAGGTCCAGGTCGGTCAGCGCGTCGCCCGAGATGACAAGGAAGGAGTCGTCGCGCAGGGCGTCCTCGGCGTTCTTCACGCTGCCCGCGGTGCCGAGCGGCATCTCTTCTGTCGCGTACTGCAGGGACATCCCGACGTCCTCGCCGTCGCCGAAGTAGTTGCGTACCAGCGCCGCCAGGAACTGCACGGTGACCACGGTCTCCTCGAAGCCGTGCTTCTTGAGCAGCCGCAGGACGTGCTCCATGATCGGCCGGTTCGCGACCGGCAGCAGCGGCTTGGGCTGGTTGGCGGTCATCGGGCGAAGCCGGGTGCCCTCACCGCCTGCCATGACGACGGCCTTCAAGACGCTGCCGCTCCTTTCGCCAGTTCCCTTACTTGCGTGACGTACAACATCGCGGCCCACCAGTACAGGGCAGTACCCCAGATGGCGAACGCCCACCCGATTACGCGCACCACCTCGGCCGCGGTTCCGCCGTGCGCGCCGAGGAAAAGCAGCGGGAACGCGTACATCAGGCACAAGGTGGCCGCCTTGCCGACGAAGCTCACCTGCAGCGCCGAGTACGGCGTGCGCTGCCTCAGCACGAGCAGCGACACCCCCACGCACAGCTCGCGGGCGGCGATCGCGGCGAACAGCCACCACGGCATGATGCCGCGCACGGCCAGCGCGATGATCGTCGCGGCGATATAGAGCCGGTCCGCCGCGGGGTCGAGCAGCTCACCGAGCCTGCTCTGCTGGTTCAGCATCCGCGCGAGCTTGCCGTCGAGCCAGTCGGTTATCCCCGCCAGCCCCAGGATTCCGGCCGCGATCAGGTCGGACGTGGCCGTCCGCGGGCCGATGACCAGCCACAAGAACACGGGTACACCAGCCAGCCGTGCCGCGCTCAGCGCGTTCGGCCAGGTAACAATCCGGTCACCCACGACCTGATCCTAAAGGGGACGGGATCGCGTGTCTGCGCCGGGTCCACTCTTAACCGCTCAATCATGCGCAAACTTCTTGGACGGGCATGAAATTTAAATCAACTATTCCGAACGGGTTCGTGGCGTCTGTTCACCCAATTGCCTGCTGTTTCCAACGTGGCGGACGTGCCCTAGCACAATCGCGCCCAGCCTGGCGGAAGTCTTCGCCGTGTATCTGGGCCGCCCGCTTCCGCTCCATACATCCGGACCATGAAACGGGAGGCAGCATGTCACTCAGGGCAATCGGTTGGATCGCGGCCGGGGTCGCCGGCCTGCTCGCGGCCGGCGGGGCGGGAGCGGCTAGCGCCGCGACCGGAGCGCATCAGGCCGCGGCACCCCACTGGCACATCGTCAAGTCGATCAAGACCAACGCGAACGGGGACTTCACCGCCGTCGTCGCCACCGGGAAGACGACCGCGTGGGCGTTCAACGGCTTCGCGTCGCCCGGCGGGGAAACCGCGTGGCAGCGCACCGGCAGCACCTGGAAGCAGGCCGCGTTCCCCGGCAAGAGCACCGAGTACGTGGCCTTGGCCGCGGCGACCTCGCCGTCGGACGTGTGGGCGTTCGCCAATGACGTCTCCTTCTCCTCTTCCCGCGTGCTGCGGTGGACCGGCTCGAAGTGGGCCGCGGTGAAGACGTTCGGCGGGAACATCGTGGGCGCCACGGTCCTGTCGAGCAAGGACGTCTGGGTGTTCGGCGAGGTCCAGTCGTTCGTGCCCGTGATCGGGGTGTGGCACTACAACGGCAGCACCTGGAAGCAGGTCGTCAAGAACCTCGGCGGCGGCAGCGCGCTGTCAGACCACGACGTGTGGGCGTTCACCAAGACGAGCGTGGAGCACTACAACGGCCACAAGTGGACGGCCACCTCGGTGAAGAACCTGCTGCCTGCCGTGCAGCGCGGCGGGCTGAACGACCCGCAGCTCGTCGGCATCCTGGCGCTTTCCGACTCCGACGTGTTCGCGATCGGCAGCGCCGAGGCGCAAGACGAAGGCGGCCCCGTCGTCGTCCTGCAGTACAACGGGCACACGTGGGTCAAGCGCGCGACCGGCGAGTTCGGGTACGGGCCGCTTGACGGGTTCAGCTACGACGGCGCCGGCGGCCTGTGGCTGCCGATGGACGGGCCCATCGGCGGCACCTCGTACCTGGTGCACTACGCGGCGGGCAAGCTGACCAAGGCCGCGCTGCCGGTCAACCCGGCGACGATCACGATCAGGTCCGTGGCCCGCATCCCCGGTACCACCCAGCAGCTGGCGGGCGGCTTCACCCACCACAGCGGCGACCGCACCGCCATCGACGCGGTGATCTTGCAGTACAGCTGACGTTAGCCGCCGCGGGTCGCGTCGCCGAGGGGTGGGCCGCCGCCACCCCGGCGAGCGCGTCGGTGACCGCGGTGCCGGCCGAGTTGATGAGCTTCTTCACCGGACCAAACGTACCTGGGACAGTCAGCACGCCTGCGTTCGGGATGAATATGGTTTTTCTCATGATCGTGACGGGTATCGACGGCTGCCGCGGCGGCTGGATCGCGGTGAGCCTGTCCACGGACGATGTGCGCGTACGGACCGCGGGGACGCTGGACGGGCTGGACATACAGGGCGTGACCGGCATCGACATGCCGCTGGGGTTGCTCGCGGACGGCTGGCGGACCGCCGACGCGCTGGCGCGCCAGGCGCTTGGCGGACGCGGCGCGAGCGTGTTCGCCATCCCGCCGCGGCCGGTCTGGGCGGCGCCGGACTACGCGACGGCGAACCGGCGGTGCCGTGAGCTGACCGGCCGGGGGATGTCCGCGCAGGCGTGGGGGCTGCGGACCAGGCTGCTCGAGGCCGACGGGTTCCGGCGCGCGCGCTCGCTGTCTGACTCGCCGCCTGACCCGCCGCGGGAGGTGCATCCGGAGCTGTCGTTCGCCGCGCTGGCCGGCGCGCCGCTCACGGATAGCAAGCACGGCCCGGCCGGGCTCGCGGTCCGCCGGGCCCTCCTGGACGGCGCGGGCATCGTATTGCCGCCGCGGGTGGCGGGCGCGGCCGAACACGACCTGCTCGACGCGGCCGCGGTGGCGTGGAGCGCGCGGCGCATCGCCGCCGGGACCGCGTGCGTGCTGCCCGGTGCACCGCACACCCAGCTCAGCGACGACGGCTTCGAGATCACGGTCAGCTATTAGAGGCGGCCCTGACCAGGGCCGAGGCGAGCCGGGTGCGGATGAGGCTCCGCACCCCGCTCGCCCCCGGCCCTCCCCCTCCCAGGGCCGCCCTGGCCCCCGCCGGTTGTCCCGCCCGCGTCGCGTGCAATCCCATTGAGACACCAAGTCTAATGTCTCATGTACGGTATTTTCGCGATATCAGCATTTCTGTGCAAAGACATGAGCGGGATACTGTCCGTCAGTACCATGTGACTAAACGCGCTTAGAGGGGGGCGGGAGACAACCATGGCTGTCCGGCCGGAGCGGGTGCCGGCGGAGCAGGTCAGGCAGCGCATGCTGGACGCCGGCCGCGATCTGGCCCTCGAGTCGGGGGCCGCGCTCACCATCGAGCACCTGCGCCTCGAAGAGATCATCCACCGAGCACGGGTGCCGCGCAGCTCGGTGTACCGGATGTGGCCGTACAAAGAGGACTACATCGACGACCTGCTGAGCTATCTGGCCGGGCCAGGAAGCTGGTTCAACGACAGCGCGGTCTTCGACCCGGGGACGTTCGCCGTGGTCGAACGGGTCATCGCCGAGAACAAGCACCTGCTCGCGACCTTGCCGGGCCGCCGCGCGCTGCTACGGGAGGTGCTCAGGCTCGCGGTGGCGCGCAACTACCAGGCGCTGAGCGAGAGCCCCGCCTGGCGGCTGCACACCGCGCTCGTCACGACGCTCGGCTCGTCGCGTGACAGCGCGGCCAGGGAGAAGATCGTGGCCGCCCTCGAGGAAGGGCAGTCGCGGTCCCGCGGGTCGATGGTGGCGCTGTTCGGGCATCTGGCCGACGTGCTCGGCATGCGGCTGCGCGATCCGCAGCGATCCGTTGAGCACATGATGCTGGCGGGCGGCCTGCTCGTGCAGAGCCTCGCGCTGCGCAACGTCCAGGTCCAGGCGATCGCCGGCACCACCGACGGGTCCAAGGTGGAACAGCTGCTCAACGTGCCCATACCGGGCCCCGGCCTGGACGGCGAGCCCGCCGAGTGGTCGCTGGCGGCGTTCGCCTACCTCGGCATCGTGGATGCGTTCGCCGAATTCGACCCCGATTTCGAGCCTGACTTCGGGACGCCGCAGCCGTTAACTCTTTTAACGCCGGGCGAGTTCCATCACGCGGTCGCTGAGCACCGCGACGCCGGGCAGCGGTTCGGTCTCGAAGTACCCCGGCTTGCGCTTGCGCAGCAGCCCTTCGCCGTGCTGGCGCCAGTTGAACCCGCGGTTCCCGAGAACCTTTCGCAGCACCGCGTCGGCGTTCCGCGAGTATGCCGCCGCCACCCGGCGCAGCGGCAGCGGCGGGATCGTGTCCTCACGCAGGTAAGCGCGCAGCACGTTGGCGTGTTCGCGGTCGGTCGCGAGCGCCGGGTCGGCGAACAGCGCCCGCAGCATCCCGTACTCGGGCACGACCACGAACCCGTCGGTCTCGTCGTAGATGATCCCGACCGTGTCGAACTCGAAGAACCCTTCGGGCATCACGAACGTGGTCTCGCCGCTGTCTGAGACCGCCCGGTGCCGGCCGCGTGCCGCGAGCGCGGCGTCCTGGCGCCGTTTGTAGTAGGCGTTCAGCCGCCCCTCCGCCTCCAGGGTGGGCAGCACGAGCTCGTCGGCGCCGAAGAACGCGAGGAACTCCTCCCTGTCCTTGCGCATGTGTTCCCAGCCCTGCTTGACCTTGTCCGGGTTGCGGAACACCAGCTCAGGCTCCCTGGTGGCCATGTCGATCGCCAGCCGCGCGACCGCCCTGGCGTCGGCCGCGGGGTAGCCGGTCTCGGTGCCGTCGAAGAGCCAGGCCTCGTCGTCGTCGGTCAGCGGCAGCAGCGTGCCGGACACGAACGAGCCTGGGGCGTGCGCGCCGGGGGCGGGGTGGCTGGCGTACACGCGGTACTCCAGGTCGTCAACCAGGTTGAGCACCGTGACGGTCGTGGCGTCCGCGGCGCGCACCTCGAAGATCCCGCGCACCGCGTCGTCCTGCCACCAGCGCAGCAGCCGCTGGTCCGCGCGCGTCAGGTCGCGCCGCGAGACGGCGAGCAGCCGACCGATCGCCGTCAGGCCGCCGGCTCGCGCCACCGCCTGGCGCAGCGCGACGCCGTGTTCGACCAGCGCTTCCGGTGCACCCACCCCAGCACCTTAACGGCAAAACCCACGCCGCCGACCAGGGATCAAACCCATTTTCATCCCGAACGGAACCGTGGCGGCTCTGCTGGGCACGAGCGCCCCGGCACCGGACGGGCCGGGGCAGAGGCGCTCGCGTCGTGCTCGCGTTATGCGGTTACGGGGAGACGAAGTTGACGGAGGTGCCCCAGTTGGCGTTCGCGTCCCTGGTGCCGCCGCAGGTGGCGAACGTCAGGGTGAATTCCGGCGGCGCGCAGCTCGGGTACTGGATGTACTGGGTGGAGAAGAAGATCTTGTTGGATCGCGGATCGTAGACGCCGCCGCTGTAGTCGCCCCAGCGCGGGCTGGTCGCACCCGGGTACCCGTCGTACTCGGTGAACCCGTCCTGCGGGTCCTGGCCGAGGTCGACGACGTTGACCCTAGACCCGAGCAGGCCGGCACCCCATCCGGCGGACACCCGCCCGAACGCGGTGCTCGGGTAGAAGCCGCCGTTGTCGGCGCCGGTCGGGCCGCCATCGCCGGTGAGCGTGAAGAAGAACGCGGCCGTCCCGTAGTCGCCCGCGGCGATGTCCGGGAACGCCAGGTCCTCGTGCGCGGACGCGACGTACCCCTGGCTGGTGAGGGTGAAGGCGCCGCCCCGGTCGAAGCCGCTGGTGCCGATCACCCAGTAAGCCGCGCCCTGGTGCACCTCCGGGCTTGCCTCGCCGGCGAACGACTCCGAGACGTTCGTGCTGATGGCGCCCCAGAGCTGACCCTGTGCCTGCGAGGCCTGGGTGAAGTTGTCGCCGTTGGTCGCGACCGGCCCCTCCGGGCAGCTGGCGGGCGGCGGATTCCCGACGCTCCAGCCGGCCGCGCCGCACTCGTCGCCGAGCGGTATCGGACCGGTCTTCTGCGGTGCGCCGGCGACGGCGAAGTCGTAGTAGTACGGCTCGACGCCGGAGAACAGCTGGCCGCCGAACTGGACGTTACCGCAGGCGGAACAGCCGTAGCTGTTCAGCGCGCTGAGCCCGGTCCAGTCGAAGACCGCGATCCTGCTGTCGCCTTGACCGTAGAAGTCGAGCGACTCGAGCATGAACCCGGACCCGCCGTGGCTGTTGTCGTACTGCGCGGGGTCCGGCGGCATCGCGGGGATGACGGAGAACCAGCAGGTGATTCCCGGCTTGTTAAACGTGTTGTCCGAGGCACAGGTGCCGTCAGGCGTGGGCAGGTACCCCATGTTCTCGATCGCGACCGTGAAGGCCGGATTCGGCTTGCCGTTGCCGAGGGTGACCGGCAGGCCGCGCTCGAGCGCGTTCTTGTCGAACGCGAGCTCCTGCGCGCCGTTGAAACCGCCGCCGCCGATCCCGGGGGTCACCTGCGGGAACTCGTCATAGAAGAGCAGGAACGCGTCCCGCGTGACCGCTATCTTCGCGAAGTCGTTGAGCAGGTACGGGGCGCCCGGCTCGTCCGGGTTGTAGTTCGCGTTGAGGAAGTACACGTTGTACGGGCCGAACGGGCTGGAGCCCTTCGTCACCGCGATGCCCTCGTAGCAGGTGTTGGCGACCCCGGCGAAGCACCCGGTGAACGGGCCATCGTTCGCCTCGCTACTCGCGGACGCGAACTGGGTGAAGATCCAGTGGCCGCCGTTGCTGTAGTCGTAGGCGCAGGAGATGTCGCCGCCGCTGCTCCAGCCCCTCGCGGTCAGCCCCATCAGCGTGTCAAGCGGTATGACCGTCGAGACCCGGTTCAGCCGGGTGTTGAAGATCAGGATCTCGCCGATGTTGTTGTCCTCGACCACGTACCCGTTGCCGGCGCACAGCCCCTGGTCGGAGGGCTCGATGTCGCCGACCTTGGTGTTGGTGGGCATGGTGCCGCTGTCCACCGCGTTGATGCCCTTCACGCCGACGGCACCGCCCGCCGACATGCTGATCCGGTCGCATCCTGGTCCGAGCGGCTGGCAGCTGACGGACGGCGGCGACGGGTCGGGGCCGCTCTTGGTGAGCTCGGGTTTCGGAAGGGTGTGTGCCAGCGTGCTCGGGTCGGTAAGCGCGTTGTCGACGGCCTCGCGCTGCGCCGCGGCTGCCGTCGCGGCCTTGGCCGCGACTGCAGCCTTAGCGGAGCCGACGGCGTACGACGCCGTTGACGGCGAGAAGAACGGCCCGGTCAGCAGGTCGCAGCCGGGGTTGTCGCACCCGGTGGCCGCCGGGCCGACAAAGGTCGGGGAGACAGTGCCAAGGCTCGACGACGTGATGGTCGTGTGCGTCGAAGGGGCGGTGGGTGCCGCCAGAACGGTGGGTGCCGTGAGCATGCCCAGCGGAAGGCCAAGCCCGAATAGCACGGCCAACAGCGGGGACAGGTGTTTCCTTCTCAGGAACTGCATACGTGGTGCCTCGCCTAATCACGAAGTTTCCTCGCCCCCGGGCGTTAAGGCGCGGGTTCGCGCCGAGCTCCCGGCACCGGGGGTTTGATGCGGGAGCATCGCTGGAAGTACTCGTGCGGCTACAAGGTGATAGGCACATCGTGATCCCGGTGGCATTTGGCGTCAACCCTGAGAACACGAAACCTGGCCACTCCCCAGCCGGCCCAGCTCCCTCTGGGACCGTCAACCGATTTACGGCGCGAATCCGGCGCGCGACGCCATCTTTCCCAGCCTGGTGAGCAGGGCCGCGGGCAGGCCCGCGGCGCGCAGGCTGCGCAGGATCGTGCCGATCACGGGCTTGTCCGCGGGCTCGAGTGTCATGCCGCGGACGGTGAGGATATCGAGGAACGTGTACAGGTCGATGTAACAGCGCTGCGGTGGCACGTCCTGGGTGAAATCGTCCTGCCCGAACATGTCCATCACCCGGCGGTACGTGAGAGTGCAGTCGGCGGAGTGCGGCGGGTCGTCGTGATACGGCGGCCCTTCGCCGCGCGGTACGTCGCCGTAGTAGTAGAGCATGTAACTGCGGCAGTCGCTGCGCGTCTCCGGCTGGGCCGCCAGTTCCGCGGCGAATTCACGCAGCGCCTTGTCGGAGCCGACGTGGCACATCGCCCAGAGCATGCTGTGCCGCAGGAAGGCGTCGTCTTCGCCCTCGAGCAGCCCGTGCAGCCATTCTTCGCAGTTCTCGAATACCCGCGATATCAGGTAGATGAGCAGGTTGCATACCGACAGCCTGTCCCTGTCTGGCATGTCGAGGACGCGGCGGACGCTGGTATACGAGCCGAGCAGCGTCTCCTTCAGGTTCGGGTCGTTGGTCACCCGGAGCTGGCCGATGAGGTAATGCCGTATCTCGCGCGGGAGGTCGCCCTTCAGTATCTCGGCCAGGTCGTCCGGGCCGGGGTTGCGCAAGATCCTGTCGTACGCCTCGCGCGCGACAAGGTACTCGTAGAACGAGTAGTGGATGAATTCTCCTGTCTCCCTGCCGTGCGAGCTGCCGCGCTCGATGATCTGATCCAGGACCCGCTTCGTGTACGGGCGCGGCAGTAGGTCGGGCAGCCGCTGCTCCACATCAGCGAGCGGGATCATGTCGTCGGCGGCGCCGCCGTTGCGGTAAATGATCCACGCGGCCGACTGCCACAGCTGGAGCGCGCCGCCGGTCGGGACGCCCTGCGTCTCCAGCGAGTAGTCGGTGACGCGGGCAAGCTTGGTCAGGTACTCGCCGTAAAGCGACACCTGGTCGCGCAACCCGCGAGCCGCCTGCTCGCCGACGAAGGTGAGCATCCGCGCGTACAGCGGCCGACTCACCAGCCGGGCCAGGTCATCGGAGCCGACGACGGCCTCGTACAGGGTCGGCTCGTTGAGCAGCCCGGCCTGCGCGAGCCGGAGCAGGTACTCACGGAACTCGGTCTCCAGCGTCCAGGGCTCGATCACGTAGACCACGTCGAACCCGGGGTCGGGGAAGCCCCCGGAGATCAGCTCCTCGTACTCCCGCACGCGGGAGGACACCACGTACGGGCCGGCCGAGAGTACTTCTTGGAGGTCCGCGGCGAACTGGTCCCTCTTCTGCGCGATGAGCTCGACGGCCTCATCGAGCCCGTCGAGCAGCACGGCGACGCGCGGGGCTCCGCCCTCGCGGATGCTCTGCCAGCCCTCGCGCGCCAGCACCTCGGCGGTGTCCCGCGCCCGTACCGGGATCGGGGTCAGGCCGGCCTCGGCGCAGGCGGTGGCGAGCTGGTACATCGCCAGCGTCTTGCCCGCGCCGGGTTCGCCCAGCAGCAGCACGGTGCTGCCGCCGTCCAGGCAGCCGACGATCTCCTCGAGTGGCGACGACTGCCGCGACGCCTGCCGTTCGTGGTACCGGCCGAGCTTGACCGGCACGATCAGCCCGGCCTGCTGCAGCTGCTCCAGGCTCATGTCGAGCGGATAGGCGGTCCGCCGCCTGCCCAGGCGGCGCATGTGGTACTCCGCCTCGGCCACGGCCTCTGTCTCGGAGGGCGGCTCGGTGGGCGGCTCGGGGCGCGGCTCGGCGCGCGGCTCGGGGCGCGGTTCGGCGCG
>DATMKQ010000195.1:0-3470 GCA_035571275.1 Trebonia sp.
CTTGCTGAATGAAGATGAGGCTTCCCGAGTACACCGTGAACAAGATCGCACCGAGCCCCAAACCGGTGGCCACGTTGACGAATAGGCACACCGCGACGGTGCAAGCCGCAAGCAGCACACCAACACCGAGCCAAGCCGTCAGGCGAAACCGAAACGTTGACCGCCCCATGTCTTGATGGTCCTCGCATAACGCCTCTCGATCAACCCATGACCGTAGTGGCCAGGAGTCGGAAGCCGCGGAGCGGGGCCCAAGGGGGATTAGGTTTCAATGTCACCGCGCTCAATTCACCGGCGCGGTCACGGGTGTGCATTCCAGGGGGCTTATTCGGCTCGGCTGCCCGGGTGGCGCTGTGGGGTCCGTTGGCTCCCGGCCGCATTCGCGTTACAGCAGCGTGAGCTGGCCCTCGATCTCGGGGCGACGCACCTTCAGGTGGCGCCACTCCGGGAGGTCGTCCAGGTAGGACCAGGAGAGCCGGTGGTAGGGCGTGGGGCCGTGCGCCGTGAGGGCCTGCACGTGGGCCGGGGCCGGGTAGCCCGCGTTGTCGGCGAAGGCGAAGTCCGGGCAGGTCTCTCCCAGTTGGGCCATCAGCGCGTCGCGGTGCACCTTCGCCAGGACCGAGGCGGCCGCGACCGAGACCGAGCGCAGGTCGGCCTTGACCGCCGTGCGGACACGCCAGGGTGAGCCGATGTAATCGTGCTTGCCGTCAAGCAGGACCACGTCAGGCCGGCTGGGCAGCTGGCCGAGCGCGGCGCGGGCGGCCAGCCGGAGCGCGGCGGTCATGCCGCGCGCGTCGATCTCCTCGTGGCTGGCCGAGCCGAAGGCGTATGCCTCAACCCACGCAGGCAGTTCCTCCGCCAGCTCGGCCCGCCGCTTCGCCGTCAGCCGCTTGGAGTCGGTCAGCCCGCCTGGCGGTTCAGGGAACCCAGCGCGAGCGATGGCCGCGCACACGACGACCGGGCCCGCCCACGCACCGCGGCCCACCTCGTCGACGCCGACGATCAGCGCGGACCCCGCCGCGGCGAGCTGGCGCTCAAGTTCGTAGCCGGTCGTGTGCTTCACCGCGGGCCGGGCGGTCATCTCGGTCAGACCTGGGCGCGGGCTTCCACCGCGGCGACGATCTCGTCGATCGCTTCCGCGATGGGCACGCCGTTCTTCTGGGCGCCGGAGCAGTAGCGGAACGAGACGGCGCCCGCCGCCACGTCGTCGTCACCCGCCAGGAGCATGAACGGGATCTTCTGCTTCTGGGCGTTGCGGATCTTCTTCTGCATCCGGTCGGGGCTGTCGTCGACCTCGACCCGGATGCCGCGGTCCGCCAGCTGGACCGCGACGTCGGTCAGGTACGGGACGTGGGCGTCGCCGATGGGGATGCCCACCACCTGCACCGGGGACAGCCACGGCGGCATCGCGCCCGCATAGTGCTCGATCAGCACGCCCATGAACCGCTCGATCGAGCCGAACAGCGCCCGGTGGATCATGATCGGCTGCTGCCTGGTGCCGTCCGCGGCCGTGTACTCGAGGCCGAACCGCTTGGGCTGGTTGAAGTCGAGCTGAACGGTCGACATCTGCCAGGTCCGGCCGATCGCGTCCCGCGCCTGCACGGAGATCTTCGGACCGTAGAACGCGGCGCCGCCCGGGTCGGGCACCAGCTCAAGGCCGGATTCCTCGGCGACGTGGCGCAGCGTCTCGGTCGCTGACTCCCACTCCTCGTCGGAGCCGATGAACTTCTCAGACTCGCCGCGGGTCGACAGCTCCAGGTAGAAGTCATCGAGGCCGTAGTCGCGCAGTAGATCGAGGATGAACGCGAGCACGGACTGCAGCTCCTCCTCCATCTGCTCCCTGGTGCAGTAGATGTGCGAGTCGTCCATGGTCAGCCCGCGCACCCGGGTGAGCCCGTGCACCACGCCGGACTTCTCGTACCGGTACACGCTGCCGAACTCGAACAGCCGCAGCGGCAGCTCACGGTAAGACCGGCCGCGCGCGCGGAAGATCAGGTTGTGCATGGGGCAGTTCATGGCCTTGAGGTAATACTCGCTGCCCTCAAGCTCCATCGGCGGGAACATCGTGTCCGCGTAGTACGGCAGGTGCCCAGAGGTCTCGAACAGCTGGCCCTTGGTGATGTGCGGCGTGTTGACGAACGAGTAGCCCGCCTCTTCGTGCCGCTTGCGCGAGTACGCCTCCATCTCCCTGCGGATGGTGCCGCCCTTGGGGTGGAACACCGGCAGGCCAGAGCCGATCTCCTCGGGGAAGGAGAACAGGTCGAGCTCAGCGCCGAGCTTGCGGTGGTCGCGGCGCTCGGCCTCCTCGAGCATCTTCAGGTACGCGTCCTGCGCGGCCCGCGACTCCCACGCGGTGCCGTAGATCCGCTGGAGCTGCGGGTTCTTCTCGCTGCCGCGCCAGTACGCGCCGGCGTTGCGCATCAGCTTGAACGCCGGGATCTGCCTGGTGGACGGCACGTGCGGGCCGCGGCAGAGGTCCTTCCAGCGCAGCTCCCCGGTCTTGGCGTCCACGTTGTCGTAGATGGTCAGCACGCCCGCGCCGACTTCGGTCGAGGCCTCGTCGTCAGATCCGGTCTTGCCCTTGATGCCGATCAGCTCAAGCTTGAACGGCTCGTCGGCCAGTTCGGCCCGCGCCTCGGCGTCGGTCACCTCGCGACGGACGAACCGCTGGCCCTGCTTGACGATGTCGCGCATCCGCGACTCGACCGACTTCAGGTCATCGGGGGTGAACGCGCGGTCCACCTGGAAGTCGTAGTAGAAGCCGTTCTCCACTGGCGGGCCGATGCCAAGCTTCGCGTCGGGGAACGCCTGCTGCACCGCCTGCGCCATGACGTGCGCGGTCGAGTGCCTGATCACCGCGCGGCCCTCAGGCGAGTCGGCGGTGACCGGCTCGACCTCGTCCCCGTCGGCAAGCGCCCAGGCCAGGTCACGGAGCTGCCCGTTGACGCGGGCGACGACCACGTCCCTGTCGTCGGCGTACAGGTCGCCCGCGGTAGTCCCCGTCGTCACCTCGCGCTCACTCCGCTGAGCCTGGCGGTCGAGCACTTGGATCTTGATCTGGGACACGGCTTTGCCTCACGTGGACGTCGGAACGGAATATGGCACGGAACCGGGGTCAGGGTTCCCGCGCTGAACTACAACGATGCTACCGGGCCGCGACGTTCCCGCGCTCCCGCCGCCCGGCACAGGATGACCGTGGCGGCGCGCGCCTGCGCTATGCCTTCGCCTGGCCGCCCTGACCGTCTTCGGCCGCCTGCTCGCCGAGGTAGCTGCTCAGCACCAGGTCCGGGTTGGCCTTCAGCGTCGCGGCGTCGCCGTAGGTGGTGATCTCGCCGTGGGACAGCACGTAGCCGCGGTCGGCCACGGTGAGCGCGAGCTCCACGTGCTGCTCGACGAGGAGCACGCCGCAGCCGCTGTCCTTGGCGTAGCTGCGGACCACGGGGAGCAGCCGCTCGACGATGATCGGCGCGAGG
>DATMKQ010000196.1:0-2115 GCA_035571275.1 Trebonia sp.
TAGGCGCACCTCAGGGTTGCCGCTCCGCAGCCGAGCGGGTCATGCAGAACTCGTTCCCGGCTGGATCGAGCAGCACCACCCAGCCATCGCCGTCCGACGTGCGATAGTCGTCCGAGATCTTCGCGCCCAGCGCCAGAAGGCGATCGACCTCCGTATCACGGTTCCGGTCACCTGGCTGAAGGCAGACATGCACACGATTCTTCACGGCTTTGTTCTCTGGAACGGCCTGGAAGAACAACCGGGGCCCACCCGGTGGCTCGATGACGACCTCGGTGTCGCCCGGAGCGAAATCCGGGTCCACAGGGTGGCCGACCACCGCGCTCCAGAACTAAGCCAAGGCGTAGGGATCAAAGCAGTCAAACGAAACATTGCGAATGAAGGACACCATGAGCGCTCAGCCTAGGTGTCCTTCATCATCGGCGCATACCGTCGTGCATGCATAATGCCGCAATGAGACTGCACCCCGCGCGCCGAAACTGGATGTTCTGCGAGTCCAAGCACTGTCGGCCCAGCGCGATCCTTGGTGCGCCAGAGTCGGCAGGGAGGATGCCCTGAGCCTCTTTTGCTAGGACAGGGTCATGGGAATCCGTCCTGGTGGTCCCGACGACATCGCTGCGGTCCTGGCCCTTGGCGATGAGGCCGTGAAGTGGATGAACGCGCGGGGAAATATCCAGCAGTGGGGTACCGCGCCGTGGACGGGAAACCAGAAGCGCGAGGCGGCCATCGGTGACCAGGCGCGCGGTAGCGGGATGCGGATCGCCGAGGATCAGGACGGCATGGTGCTCGGCGCACTGGTGATCACCGAGATCCCGCAGGCGTACGTCCCTCCGGCCGCCGAGCGGGAACTGTACGTCAACCTGCTGCTTGTCTCGCGCCGGCACAGCGGCCAGGGCATTGGCGCCGCCCTGATCGAGCACGCGAAGCAGGAGGCCGCCGCGCGCGATATCGGCCTGATCCGCGTTGACTGCTGGGCTGGTCAGGACGGTTCGCTGGTACGCATCTACGAGAGGTACGGCTTCTCGCGGGTCCAGGAGTTCACCGTCGCGCTCCCGGCCGGGCAATGGCCGGGAATGCTGCTCGCGATGCGACTGGCACTATAGTGACCTGGCTCACGCAAGCGCATCCTCCCGTCACGCAACAGCCAGCGGCGCGACCCGGCAGGCGAAGCGCGCGGAACCCCGGGTCACGCCCGACCCGGTGCTCGGTTCGCCGCGCTCGGGCCAAAGCCGTGAGCTTGGTGCCCGTGCCTTCTGGTTCCTAACGCGGAAAGCTGACGTCCCAGGGCAGCCAAAGACTGGGTAATGTCGCGGCGCATCTTGGGGGCGAACAGCCGGAGCAAGGACCCGAATCCGCCGTACACCTCAACTGTCTTGACCACCCGGACCTGTCCGTCGGCGGCTGGCTCGAGCAAATGGTCGAAGACGACCTTGCCCAGGGGGATCGGGCATTCGGTTACCCAGCGCCGCCCGTCATCCACCGCGGTGATGGTGAAGGGGCCGCCAAGGTTGCCGCGCTGCTTTGCCCAGCCGCAGACACCGGGCTGGAACGGGCCATCGAGCCGGGCGATCTCCTTGCTGACATCCCACTCGGGCCAGCGTTCTACGTCCGTCCACACCTTCCAGACCTCGGCTGGCTCGGCCTCGAACGTCGCCTCGCACTCAAACAGGTGCATGCATCCCGCCTCCAGTGGCGCCCGGCCCACCTCAAAGCTAGCCCCGCTTGCGCCCCTGGAGACTGATAGTTCGTATTCTGCCCGGACAGATACAGTCGGCCGCTCGGACATCGGCCGTGTCTGCGCCGTTCCTGCGGGGCCGGCAGGTCCAGGTCCAGCGCCCGCGGGGAACGGCTGGCCGCTGCGCTCGGCGGTGCCCGCAAAGGCGGCGGCTATCTAGCCATTGACGTCAGCTGGTTCGCGGACGCTGTTGTGACGGCTGTCCGGGGCAGCATGCCGGGCGGAGAGGGACAATACGATGCGCCATACTGGCCGGGGTGCGGTGAGCTGGCAGCCGGGAGGCGCGGAAGGATGAGCGATCTAGCCGTCGAGGGTGTCCCCGATGTTGCGGCGGCGGCACATGAAGCTGCCCAGGGGCAGGTCGTTTACATCACCGAGCACGG
>DATMKQ010000197.1:0-3424 GCA_035571275.1 Trebonia sp.
GTCTTCCCCACTCCGGGGGCGATCCCGAGGTAGATACGCAGCTTGCCCCGTGGGCCGGGCCGGGCGCCGCTGGTCATCACAGGATCCATTCCGACAGGGTTGTCACTGGCTACGATGCCAACCCAGACGCTATCCGCTGGAAACGACGCACGCTATGCCGTCGAAGTCGCTGCCAGAATGGAAGGCGGTCCGCGTAGAGGAAGGCCGCTGAGATCACCGAGCACTTGAAGGATAACGGCTCCGAGGGGGCCGGTGAAGGCGTGAGCGACGTCGCCCCGGCGGAGAGGGACGTCGGCGGCGAGGTCGAACAGGTAGGCCCTTTCCGCATCTACCTCGGCGCGGCCCCGGGCGTCGGCAAGACCTACGCCATGCTCTCCGAGGGCCACCGCCGGCTCGCACGTGGCACCGACGTTGTCGCCGGGTTTGTCGAGAGCTACGGGCGGCCGCACACCGAGGAGCTGATCAACGGCCTCGAGATCATCCCCCGCAAGGTGGTCGACTACCGGGGAAGGCGCCTGCAGGAGATGGACCTCGACGCGGTGCTCCGAAGACACCCCGACGTCGCCCTGATCGACGAGCTGGCTCATACCAACGTGCCGGGGTCCGGGCGGCACGAGAAACGCTGGCAGGATGTGCTGGACATCCTCGGCGCGGGCATCAGCGTCATCACCACCGTCAACATCGAGCACCTCGAGAGCATCGCCGATGCGGTCGAGCACATGACCGGGACGAAGGTCCGTGAACGCATACCGGACTCGGTGGTACGCAAAGCCGACCAGGTCGAGCTGATCGACTCCTCACCGGAGCAGCTGCGGCGCCGGCTGTTGCACGGCAACATCTACCCGAAGGACAGGATCCCCCAGGCCCTCACTCACTTCTTCCGGACCGACAACCTGATCGCCTTGCGGGAGCTGGCGCTGCGGTTCGTTGCCGACGAGTCCGATGAAGAACTCCTCGAGCACCTCCGGCAGCACCAGTCTCAGGCCCTGTGGGAGACCACCGAGCGCATCATGGCGGCCGTCACCGCCGAACCAGGCACCGACGTGCTGTTGCGGCGCGCAGCACGCATCGCGTTCCGGCTCAAGGCGGACCTCGACGTGGTCCACGTCATCATCGGCGACGCCACCTTGCCCACGGACGACCCGTCGATCGACGGTCTGCGAGAACTGGCCGCCGAACTCGGAGCCCGCTGGCACGAAATAGAAGATGACGATGTGGCCCGGGCTCTGGTCAGCTTCGCGCGGGAGCACCAGATAACCCAGATCATGATCGGCTCCATCCAGCGCAACTGGTGGCACATGGCCGACGGTGGGCCGATCCTGCGACGCGTTATCCATGAGGCGGATGCTTTCGGCATCGACGTCCACCTCATCGCCCGCCGCGATCCGCCCCACGCCAAGGCCCCCGAGTCGAGTGAAAATAGTAGTCATGGGTAGCGTGCCTGACGATCCCGCGACAGATGGACCGCGGGAGTGGCTGGCGTTGCCGGGCGGCCGGATCCGGCCGGTCGTCTCCGTTCCGGGGCCTGGCGGCATCGCCGAGCTGCTGGCCTACAGCGCCTGGCTGACCCGCTTGCGGCCTGCCTGCCGGTGCGGCAGGCCTCGCCTGGGTTCGGGCCGGACCTGCGGCAGCGCGGAGTGCGTGGCCCAGCTCCGGGTCCAGGAGTCCGGCAGTTAGCCCGGCGGGCCGATGTCCTGCTTCCATCCGGTCTTGTCCAGCGCGTACTCCACCGCGCCGAACTCGTCGCCGTCGATGGGGTAAGGCCAGGGCTGATGGAAGGTCCGTACCAGGGTCAGGCCCGCCTTCTCCATCACCCGCCGCGAGGCCTGATTGACCGCCATCGCCTCCGCGACCACGCGTTGCACACCGTACTCGGTGAAGCCCTTGCGGATCAGCGCGCGCGACCCCTCGGTGGCATACCCCTTGCCCCACGCTGACTTGCGCAGCCGGTAACCGAGTTCGACCTCGCCGGGAGCGGCACCGTCACGCGGCCGGAAATGGAACCATCCAAGGAATTCCCCGGTTGCCTTCTCGATGGCCGCCCAGAATCCGTAGCCCTCGAACCGCTGGTAATAACCAAGGAATGCGGGCAGGAACTCATCCTGGATCTCCTCGCGGGACGTCGGTATCCCGCCGGTGACAAAGCGCATGACATCGGGATCGGCATCCAGGTTCACCAGGTTGTCCGCATCGGCCATGGTGAACTGCCGCAACACCAAACGGTCCGTCTCAAGGAAAACCTGCATCGTCCGGTCCTTCCGATACCGCCACGCTACCCACACCCGCTCAGGCATGCGACGAGAGCGCGTCGTCGCAGCGCGCTCACTGGCCTGGTGGCGGCTAGGATCGCTGCGTGATTACCGGCGTGCATGCGATTGTGTTCTCCCCGGACGGCGAGAAGGTGCGTGCGTTCTTCGCGGACGTGCTCGGCCTGTCATCGGTCGACGCGGGCGGAGGCTGGCCCATCTTCGCCCTGCCCCCTGCCGAGCTTGCTGTTCATCCAGCCGACGGAGACGGCCGCCATGAGCTTTACCTGATGTGTGACGACATCCATGCCACCCTCGCCGAGCTGCGGGACAAGGGAGTCGAAGTGGCGCGGGACGTGTCCGATCAGGGCTGGGGGCTGCTGGCTTCGGTCCGCCTGCCTGACGGCGGAGAATTGGCAATCTACGAACCCCGGCACCCTTCGCCCCTTCAACGCTGACCACCCGTTACGAGTGGGACGTCAACTTGTGGGCTGCCGAGGTTGCCGGTTGCGCAGGGAGATGTCGTCAGATTCGGCGATGTGGTCGGCCTGGACCGCCCGCAGTCCCTGGCCCAGGCGCTCGCGGGCCTGCCGAAGCAGCATAAGGGAATTAGAGGAAGGGCTCGGCGGGGCGGCGCGCTCCGGATCGGCCCCGTGTTCTTCGATGAGGTGGGTCTGCAGGGCTGCGGCGACTTCGTCGGCCGCCTTCAGCGCGTGGTAGATAGCCCGGTCCCGTGCTGTGTCGTCAACCATGCGGCCAGTATCGCAAGTCGGCGGTCGCGGGAAACTCACCGGCCAGCAGGATGCCGCCGTCAGGCCGTGACCTCGGTACGAAGCAGGTTCAGCTTCTCGAACACGGGCGCGTCGGAGAAGGTGAACAGGTCGAGCTGGCGGTCGGCCGCGAGCGAGAACTCGGTCCAGGCCGGAACCGCGACGATGTCGCCGTGCTCCAGCGGGCGTTCCTCGCCGTCCAGCCGGACCGTGCCTGCTCCGTCGAAGACCTGCCAGACAGAAGACGCGGAGGTCCGCGACGGGCGGGTGGCCGCGCCCGCGCGGAGCCGGTGGAACTCGGTCCGCATGGTGGTCAGCGCGTCGCCGCCGCTGGTCGGGTTGGAGTACCTGATCGCGGCGTGGCCCGGTTCGAGCACCCCGTCGATGCCTTCCTGCTCGAGCTCGAGC
>DATMKQ010000198.1:0-3183 GCA_035571275.1 Trebonia sp.
CTGCACGCGGCCGGCAAGCAAGCCGAACTCCACGTGATCGAGGCGCCATACGGCCACGACTGCTTCCTGCTCGAGGAGGCGCGGCAGACGCCGATTATCCGCCGGTTCCTGGGCCTGCATAACCTAGCCGGAGGAGCGACACGTCAGGGGAGGATGCCAACGTGACCGACAACGGCTCACGGCCCGAGGAAGCCCGCGCGTTCGGGTTCGAGACGCGGCAGCTGCACGCCGGGCAACGGCCCGACCCGAACACGGGGGCGCGTGCCGTGCCGATCTTCCAGACGACCAGTTACGTGTTCGAGGACCCGGAGTCGGCGGCGGCATACTTCAACCTGCAGGAGTACGGGAACACGTACTCGCGCATCATGAACCCGACCGTCGCGGTGTTCGAGGAGCGGGTGGCGAACCTCGAGGGCGGCTGCGGCGGGGTCGCGTTCGCCAGCGGGCTCGCGGCGCAGGCAGCCGCGCTGTTCACGCTGCTGGAGCCGGGCGACCACGTCGTCTCGTCCTCGGCGCTGTACGGCGGGACGGTGAACCAGTTCAAGCACGTGCTGCGCAAGATGAACGTGGAGCTGACGTGGGTCGATCCCGACGACCCGGACGCCTGGCGGGACGCGATCCGCCCGAACACGAAGGCGTTCTTCGCCGAGACGATCGGCAATCCTGCCGGGAACGTGCTGGATATCGAGACCGTGGCGTCGATCGCGCACTCCAGCGAGCTTCCGCTGATCGTGGACAACACGTTCGCGACGCCGTATCTGTGCCGCCCGATCGAATGGGGCGCCGACATCGTGATCCACTCGGCGACCAAGTTCATCGGCGGACACGGCACGAGCATCGGTGGCGTAGTCGTCGAGGCCGGCACGTTCAACTGGTCGAATGGGCGGTTCCCGGTGGTCGCGGACCCGTCCCCCGCCTACCACGGCCTGCAATTCCACGAGACATTCGGAACGTACGGCTACCTCATGAAGCTCCGCGCCGAGAGCCTTCGCGACCTCGGCGGCGCACTCTCGCCGTTCAACGCGTTCCTGTTCCTGCAGGGGCTCGAGACGCTCTCGCTCCGGATGGAACGGCACGTCAACAACGCGATGGTGGTCGCGGAGTACCTCAGAACCCACGAGCTGGCGTCGAACGTGACGTACCCCGGCCTTCCGTCGAGCCGGTACCGGCCGCTGGTGGAGAAGTACCTGCCGCGCGGCGCGGGCGCGGTGTTCTCGTTCGACTGCGCCGGCGGCCGGGAGGGCGGGCAGGACCTGATCCGGGGCATGACGCTCTGGTCCCACCTGGCGAACGTCGGCGACGCGAAGAGCCTCATCATCCATCCGGCCAGCACGACACACCGGCAGCTGAGCGACGACGAGCTGCGCGCGGCCGGTGTCGGGCCGGGGACCGTGCGGCTGTCGGTCGGCACGGAGTCCGTCGAGGACCTGATCTGGGATCTGGAACAGGGTTTCACGCTGGTAGCCGCGACGGTGGAGAAGAAGGTAGCGACGGCATGACCGATCTCGCCCGGTACCAGGACCCGCTGACGATCCAGCGGGTACTCCACAATTCCAAGACGATCGCGATCGTCGGTCTGTCCGACAACGAGCTGCGGGCCAGCTACTTCGTCGGCTACTACCTCAAGCGGCACGGCTACCGTGTGATCCCGGTGAATCCGCGCCAGACGGAGATCCTCGGGCAAAAGTGCTACCCGAGCCTGCTGGACGTCCCCGAGCCGGTGGACATCGTAGACGTCTTCCGCGCGCCGGACGCGCTGCCAGGGATCGCGCGGGACGCCGTGGCGATCCACGCCGACACGCTCTGGTGCCAGTTCGGCGTGATCAACGCCGACGGCGCCCGGATCGCCGAAGAGGGCGGCCTGACGGTGATCATGGACCGCTGCCTCAAGGTGGAGCACGCGCGCTATCTGGGCCGGATGCACTGGCTGGGCTTCAACACGCAGCGCATCACATCCGTCCGTTCCGGGATCCAGTAGCCTTTTTGTGGTGAAAGCTACCCCGCCCCTGACAGCTGAAGACCTGGTCGCCGTAGCCGGAGAGCGCGAGACCCTGGAGGGATTTCTCGAGTACCACCGCAAGGCACTGACCGGAAAACTTCGCGGCCTGTCCGAGGAAGACGCCCGGCGGCGCCTGGTGCCCTCGCTGACCACCATGCTCGGGCTGGTCCGGCACGCCGCGGCCGTGGAGCGCAACTGGTTCCAGCACTACCTGGGCGGCAGGCCGCGCGAGGAGATCACCGGGAACGCCCGAGGTGACGCCCCGAGCTGGGACGTCGCTGGCCAGACCATCCCCGACGTCATCGCCGAATTCGACAGCGCCTGCGCGGCATCCCGGCAGATCGCGGCGAACTTCGCGCTGGATCAGACGGTGCCGCACGACCAGCTGGGCGAGGTGTCACTGCGCTGGATCTACGTGCACATCATCCGGGAGCACGCCCGGCACATCGGGCATGCCGACATCATCCGGGAGCAGCTGGACGGCGCGACCGGCGACTAGGACGCGAGCCGGAACCCTCAGCCGGTGGCCGGCGGGTCCTCGCTGTCCTCGCCGTCCTCGCCGACCTGGGGGAGGTAGGGCGTGACCATCTCGATAAGGCGCTGTGGCACGGTAGCCAGCTGAGCGGCGGCGGCGCGCATGTCGTCGTCGGTCGTGCTGCCGATCAGCTCGGTTTCCTCGGCGGTAAAGGACCTGCCGTCACGGTGCACGAATCGCTGGTCTGCGCCGTCGCCCTTTACCTCGAAGTCGGTGAGCAGCGCGACTACCTCGGGTCGAGCGGCCATGGTGATTCCCTCTCCTGGCTTGCGCGGATGCTCGGCGAGCCGGCTTGCGGCGGCCTGCGCACAGGATCACTCTTGCACGAGAATGCGCCGCCGCAAGCGGCCGGCCCGGCGGTCGCACGGCAGGCCCGCCGGCCCGCTTGCCGTGGTGATCATTAGCCGGCGGCGGATATCCTTGAAGACATGGAGAGCAGCCGGGCGAGTGACAAAATCCCCGGGGCTAGGGTGCGCTTCAAGCGCCCGGTACCAGCCGAGGTCTCATCCGGCGCCAAGCCGCGGGAATGGCTGGCGCTCCCTGACGGGGCCGTCCAGGAAGCCAAGACCGAGGGGCCCGTTCTTGCCCTGGTTGGACATCCACTGCCGTACCAGCCAGGTCGCGCCGAGCGGCGCAGCGGCATGCCCAG
>DATMKQ010000199.1:0-8116 GCA_035571275.1 Trebonia sp.
AGATCAGCAAGCTGGCGAACAGGAACACGACCGAGCCGCCGATGATGAGGCCAACCAGCACGTTCGGGTGGTCAACCGACAGGCTGAAGGTCCCGGAGGCGCTGCCAAGCGACTGCACGACCTGGGTGCGGAACGAGCCGAACAGCGCGGTCGCCGCCAGCACCGCGGTCGCGATCGCGATGCCCTTGGTGATCGCCTTGGTCGTGTTGCCAATCGCGTCCAGGTGGGTCAGCGCTTGCACGCCCTCGCCCTCAACGTCGCCTGACATCTCCGCGATGCCCTGGGCGTTGTCGGTGACCGGGCCGAAGGAGTCCATCGACACGATCACGCCGACCGTGGTGAGCAGGCCGGTGCCGGCCAGCGCCACCGCGAACAGCGCGAGCGTCGCGTTCCCGGTGCCGAGCAGGAACGCGCCGTACACCGCCGCGCCGATCAGCAGCGCCGCGTACACGGCGGATTCCATGCCATACGAGATGCCGGACAGGATCACGGTGGCCGCACCGGTCTGCGAGCTTGCCGCGACGTCCTTCACTGGCCGCCGGTTGGTCTCGGTGAAGTAACCAGTGAGCAACTGGATGGCGCTGGCCAGCACCAGGCCGATCAGCACAGCTCCGATGGCCATCCACTGCGGGCTGCCACTGTGCCCGAGGATGCTTTTGTCGGAAACGCCCGTGAGCTGACTGAAGTGGGCAGGCAGGTAGGTGAAGCAGGCGATCGCCACACCGATAGCGGAGATTACGGCGGAAACGAAGAACCCGCGGTTGATCGCGGACATCCCACTGCGGTCGCCCGCCCGCGGCTTGACGACGAAAATACCGATGACCGCGGTGATCACGCCGATCATCGGCACGATCAGCGGGAAGATCAGCCCGTAGTTGCCGAACGCCGCCTTGCCCAGGATCAGCGAGGCGACCAGCATGACCGCATAGGACTCGAACAGGTCCGCCGCCATCCCGGCGCAGTCGCCAACGTTGTCGCCCACGTTGTCGGCGATCGTCGCGGCGTTGCGCGGGTCGTCCTCAGGGATGCCCTGCTCGACCTTGCCTACGAGGTCCGCGCCGACGTCGGCGGCCTTGGTGTAAATGCCGCCGCCGACACGCATGAACATCGCCAGCAGCGCGGCGCCGAAGCCAAAGCCCTCGAGCACATCCGGCGCGTTCCCCTTGTAGATCAGCACCACGACTGCGGCGCCGAACAGCCCAAGACCAACCGTGAACATGCCCGCGACGCCGCCGGTGCGGAACGCGATCCGCATGGCGCGGTGCTCGCCGCCCTCGCGCGCCGCCGCGGCGACGCGGACGTTTCCGCGGACGCACAGCGACATACCTGTGAAGCCGGTCATCCCGGAGAAGAGGGCGCCGACGAGGAAGAAGATGCTGCGTCCCCACATGACGCCGGCCCCGCCGTCGTGGGGCAGGATGAGCAGGATCCAGAAGATGACGAACACGAAGATGCCCAGCGTCCGGAACTGCCTGCGCAGGTACGCCGCCGCTCCTTCCTGCACCGCGGTGGCGATTTCTTGCATCTTCGCGGTCCCCTGACTGGCCGCGAGCACCTCGCGTACCAGCAAGGCCGCGACGCCGAGCGCGGCCAGACCGACGACGGCGACGATCACAACCCAGGTCAGGTTGCCGCCGCTAACTGTGACCGGCATCACCGGTCTCCCGCCGGAACGACGGGGTTAAGCAATGACATTCGATCTCCTTGAACGTCTGGCGTACGCCGCAAAGGCGGTCATGTGGCCCGTACGGCTCACGACGGCCTGCTTCCATGAGTCCGGAAATACAGACGTGGGCGGGAGTCTACGCTGCTTGCCTGGAATCTTGAAGTTAAGCAAGTTTCTAACGTGTTCGTTATCAAACGGTTATCGCAGCGTCGGCGGGAAGACACCTGAAGGCTGACTCGTCACAGTTCCCCTGTGCCCCCGTTTGTGCCCTGCCCCCAACGACCTGCCCCAACGACCGGTCAGGCCGACGCGGCCCGCCGCTTCCAGCTCATCGCCACGCTGGTGCCGTCGCCGTCCGGCGAGACGCGGAAGTCGTCGGCAAGGCCGGAGATGACCGCCAGGCCCACCCCGGCGGGCAGCTGGAGAACCACGCCGCCAGGCGCGGGGCCGTCCTCGTCGGCCGCGGCCCCGGGGGCGGCGCCGTTCCCGCCCACCGGAGCCAGCGCCACGTCCGTCGGCACGGCATCAGTCACCACGACTTCGAACCGCTCACCGTCGTCTGTAAGCGCTACCCGGATCGGCTCTCCGGGGCAATGTTTCTGATGCGCCTCAACGGCGCGGGAGCACGCCTCGCCCACGGCGAGGCGCACTTCGTCCAACAAGGACTCATCCACGCCGCTGCGGCGTGCGACCGCGGTGGCGACGAGCCTGGCCGTCCGCACGTGCGCGGGCAGCGGCGCGAAGGTGACTTCGACGGTGGCCATGTCGGGTACGTGTGGCTACTTCTCCGCCTTTCGGGCGGTGATGGCCTCGTCCACCGAGTCATGGATCCCGAAGACCTTGGTCAGACCGGTAATGCGGAATATCTTCAGGATGCGCTCCTGGGTGCAGACCAGGTCGAGTGACCCGTCGTGCGCGCGCACCCTCTTAAGCCCGCCGACCAAGACTCCGAGACCCGTGGAGTCGAGGAACTCGACCTTCTCCATGTTGACTACCAGCTGGTAGTTCTTCTTGTTGACGAGATCGATGAGCAACTCGCGAAGGCGCGGTGCGGTGTAGACGTCGATCTCACCTTCGACGTCCACGACCTCGATACCGTCCTTGTTGTAGTGCCCCAGCTTCAGATCCACAAATCCTCCAGCGCCACGAAGGCGGCTCTCACCTGTTGGCCAAGACCAGCCGGCTTCATCTGCCAGAACCGCTGCTCGGCATTCAACCACGGTCCGGTGTCATGTCTATACGAAATCATCGTGTCCGGCATCCGCCTCGCGGATGACACACTGAGAAAACCGTGTCCATCGTCACTCCGGTCCCCTCGGCCACCACCGCGCAGCCCCGCGAGGACAGCCCAGCGCTCAGCGTCCTCAGGGCCGCGCAGCATGCCAGCGAACTCGTGCACCTTGAGCACATACCCGGCCGGGAGGGACAAACCACATCCTGGCCGGATTCCGTCCGCGCGGAAGTGATCACCGCGCTGTCCGCCCGGGGCATCGAAACCCCGTGGACGCACCAGGCCCAGGCGGCTGAGCTGCTCCGCGCCGGGCACAACGTGATTATCGCCACGCCGGCCGCTTCGGGAAAGTCGGCCGGCTACCTGGCCGCCGCGCTGTCGGAGATCCTGGACGGCGGAACCGTCCTCTACATCGCGCCCACGAAGGCGCTCGCCGCCGACCAGCTCCAGGCGGTGCGCGGGCTCGCCATCCCGCAGGTGCGTGCCACCTGCTACGACGGCGACTCGACCGCGAGCGACCGGGCATGGGCCCGGGCGCACGCCAACTACATCCTGACAAATCCGGACATGCTGCACAGCGGGCTGCTGCCTAGCCACGCGCGCTGGCGCGGGTTCTTCCGGCGGCTGCGCGTCGTGATAATCGATGAGTGCCATGGCTACCGCGGCGTCTTCGGGTCGCACGTGGCGCAGGTGCTGCGGCGGCTGCGCCGGGTCGCCGCATACCACGCGGCGCCGGGGGCGGGGGCGCCGGTGTTCGTCCTGGCCTCGGCGACCATAGCCGATCCCGCCGGCTGCGGGAGGCTGCTGACAGGGCTCGACATCGCCGCGGTCACCGAGGATGGCTCGCCGCGTGCCCCGGTCACGTTCGCGCTGTGGGAGCCCCCGCTGCTGCACTCACGCGGCAGCCAGCGAGCGCGGCGAGCCGCCACCTCGGAGGCAGCCGACCTGCTCACGGCGCTGGTCAGAGCGGAGGTACCCGCCCTCGCCTTCATCAGGTCCCGCCGTGCCGCGGAAACTGTCGCGCTCGCGGTGCGCAGCAGCGCGGAGCTGGCCGACACCGTGGCGGCTTACCGCTCCGGCTACCTGCCTGATGACCGTCGCGACCTAGAGGCGGGGCTGCGCGACGGGCGCATCATGGGCATGGCCGCCACCACCGCCCTTGAACTCGGCGTCAACATCCCCGGACTGGACGCGGTGCTGATCACGGGCTGGCCCGGAACGTGGGCCTCGCTGTGGCAGCAAGCGGGACGCGCTGGACGGGCCGGACGGCACGCGGTGGCGGTGTTCATCGCCCGCGACGACCCGCTCGACGCCTATCTGCTCCATCATCCGGCCACGCTGTTGCACCACCCGCTCGAGCCCGCCGTGCTCGACCCGGCTAACCCATACGTGTTGTCACCCCACCTCGCGGCGGCCGCGGCCGAAGTCCCGCTCACCGGATCGGATCTCGACCTGTTCGGACCGGCCGCGTCGGAGTCGGTAACCGCCATGACCGCGGCCGGCGAGCTCAGGCAGCGGGATTCCGGCTGGCACCCGGCGCGCCGCGGCCACCCGGCCCGTCGGATCAGCCTGCGCGGCGACCCCGGGTGGCCGATCAGGGTGGTGGAAGAGGAAACAGGCAGGCTCGTGGGCACGATGGACGAACCGTCCGCGCATCGCTTCGTCCACGATGGCGCCGTATACCTCCACCAGGGCGACGCCTACCTGGTCAACAAGCTAGATCTGGCTGAGAGAGTGGCGCTTGTCGAGTGCCGCGATCCCGGATACACGACGGCGGCTCGCGATGTGACGGAAATCGATGTCATATCAGCACGCCAGCGAGTTTCCTGGGGTCAAACCGATGTATCGTGCGGCGAGGTACGTGTTACACGGCAGGTAGTTGGATACAGCACGGTCCGTTCCGAATCGAAAAGAAGAGAAGCGGAAACGGCCCTCAGCCTTCCGCCGCGGACCCTTGCCACGACGGCAGTCTGGTGGACTATCCCCGATGAACACCTAGCCGGCCTGAAGGAAAGCAGTCTCGGCGGGGCGGCGCACGCCGCCGAGCACGCCTCCATTGCGATGCTGCCGCTGTTCGCCACCTGCGACCGGTGGGACGTCGGGGGTCTGTCAACCGAACTGCACCCCGCGACCGGGCGGCTGACCGTGTTCGTCTACGACGGTCACCAGGGCGGAGCCGGGTTCGCTGAGCGGGGGTTCGGCGCGGCGGCGGACTGGCTGCGCGCCACCAGGGACGCGATCGCCTCCTGCCCATGCGAAACCGGCTGCCCGTCGTGCGTGCAATCCCCGAAGTGTGGAAATGGCAACTACCCACTGTATAAAGAAGGGGCTGTTACGCTACTGCGCGTATTGCTTACAGGGGCCGAATAAAGCGAGAACCCGCTCTTGCCGCTGAAAATAGGGCGGCCCCCGCCGGGGGGGAGAGCGGGGGCCGCCGTACGGTCCGGCCCTGGGGGGGTAGGCCGGCGCCGTCTAGAGGAAAGCTTATACACATTCCCGGCTCCGCATAGCCACCAGACGGCTACCAAGAACCGGTGCAACCGAATTACAACATATACGGGTTCATCGTGAACAGACGTTTCGGCAGAATGTTTGGACTTGACGAATAATTTTCTGCGTCGCGGAAGGGCACCGCACACCGGGTCCCTCTTTTGTGCATGCACAAAGCCGCGCAGCCCGCTCGCGGGCCCGCGAGCGGGCTGAGCGGCAGGCCGGTCCCGTGGGCTCAAGCACAAGTTAACGGCATGTAACGAGCGCTACCGATCGAGATCACGAATTGATCACGTCCGGGGCTTTCGCGCGGCGGGCTTTCGTCGTACAAAGGTGCTACGGACTGGTGGAACGTCCGGGCACGGCAGCCAGGTACCCACGCGCGACCAGCCGCGGGAGGCGTGTCTAGCCAGGCCAGGGCCGGTCAACCGGCCAGCCTGACTGACAAGAACAGGTGCACGCTTGGTAGCCAGGTTGACGTGCTAACGGCGACGGCGCCCCCGAGAGGGGCGCCGTTCGCGTGCCAGCCGGGTGGCGGCCCAAACTGCTTGTAGCACGGGGGATAGCCTTTACCTACCTGGCAGGCAGCGCGAGGGTTGTCGGTCGCTGTCGACGGGCCAGGGTGGAGATGCGGGACGGGCGCCCGCACGGACGAGAGAGGACGCCATGGTCCGCACCGGAACACCGAATGGCACGGGCGACCAGCGGTCGATCGGGGACCTCGTCGCGCTCGCGACCAAGGACATCTCACAACTCATTCACTACGAGATCAGCCTGGCCAAGAGCGAACTTCGGCTGGACGCGCGGCGCGTAGGCATCTCTGCCGCGCTGGCGGCGTTCGGCGGGATCGTCATCGCGCTGATCATGTTCGTCTTGTGCTTCGCCTACGCGTACGGGCTGTACGCGGTCGGCGCGCCGGGCGGGCTCTGGGGTGCGTTCCTGTGGGTCGCGTTGACCCTCGTGGTGCTGTTCCTGGCCGCCTGCGGGATCGCCTTCCTGGTGGCTCGACGGGTGACCGGCATGCGGATGACCAGGAAGAGCATCCAAGACGACCTGGGCATGCTGCGCCGCTCCGAGGGCAGCCCCGACGGGGCGGGTCCGGCGGTCAAGAACCCTGAGGTCACCAAGTCGGGCGCGACTGCCGAGATACCCGCCCGCCAGTTACCGGGGAGTCTGAACCCGATGGCAATGCCATCAGAATCCGCTATCCAGATTGACGGGCCGTGGACGCACCGTTCGGTCAGCGCCAACGGGACCCGCTTCCATGTGGCGACAAGCGGCGACGGGCCGCTTGTCCTGCTGCTGCACGGCTTCCCCGAGTTCTGGTGGACGTGGCGGCATCAGCTCGTGTCGCTGGCGGAGGCGGGGTACCGGGCGGTGGCGGCCGACCTGCGCGGGTACGGCGGCAGCGACAAGCCGCCCCGAGGGTATGACCTCATCACGGCGGCGGCCGACGCCGCCGGGCTCATCCGCGCCCTTGGCGAGGCGAACGCGATCGTGGTCGGCCACGACTGGGGCGCGCTGACCGCGTGGACGCTCGCGGCCTACTTCCCCAAGTCGGTGCGGCGACTGGCCGTCGTGTCCATGGGGCACCCGCTCCAGATGCGGGCCGCGATCCTGTCGAGTCCGGTGCGGATCTCCCGGTCGCTGCGGCTGCCTCAGCCCGCGGGCGGCGGGCCGGCGCCGACCGGCCGCGGCGGCTATCCGCTGGCCTTCCAGCTTCCGGTGCTCCCAGAGCGACTGCTGGTGCGAGACGGCGCCGCCCTGGTGGGGTCGATCCTCTCTTCATGGTCGGCGCCCGGCTGGCCTGACCAGGACACCTCCAGGATTTACCAGCGAGCGATGCGCATCCCTCCTGTGGCCCATACCTCGCTGGAATACCACCGCTGGTTCGTGCGCAGCCGACTGCGCCCCGACGGGCTGCGATACGCCCGGCACATGCGCTCACCGGTCGCGGCGCCAACCCTGCACCTGCACGGCGCGGTGGACCCGTGCGTTCCCGCGCAGACGGCCCGTGGCGCCGGACGGTACGTCGAGGCGCCGTACCGGTGGAAGGACATCGAGGGGGCCGGGCACTATCCGCACGAGGAGCGGCCGGACCTTTTCGACGCCGAACTGCTCGGCTGGCTGGCCGACACCGAGCCCGACCGGTGAGCCGGCCGGACCAAACGGGACGACAGCGCGACAGGGACCGAAGCGGCCGGGCGCGGAACGCGCGGCCGCGCGACGAACTCGGTCGGCCGCTGCCGCGAACCGCGGCAGGCGACGTGCCCGCCATCCCCGATGACCTCACGGTGACCCCGGACGAGGCGGTCGCGCTCGGCGGCAGCCTGCTCGCCGAGGGACGGCCGTTCCACGCGCACGAGGTTTTCGAGGCCGCGTGGAAGTCCTCGTCCGGACCTGACAGGGAGCTGTGGCGGGGCCTGGCCCAGATCGCCGTCGGGCTCACCCACGCCCGCCGGGGAAACGCCCGGGGCGCGGTGACACTGCTCAGGCGCGGCGCCGACCGGGTGCGCGGCTACGCTGACTCCGCCGGGTCCCGTGACGCCACCGGTGCGCCTGCCGGCCTCGATCCGGAATACGTGGCGGCGAGCGCCGCCGACGTCGCGGCGCGGATAGAGCGTGACGGCCTCCCGGCCGTGCCAGCGGCCGCGCTGCGGGTAGCGCTCCGCCGCTCGGCCTTAAAGTTTCGCGGCCCTTGGCCTAGTCGCGGCCCTCGGCCTAGTCGC
>DATMKQ010000200.1:0-5826 GCA_035571275.1 Trebonia sp.
AGTGAGCGTGGGTGATCACGATGGTGTTCACGTCGTCGGGCCGGATGCCGAGCGACGGCAGCGCCTCGGCGGGCGTGGTGTGGTGTTCGCGACGGCGCCGGCCGCCCGCTTCCGGGTCGAAACCGGTGTCGACCAGGAGGACGGCGCCGTCGGGCTGGCGGATGACCCAGAAGTAGTAGTCGATGTCCAGGTCGGCGTCCGGCTCGCCGTAGAGATGGAAGTTGAGGTAGCTCTCGGCGCGGGAGGTGACACGGTGCCCGTAACGGACCGCGAGCACCTCCCGCGCGCCGCTGGCCGACACAGGCCGCTACTCCTCGAACGCTTCCGTGTAGTGCCCCTGGTCGACCTCTTCGTGCCAGTGGGTGAGGCCGAGGGAGACGGCGGTGTGGTTGATGAACGAGTCCGGGGCGGCACCGTGCCAGTGCACCTCGCCCGGCGGAGCCCAGACCACGTCACCCGGGCCGAGGACGCGCTTGTCGCCGTCCTTGTTCTCGACCATGCCACGGCCGCTGCCGACGATCAGCACCTGGCCGCTCGCGTGCGAGTGCCAGAAGGTCCGGCCGCCGGGCTGGAACATCACGCTGTAGACCCGGATCTCGCCCTTGTCCCCGTCGTCGAGCAACGCGTCGAGCATGGCCTTACCGCTGAACGTGCCCTCGTCGCCCGCACGGGACGGGATCCCCTTCCGGCCGCGCTCGTACTCCATGGTGGCTCCCTCTTCCGTTGACGCTGCGAGTGTTGATGCCCCGGCCGTGCACGCCTGACGCGCTTGCCACGCTAGACGTCAGGCGTGCCGGATTCCATAGGGCGCGCGACGATTTACGGGCCGACCGGAGCGGCGCCCGATCACAAGCGGGACCAGACGGGCAAGCCACGCGGATCGTATGCTCGAGCGATGACGCCCGAGGCGCTCGTCCGGTCCGCTACCGCGCAGTCGGCGGTGCCGTTCGTGCCGGAGATCAGGCTGGCGATGGCGGCCGAGCCGTATGGCCTGTGGGACCGGACCGCGCGGGAGGCGCCGCCGTTCTGGGCGTTTCCGTGGGCCGGCGGGCAAGGGCTCGCCCGGTACGTGCTCGACAATCCCGGCGTGGTGCGCGGGCGGCGGGTGCTCGACGTCGCCTCGGGATCGGGGCTCGTGGCGATCGCGGCCGCGAAGGCGGGCGCCGCGAGCGTGAGCGCCGGGGACATCGATGAGCTCGCGGTGGCTGCCATCGGCGTCAACGCGGCGGCGAACGGGGTTTCCCGAGTGGTGGCCGCCCGCCTGTTCGACTTCTCCAGCGGCGGGGGTGCGGGTGCGGACGGGCTTGGCGATGCCGACGTGGTGCTTGCGGCGGACGTCTTCTACCAGCGCGAGCTCGCCGCGCTCGCGCTCACGTTCCTGTCCGCCGCGGCCAGGTCAGGCGCCGCGGTGCTCGTGGCGGACCCAGGACGCGCCTTCGTGCCGCGCGCGGCCCTGACCCCGCTTGCCACCTGTGAGGTCCCGGTCCTGTCCGTCCTGGAAGACGGCGCGTTCAAGACGGTGACTGTCTACCGGCTTGGCTCGACAAAAAGATAGGGGATCGCTGGGCACCCCAGGAGGTGCACAGTGATCCCTTATCTTGGACTCTTCCGCGCTTCTTGCTGTTATCTAGGCGTCATGGCCCGACGGGGGCCGTAGCCGACGCGTCAATAACGGTTCTGGCCGCCGCGCAGGGCCGGGGACAGGACCTCGCCCACCGCCTCGACGAGCAGGGACATCTCGTAGGAGACCAATTCGGTGTCGCACTCGGGGGAGGCGAGGACGCAGAGCGCGGACCCGTCGCTGACCGACTTGACGATCATCAGGCCGCCGGCCATCTCGACGAGCGCCTGCGTCGGCAGCCCGGCCTCGAAGATCCGTGCCGCCCCTTGCATCAGGCTGGCGAGGCCAGAGGTGATGGCCGCGAGCTGCTCGGCGAAGAAGTCGGGGATGCCCTCCGACAAGGCGAGCGGCACCCCGTCCGCGGACACCACGGCCGCGTGCGCCACATCGGCCACCCGCGAGGTGAAGTCGCTGATCAGCCAGTTCAGATCCTGGCGGTATACGTAGCTCAACGGTCGCTTCCCTCTCCTGCGCGCGGTGCCTGCCCCGGCTGCTGGCCCGTCTGCGTCTCCGCCCGGCGGGTTCCGCGCTGGAACCCGGCAAGCCGGCTGCGGGCGTGATCCGGCGAGCGCTGGGGCAGCGACTGTGTGCCGTTCCCGCCGCTCCCGGCGTTTCCGCCGACGCGGCCACCCGGCTCACGGGTTGGCAAGCCTTTCCCGCCTTGGCCGGCGCCGCGGCTTGGCAAGCCGCTCGCGCCGGGGTCGGCGCCCCGGATGGGGAGGCCGGACTGGCTGACCGCGCCGGCCTGGCTGGCTGGGCCTGGCGGTGGTGCCGGCGGGGCCGCCGGGCCGCCCGCCGCCTTCCCCGGGATCAGGTTCGCCCTGGGCACGCGGACCGGCAGGCCGGCGGTCGTCTGGTCGCCGTACGTGGGATCCGCGATGATCTCGGCCGGGTTGCGCCCGTCGCCCCAGCGCGGTGCGCCGTACCCGCCGTCCGGGGCCTCGTCGCCGATGCGACCGCGGAACCAGCCGGACGCACTGCGAGCGGTCTGTGCCGCACCGTAGCCGTTGCCGTTCCCGTTGCCGTTTCCGTTCCCCGCGCCGTTGCCGGGGTGGCTCCCGGCCCCGTTGCCCGGGTGGGCGCCGGCGCCGTTGCCCGGGTGGGCGCCGGCCTGGGCGAGCGCCACGGCGCCGCCATCCATGCCGCCCTGCTCACCGCCGAGCTGCCGGAATCCCTGCCCGGCCGTAGCGCCGACCGGCTGGCTGGACCAGGTGCCGGTCACCGGGCCGTACCTGCCAACCCGCTCGATGACGCTGTCCGGCAGCCAGACCAGGGCGGACAGGCCCTGCGGGCTGGCCGGACGCAGCCGCACCCGCACTCGGTGCCGCTCGGCGAGCCGCGCCACGGCGAACAGGCCCATGTGCCGGGAAACCGACACGTCGATCGTCGGCGGGTTGTCGAGCCGCCAGTTCATGTCCGCCAGCCGCGCCTCAGAGACGCCGATGCCCTTGTCCAGGACCTCGATCAGCACGCCGCCGCTGGCCAGCTCCTGCATCGTCACCGAGACCTGGGTGTCCTTGGGCGAGAAGATGGTCGCGTTCTCGACCAGCTCGGCGAGCAGGTGCACGACGTCGGAGACCGCCTGGCCGACGATCGAGATGCCCGCTGGCACGTTCAGCGTGACGCGGTTGTACTGCTCGATCTCCGAGGTCGCGGCGCGCGCCACGTCCGCGAGCGCGATCGACTCCGACCACTTGCGCGGGTTCTCGTGCCCGGCCAGCAGCAGCAGGTTCTCCGAGTTGCGGCGCATGCGGGTGACCAGGTGGTCCATGGAGAACAGGTTGCCGAGGCGGTCGGGGTCGTCCTCGGTCTGCTCCAGGTTGTCGATCATCCGCGCCAGGCGCTCGATGAGCGACTGTGAACGTCGCGACAGGTTGACGAACATCGCGTTGAAGCTCGACCGCAGCACCGCCTGCTCGCCGGCCAGCCGGACCGCCTCGGAGTGCACCTGGTCGAACGCCCGCGCCACCTGGCCGATCTCGTCCTGGGCGACCACGTTGATCGGCGCGACCTCCATGGTCGCGGCGGACTCCGGGTTCTCCGACAGCAGCCGGACCCGCTCGGGCAGCTGCACCGAGGCGATGTTCAGCGCGCCCGCGCGCAGCCGGCGCAGGGGGAGCACCACGGACCGGGCGACGAGCAGCGCGGCGACCACGACGATGAGCAGGACGAGCAGGGTGATGACGAGGTAGAGCAGCGCGGTGTCCTGCGCGCCGGCCTGGAGCTGGCTGATGCGGTTTGAGATGTTGCCCGCGATCAACAGCTCCGTGGACTGAATGGCGCCGATCTTGTCGCCCATGTCCGTGTCCCAGGCGGTGAGGCCCGCCTGGTCGATCGCGGTAGCCGACGTGCTGGCCGTGACCGGCACCGTAGGTTCGGTGCCGATGGGGGTGGCTCCCTCGGCTGCCGCGATGGCGGCGTTCGAGGCGTCGGCCTTGACCGGGCCCTGCGGCCCGACGCCGATGACGGTCGCGAGTCCCTTGGTGGTAGGGGTGCCTACTGACGGGGGCGCCGGCTGGGCGATGTCATCGAGGATCGGGCTGCCGGGGAACGTCGTGCCGGCGGCGTTCGCTGCCGCGCCTTCGTTCGCGATGGTGTTCTGCTCGATGTTCTCCGCCGCGGCAATCTGCGGAGTGTCCGTGCCGAGCGCGCTGACGAAGAAGGCCTCTTCGGCGGGCGTCGCCGCTTGCTGGAACGCCGACTCGTCGACGAACTCCTCGTCGTACGCGGTCGTGAGGTTCTGCACGTCGTTGGCGTCAAACAACGGGCTTGTCACAGTCGCGCCGGCGCCGGCGATGTCCCCGCTAAGTGGGACGTACGTGGCCAGGAAGCCGCTGCTTTCGGCACTGTTCGTGCCCTGGGCGAGGGCCGACGCGGCCTGTGCGAAGGCGGAGTTGAGGTAGGCGCGCTGCTGTGATGCCTCCTCCTTCGCCAGCGCGAGCGCGTTCTGCGCCCGGACGTCGCTGGTCAGCTGGGCGTCGGCGACACCCTGGCCCACCTGGTCGGTCAGCGTGAGCAGGTCGTTGATCACCGCGCCGTAGTCCTGGATGACCGACGTCTCCGACTGCGGTTCGGACGGGTCGAGCATGTCATGCAGCCCGTTTTTGACCTTGGCGGAGTTGCTGTTGGGCTCAATGAGCTGCACGTTGAGGTCGGTGAGGGCGGTCGTGGCAGCGTTCTGGATGTTCGCGGGGAAGCCGCTCCCGATGCCCTGCAGTGCCGCCACCACGGCCGGGTAGTCCCGGTCGGTCTGCTGGTACTCCGCGGTGAGCGCGTTCGAGACTGTCCCTGAGGGCAGGTCGGCGACCGTCTGGTCACGCTCGTTCTGCAGGTCGTTCACCAGCACCGTCAGCTTTTGGCCGAGGCTCGCGAACTGCGCGGCCTTGGAGAGCTGCGTGGCACTCGACTCCGCGTCCGCGACCCGCAGGCCGCCGAAGACGAGCCCCATGACCAGCGCGGCCACGATGACCGCGAACAGCCGTCGCGCCACGGGCCAGTGTGACAGGTGCAGCGTCACCGGCACCCTCGCCCGTCTCGCTGAGTTGGTGTTTGCCGATTCAGTGCCTTGAATGCCTGGCGGAAGGGCGCGCGATCGCGAGCCCTGAGCACCATGGGTTCCCATACGTCTGTGTCCTCGCTGGAAAGCGAAAGTCTCGCACCGCCTGTATCACGCCAGAGCGGGACGCGACCGGGGTATCCCCGCAACCAACCGCCCTTGCAGCACCACGAAATGTCTGTGCTCGGGTTACTTTAGTGCGTCCGTCGATGTGATATCCGGCATATGCGGACTAGTGATCAGAACGTTGTGAGATATCGCAGGTCATCCGGCCGTCGGTCCGGGGAAACGGCCCCGCCAAGACGGCAAAGCCGCCGCGGACTGTAACGGCCCGCGGCGGCTTCGGTTATCGGTACCTAGGACAGCTTCTTGACCGCGCCGCCGAGGTAGAGCTCGCCGATCTCCGGGTGCTCGAGCACCTCGCGGCCGGTGCCGGACAGCCGCACGGTGCCGTTCTCCATGACCACGCCGTGGTGCGAGAGCTTGAGCCCGGCGCGGGCGTTCTGCTCGACGAGCAGCACGGTGGCCCCGTTCCCGTTCATCTGCCTAGCGGCGTCGAACACCGACTTGAGCACCATCGGGGACAGGCCCATCGACGGCTCGTCGAGCAGGATGAGCGACGGGTCGAGCATCAGCGCGCGGGCGAACT
>DATMKQ010000201.1:0-35105 GCA_035571275.1 Trebonia sp.
CTGGGAGCCGAACGGGAACGTCGGCCGGTCGCCGGTGAACCTCACGTTGGCCATCAGCGTGCCGCCCTCGCCCTCGGTGGCGACCTGCGCCCAGGTCAGGGACTTGTCGGGGTCGCCGCGGACCTGCCACAGGCCCGATGCCGCGTCGAGCACGACGTCTGCCTCCGCGGCCTCGAACAGGCCCGCGGCCTTCTTGGCCGCCTCGTCCTTCACCTCGATCGCCGCCTTGTGCACGGCCGAGCCGCCAAGCTGCAGCGAGCGCGACGCGTAGGTGCCCACGCCGTCCGGGATCAGGTCGGTGTCGCCGTGGATGACCTCGACCTTGTCCATCGGGATGCCAAGCTCGCTCTGCACGAGCATGGCGAACGCCGTGTGGTGGCCCTGGCCGTGCGCCGAACTGCCGGTGTACACGGTCGCGGTGCCGTCGGAGTGCACCTCGATCTTGCAGGTTTCGCCGGCCGCGGCGTCGGCCGCGGTGATCTCCACGTAGCTGGCGAGCCCGATGCCGAGCTGCCTGGTGTCGCCGGCCTCACGGCGGCGCCGCTGCTCGGCGCGCAGCTCCTGGTAGCCGGCGGCCGCGAGCACCTTGTCGAGCGCCGCCTCATACTCTCCGGAGTCGTACGGCGCGCCGGCCTTGGTGACGAACGGGAACTGCTCCGGCTTGATGAAGTTGAGCTTGCGCACGTCAACCGGGTCAAGGCCGGCCTCGGCGGCGAACCAGTCCACCGCCCGCTCGATCGTCGCCGCCGCCTCTGGCCGGCCGGCGCCGCGGTAGGCGGCGATCGGCGCCCCGTCGGTGACCACGACCTTGTACCCGGTCTGCACCGCCGGGATGTCGTAGACACCCGGCGCCATCAGGCAGGTCAGCATCGGCAGGAATCCGCTCATCCGCGGGTACGCGCCGGTGTCCTGGATCACGTCGATCCTGTAGGCCTTGATGTGCCCGTCGCGGGTGCCGCCGATCTTGATGTGATGCACCTGCGCGCGACCCTGCGTCATAGCCATCAGGTTCTCGTTGCGGGTCTCCACCCAGCGCACCGGCCTGCCGGTGTGCTTGGCCGCCCACGCGACGACGATCGACTCACGGTCCACGCCGATCTTGGCGCCGAACCCGCCGCCCACGTCGGGTGCGACCACCCGGATCGCGTCAGGCGGCAGCCCGATGGCGGTCAGGATGAACCGGGAGATCTGGGCGTTCTGGGTGCTCGTCCAGACGGTGAGCTTCCCCTCGACGAACGCCGCGGCGGTCGACCGGCCCTCCATCGGCAGGCAGGCGACCCGCTGGTTGACGACGTCGCCCTCGACGACGACGTCGCAGCCGTCGAAGATGCTGTCGCTGAAGTCACCGTCACGCCTGGTGCACACGTTGGTGCCCGCGTCGGGGAACAGCAGGCTGTCCTCCCCCAGCGCCGCGTCAATCGAAGGCACGGCAGGCAGCGGCTCGTAGTCCACGCTGACCAGTTCCGCGGCGTCCTCGCCTTGGTACGTGCTGTCGGTGAGCACGATGGCCACCGGCTCACCCACGAACCGCACCCGGTCGACGGCGAGCAGCGGCTCGGACCATACGCCGCCGAGCGGCATCGGGCCCTCCGGCGGCGGGGCGTCCGGATCCGGCTCCGCCGGCGGCGGGGGCGGCGGCATGTCGGTCATGTCCGCCGCGGTCAGCACCGCGGTGACACCCGGCTGCGCGAGCGCCTCAGACGTGTCAATCCCCGTAATCAGCGCATGCGCTACCGCCGAACGCACGAACGTGGCCCGCACCGCTCCCTCAAGCTCGGGGGACCGCACGTCATCGACGTAGACGCCGCCCACGGTCAACAGCCGCGGGTCCTCCGTCCGGACCACCCGCGTGCCAAGAATGCTCATAAAACCTCCGCTGCTACGTCCTTCGCGATGCGAACCTACACCGTACGTAGATGGCGTTGCCAGACCGGATTACGCAAAGCTACCCGAGAGTGTTTTATGCTCGAAGCACGAGCTAGACACAGGTTTTCGGTAGTCGCATTGTGTCTACCGGCGGTGGTGAATAACCGTTGGGAAAAAACGGAAAACCGTTATCCCGAACGGCAGGGGGTGGCTCTTCTCGCGACAGTCAGGCCGCCTCCGTTCGGGATAAGGAGGGTTTCAAACGCACTCGACCGGAGCGGCTGAGGCGCTCGCGGTGGCAGCCCTGGCCGTGGTTCTCGCGTGGGCGGTCCGGCGGCCGCGCGACTGGCCGGAAGCGGCCGCCGCCGTGCCCGCCGCCGCGGTAGTGATCATCGCCGGGGCACTCTCGTGGCACGCGGCCGTCGCGGACGCGCGCCGACTAGGACCGGTGGTGGGGTTCCTGGCCTGCGTCCTTGTGCTGGCGAAGCTGTGCGACGACGACGGGCTGTTCCGCGCGTGCGGGGCGTGGCTGGCGCGCGGATCCGGTGACCGCCCGGGCCGACGGCTGCTCGCGCGGGTCTTCGTGGTCGCGTCGGTGACGACCGCGGTGCTGTCGCTGGACGCCACGGTGGTGCTGCTGACCCCCGTGGTGCTGGCCGCGGCGTCCCGGACCGGCGTGCGGGCCCGGCCGCAGGCCTACGCGTGCGGCCACCTGGCGAACTCCGCGTCGCTGCTGCTGCCGGTCTCGAACCTGACCAACCTGCTGGCGTTCGCGGTGAGCGGGCTGTCGTTCGGCGGCTTCGCGGGGCTGATGGCGCTGCCCTGGCTCGTCGCGATTGTCGTCGAGTGGGTGGTGCTGCGGCGGTCTTTCGCGCCGGACCTGACCGCGACGGTGCCGCGCGGCGCACCCGCCCGGGCCGCGGACGCGCCGCGGATGCCGGTGTTTACGCTGGTCATCCTCGCGCTGACGCTCGGCGGGTTCGTCGTCACCTCGGCGGCGGGCGCGAACCCGGCCTGGGCCGCGCTCGGCGGCGCGCTCGTGCTGGCCGTGCGGGCGCTGGCCCGGCGACAGACCTCGGTCACCGCGATCGCGCGCAGCGCCGACGTGCCGTTCCTGCTGTTCGTCCTCGCGCTGGGCGTGGTGGTGACGGCGGTCGTGGACAACGGGCTCGGCCAGGCGCTGCGGCCGGTGCTGCCGTCGGGGACGTCGCTTCCGGCGCTGCTGGCGACCGCGTGCCTGGCGGCGGCGCTGGCCGGCGTGGTGAACAACCTGCCCGCGGTCCTGGTGCTACTCCCGCTCGCCGCCCCGTCCGGCGCGGGAGCGGTGCTCGCGGTGCTGATCGGCGTCAACATCGGCCCGAACCTCACCTACACCGGCTCGCTGGCCACGCTGTTGTGGCGGCGAGTGTTGCGCGCCCACGGCGCCGACGTATCGTTCGGCGAGTTCACCCGGCTGGGGTTCCTGACGGTGATCCCCAGCCTGGCGCTCTGCGTGCTGGCCTTGTGGGCTGGACTACGGGTGGTCGGCGGGTTAGCATCCGGCTGACATTGGCGGGGGAATCGCCATGAAACGCCTGACTGCTCTGGTCGCCGTGCCCGCCACGGGGGCGTTCTCGCTGACCGCCGCCCCGGCCTGGGCACGAGGTTGCCCGGATGCGATTCGCTCGGGTGTGGATGTCTTCCGGGCGGCCTGGGGCAGCGATATGTCGTAGATGCCTGAATGTCGGATTCAGGCATTCCGGACAGGGAGGTTATGGCGGAAGATCCTCCGCCCGGGGGGGCGGAGGATCTTCCGCGCTGTCTGAGCAGCGATGCCGGAGGGCGCAGGGTGCGGGAACGGTGTTTCTGGCGGGGGTGGTGGTTCCCTCGGGCAGTCTTAGGCGGCGGGTTAGGCGGCCGAGCGGGAGTCGGTGGGGCGGCGGCGGTGGGGGGCGTCGGTGAGGGACGGGGGCTGCCAGCCGGCGTCGGGGGTGTTCAGGGTCACGCCGGGCGGGACGATGCGGTCGATCTGGTCGAGCACGTCGTCGGTGAGGGTGATGGCGGCGCCCGCCAGCAGGTCGGTTAGCTGGTCCATTGTCCGCGGCCCGATGATCGCCGCCGTCACCGCGGGGTGCCCGGTCACGAACGCCAGCGCCAGGTGGGTGAGCGAGCAGCCCGCGTCCGCGGCGAGCTTGATGAGTTCCTCCACCGCGGTCAGCTTGGCCGCGTTGCCGGGCAGCGACGGGTCGAACCGCGCGGGCATCCGCGCCGCGCGGTGGCCGGTCATGTCCACGCCGCCCTCCGCGCGGTACCGCCCGGTCAGCCAGCCGGCGGCCAGCGGGCTCCAGGTGATGGCGCCCATGCCGTACCGCTGGCAGGTGGGCAGCACGGCGGACTCGATGCCGCGCGCGAAGATCGAATACGGCGGCTGCTCACAGCGGAACCGGACGTAGCCGCGCCGGTCGGCGACCCACTGCGCCTCGACGATCTGCTCGGCGGGGAACGTCGACGAGCCGATCGCGCGGACCTTCCCGCTGTGCACCAGATCCGACAGCGCCGACAGGGTCTCCTCGATGTCGGTGTCCGGGTCGGGCCGGTGGACCTGGTACAGGTCGATGTAGTCCGTTCGCAGCCGCCGGAGGCTGTTTTCCGCTTCGCGCACGATCCAGCGCCTGGAGCTGCCGCGGGAGTTCGGATCCGGGCTCATCGGGAAATGCACCTTGGTGGCCAGCACCACATCGTCGCGGCGGCCGCTCAGCGCGTTGCCCACGATTTCTTCTGACTCACCGCCGGAGTACGCGTCCGCGGTGTCGATGAAGTTGATCCCGCCGTCGAGCGCCGCGTGGATGATCGCGATGCTGTCGTCGTGATCCGGGTTGCCCCACTGGCCGAACATCATCGCGCCCAGGCAGTACGCGCTCACCTTGATCCCGGTGCCGCCCAGCGTCCGCATCCGCATGCCGATTCCACCTTCCATCGCCGTCCCCGCGACCAACCCTACGGCTGGGACAGTGGCTGGTCGACGAGGTGCTGCGGTTCGCCCGCCGGGCCGGCTACCGGCGGGTAATCCTGTCCGCCTACGACGCGTTCGGGCATGACCTGAACGCGCGAGTCTTCGGCCGCGATCTGTCGTTAGGAGCCGCAAGGGTTTGCGCTTTTGCGTTACGCTGCTGGGCAGCAGGCACAGCGGGGCGCCGTGGAGCGCTTTTCAGGCGCACGCCGCCTGACGGGGATTCCTGCTTTTGCGTCCGGTGCTCAAGCGTTGCCAGAAATCCGGACAGCTTTGCTAGCAATCTGGACCAGAACGTCGACATGCGGTGAGCGTGAACGGTGGCTATGCCCTCTGAAAGCCTGCAGGTTTCTGCTGTCGGTGTTGACCGGCTCCAGCCGGGAGACCACGCGTTCCTCGCGTTCTCGAACGACGACGAGCGGTGGGACATCCTCGGCGTGTTCGCGCAGCAGGGGCTGGCACGCGACGAGAAGGTGCTCCTGCTCGTGGACACCGCCCATGGCCCGGCGGAGGTGGCGGCGCGCGTCACCGGGGGCATGCTCCAGGCCCGGCGGGCGATTGGGCGGGGGCAGCTCGTCGTGTCCGCCATGCCCGGCTCCGGCGCCGGCGGATTCGCCGGACGCCTGGCGGAGGTGGCCCGGCAGACCGGCACCACGGCGGGCGAGGGGTGCAGCGGGCTGCGCTGCGCGACCGAGATGTCGGGCACGCTGACCGAGCTGGAGAACCTGGACCGGGCCGTGGAGTACGAGACGGCGCTGCACCAGATGCTGTCAGGGGCGCACCGCGGCCGGGGCTATACGTCGCTGTGCCACTGGGACGAGCGCGAGTTCGGTGACAGCCTGGCGATGGACGCGGTACGCGCGATCCATCCCGTGACGCTCCTCGACCGCGACGGGACGCTGCACGTCGCGCCGACCCCCGACGGGATCAGGCTCACCGGGGACAGCGACCTGTGCACGCGGGACGAGTTCGGCGCGGCCCTGGGCACGCTCGCCAGCCTGCCGCACGGCACGCTGGTCCTCGACATCACTGACCTGTCCTTCCTCGACGCCTGCAGCGCGAGCGCCGTGCTGCGCCTCGCGGCGGAGCTCACCGCGCCGCGGCGCCTGGAGGTCCGGTGCCGCAACCACCACCGGCGCATGCTGCACCTCCTCGGCGGCCGCCCGATCCGTCAGCTATCGATCGTGACGACGCGGCTCTAACGCACGCGAAAGGCCGGCCGGGTTTGTCCGGTCGGCCTTTCGCTAGCGCGGCTCGCGGCTCTGTCAACTCGCGGCTCCGTTAGCTCGCGGCGCCGTTAGCTCGCTGAGCTGATCTGCTCGATCGCGGGGCCGGAGACCGTGGCGCCGGGCCGCTCGCGGCGGATCCGGGCGAACCCGACGACCCCGGTCAGGAACGACACGGTGCCCAGGCCGAACAGGGTCAGCGAGGCGATGTAGGTGATCTGCGAGACCTTCCACCAGCCGTAGGCGTTCAGCAGCATGGACCGCAGCGTCTCGCCCTTGAACACGGTGCCGACCAGGGTCTGCAGCTGGGCGTTGTTCGGCTGCGCCTGCGCCTGCGCGGAGATCTGGGAGTAGGTCTTGCCGCCGCTCATGTCGGCGATGTGCTGGGCGATGAAGTGGTCAGCGTAGGCCTCGGCCTGCTGCCCGGTCAGCAGCTGCTGGCCGGCGTACTGGGAGACCGACGGGATCATGTTCGGGGTGATCTCGGTGCCGGCCTTGGGGTGCGCGAACGCGGCCGCCGACGGGAACGTGATCTGCTGGGCGGCTAGCTGGCTGGTCACGGTGTTGTGCACGTAGGCCGAACCCCACAGCACCAGCCCGCCCATCGCCAGCAGCACGACGCCAAGCGAGACGCCGATCCAGCCAAGAAGCTTGTCGAATGTAGTGCGGCGCATTTGGGACATCTCCCCTGATTTTCCGCCGGGCCCTTGCTAGCCTGGCTTCCTCGGATTCGCTTACGTGTCAAGCATCTGCCGCCGCCCCCTGGTCCAGGCATGGCGAAATGGCACCCCTCCTGGGGACTAAGGTCACCGCGAAATATGACAATTGACCGCGAAAGATCAGCTTTAGCCGTCCGCAACGCCGACGCCCTGGTGTTCACCGCCGACATGTACGGCATCCAGTTCGACCAGCTAGCCGCGCTGGCCGGCGGCGAACGGGCCGCGCGAGCGGCCGTGGCGCGCTGGCGGACACTCGGGTACGCGGACAGCGCGCGCCTCAGCCCGGGCCCGGCCTGGGTCTGGGTGACCAAGGCGGGGCTGGCGACCTGCGGTTTGTCCTACCCTCCCGCGCAGCCGGCGCTGTCCCGGCTGGCGCACATCCGGGCCGTCACGGCGGTACGTATGGCACTGCAGTCCACCGCGGCGTACCAGCTGGCGCGACCGTTCTGGCGGTGCGAGCGGCGGATCCGGTCCAGGCACGGGGTCGGGGTGCGGCAGCACCTGCCGGACGCGGAAGTGCACTGGCCCGACGAGGCGCCGGTCGCGTGGGCCGGGGAATGCTGGGCCGTCGAGGCCGAACTGAGTCCGAAGACCGTCGCCCGCACCACCGCGATCATGCGCGAGATCCTGGTCCGCACCGGGGACTACGGGTGCCTCGCCGCCGACGCCGCCGTGCCGGGCAAGCCGGCGCGGCACGCCCGCGCGCTCTACGTGTGCTCCTCCGCCGCGGTCGGCACCGTGCTGCGGGCCCGCGCGGAACTCGGCCCGCTCGCGGCCAGGATCGAGGTCAGGGACCTACCGCGGGATGCCCTGCTGTGACCCGGTTTGGCGGCCGCCGCGCCGGCCCCGGCTATGTCTGGCATCCGGTGCGCCGGGCGCTGGCGCGCGGCCTGGGACGGCTAGTGTGCGTGCTGCTGGCGCTGGCGGCGATCGCCCTGCTCGCGCCGGTCACGGTGGTCGCCGCGGGCGCGGCGGCGTTCGGCTGGTGGCGGGGCTGGCCGCCGAGACGGCTGTTCGCGGCCGCCGCCTGGTGCCTGCCGATGGTCGTCGCATGGCTGACAGCCGTCGCCGTCTGGCCGGTTGTACCGGGGGGCACGGGGGGTCGTCCCCCCGGAGGAGCAGGGCTGTGGCTTCGGGTGCTCGCCGCGCCCGGCCGCGCGTGGCTGGCGATGCTGCACCTTGCCGCGCACGGGCAGCTGGCTGCGGCGGCGGTCGCCGCGGCACCGCCCGCTGTCCCGCTCGGCATCCTGGCCGGTGGTCTGGCCTGGGCGTACCGGATCATGCGGATGGAGACCGGCGCGGGCGGGCTCACGCCCGCCGCACCCGCCGCGTTCGACGCGCGCCAGTGGGGACATCAGGTCCGCACCGCCACGGCCATGCTCGCCGTGCCCGGTGCGCTTCCGCTCATATCTCGCGGCGGTGACGTGGTGACAGGGGCGACGATCCGCTCGGTCGCGCACCGGGCCGGCCGGGCGGCGGCGATCCCGTACCCGCGGCTGCGCTCCCATCAGGTGGTCATCGGGTCGACGGGGACGGGGAAGACCACGCTGCTGCTTCGGCTGTGGGCCGGGTTCATGGCCGCCGGGCTGCGCCGGTACGCCGCCGGCGGAGCCGACCGGCCGCTGCTCGTCGTGCTCGATTGCAAGGGCGGCGCCAGCTCGCGCAAGGTCGCCGATCGCGCCCGCCGGGTGCTGCGCGACGCCGGCGCCCGATCCACCGCGATCTGGCCGGACGAGGCATCGCTGTCGCTGTGGGAGCTGCCGCCGGACCGCCTCGTGACCACGCTGCTCGACCTGATCGAGCACGGCACGGGCGGTGCCGCCTACTATTCCGACGTCATGGAGGCCCTGGTGTCGCTGGCGGTCGGAGCACCGTGCGGGCCGCCCGTCAACTCGGCCGACTTCCTCGGCCGGCTGGACGCCGACTGGCTGTCGGCCGCCTACGCGGCGGCGGGGGACGCGGGTGCGGTCGCCACGGTTCGTTCGGGGAAAAGGGCCTTTGATGATGTTTCGCTGCGGTTCCGTGCGCTGTGGCGGCGGCTTGGAGCGGGCCTTGACGGCGGCGGGTCGTTCGCGGACGCGGACGCCTGGTACTGCATCCTGGAGGGCACGGCCGAGTCGGCCGTGGCGGAAGCGCAGGCCAGGGCGCTTACGGACCTGCTCGCCAGCTACGCCACCGGCGGCGGGCGGGAGATCTTGCTGGCCGTCGACGAGTTCTCCTGCGTCAGCCGACGGCTGCCGATCTGGCGGCTGTACGAACGGGCGAGGTCGCTGGGGCTGGCCGTGCAGGTGTCGGCGCAGTCGTGGGAAGGCCTGGCGGGTTCTGACGACGAGCGGTACCGCGTGGCCGCCACCGCCGACGGCGGAATCTGGCTGCTGCGGACGCCGCGCCCCGAGCCGATCGTCGAACTGGCCGGCACGCGCTCGTTCGTCGACACATCGCGACGGTACTCGGGAGCGGGCTCGTGGGAGGACACCGGCTCATCGCGGGCACGGCTGGTCCCGGTGCTCGACGGCGACATCGTGCGGCGGCTCGACGTGGGACAGGCAGCGTATATATACCGGGGAGGCGTCACGTACGTGCAGGTCAAACGGCTGACGGGACGCCAGGCGGCGCTGGCGCCCGCGATCGTGCGGGATGCGGCGCCCGCGGTCATGCGGGATGCGGCGTCCGCCGCCGACACGCTGCCGCTGCCGCTGCCCCGCGTCTGGCCCGGCGACGGCGCCGACCCGCCGTCTCCCCGGCCTTGGCCGTTGCCGGGTGCACCCGGACCAGTCCACGTGCCTGACGCGAGCGAAGTGCTTGACGAGGCGTTCGGAGCCCGGCGTGAGTGACGATGCGTTCGTGGCGCTTGGGCTCCCGCCGCGGGCCGGCTTGACCGACGACGACGTGCGGGCCGCGTGGCGGCGGATCGCGGCCGCGACCCACCCGGACCGCGACGACGGCGGGGACCCGGCGCGGTTCGGCGCGGCGGCGGCCGCCTACGCGCTGCTGCGCACCGCGTACGGTCGGGGCGAAGCGCTCGCCGACCTCGACTCGCGCGCCCGCCGCGACCGGCGTCGAGGTCGAGCGCCGTCCGGGCGGCATCCGGCGCGGGGGCGCCCGGGCTTGCTGGCGCTCCGCGTCCTGGTGGCCGCCGGGACCGGCGCGCTCACGGTCGCGGTCGCCGGATGGACGCCCGCGACCGTCGGCGTGGTCGCCGGGGCGCTCACATGGCTGGTAGCCACCGCGCGGCACGACCTCCCGCCGCGCACACGCGAGTGACAGCGGCGATGCCGCAACTTGCTGTTATCGCGCTCAAGGGCACGCACCGGCCAGATGAAAGGGCCATTCACCTGGTCATAGGCAGCTGAATGGGACATTCACCTGGCTCGGCTCACGCCCTGATGTCGTCGAGCAGGTTCTTGTTCCAGGTCATAATCGTCCAGGCCTGGAAATGGTAGACGCGCGCGGGCTGGCCGAAGTCGCGGATGATCCAGCTGGGCTGAATGTCAAACGCCGAACCGTCCTGCGCGGTGGTGACCACGAAGTTCGCGTAGTGCTCGCGCGGGTCGAAGCTCGCGGCGTCTTGCTCGAAGAGGTTGCCGCGGCTGACGAAGTCGGGGTGGAACCACGGCACGGCGACCATGACGGCGCCGTCGCTGGCCACGGTCACGCTGGAGCCCTCGGCGAAGCTGCCGACGCCCGCGGTGAGGTGGTGTGCGACGAGCCAGTTGGCCAGCGCCTGATCGTGCGCCGGAACCGCCGGCGTCGCCGCGGCGTAGCCGAGTGCCAGCAGGTAACCGCAGCCCACCACCGCCAGCGCGGGCAGCAGCCTGGCCTGGATGAGCCGCCCGGCGAGCACCCGTCCGGCCAGCACCGCGCCGAACGGCAGCACGCTCGCGATCTCATAGCTTTGCAGGCTGTCGTACGGCAGCGTGCTGATCGCGTAGAGAGCCACCTGGGCCACGATCGCCACCACGAGGATCTGCGCGATCATGTCGTCCCAGACGAAGAAGCGCCGGATGACGCGACACAGCGCCCACACCGCGAGCGCCAGGCCGGCCAGGTGGACGACGCTGAGCGCGGTCGCGAAGCCGAGCGGGCCGCTGTTGAAGGCGGCGCCGTAGAGGCGGAGCAGGCCGTCGATCACGAACGTGACATGGGCGGGCCACGAGGTGGTGGGCGCGAGCACGGAGTCCACCGGGCCGACCGCGTATCCCCCCAGGCTGGCGATGAGCTTCACGATCGCCTCGGACACCCCAACCGAGATCAGTGCCGCGGCGACCAGGGCAAGGTCGAACCAGTGCGCCCTGACCGGTTGGCGGCGCTGCACGATGTCGCGGTAGGCGCGGATGGCGCAGACCACGACGATCGGCGCCGCGCCCAGCGTCACCGCGGTCCGGTCCCCGACCTGGGCCCAGACGAGCATCAGGCCGACGGCGGCCGGCACCCACCGCCGGGGGGCCACCAGGCCGCGGTCGAGCAGCAGGAACGTTAGCAGGAGCGGCACCCCGGTCCCGGTGTGGTTCGGCGCTATCAGCAGTAGCTCCGTGCCCGCGCCGATCTGGGGGGCGATCATGATCCCGGACGCGATCGCGACCCGTACCAGGCCTTCTTTGCCTGTCTTGGCTCCCTTGGCCAGCAGGCCCGCCAAGACAACGAGCAGCGTGTACGTGATCGCCGCGCAGATATGCACGACGGCGGGGCTCAGACCGCGGACGATCTCGACGAGCGCGTACTCGGGCAACTCCGTCGTGTAGTACGAAGCGTCGCCGAGCTGCCAGCCCCTGAGCAGCCAGTTCCCGTGCAGAATGGCCCACGCCTGGAGGGCGTTGTTGCCGCCGTCGGAGGTCACGGGAACCGTTTCCGCGACCTTCAGGTAGCAGAGGAACAGGAGGAAGCCCGCGGCCGCGTAGCCCGCCAGCCACGCGACACGCGCGTTCGGCGTCGCCGTTTTCTGCACCGCCCGCCGGCTGGCCCCCGCGACCGCGGTCGTCTGCGCCAGCGCGTTCTCGTCGTCCGCAACAGGCATGGGTCCCCTGGTACGAATTTTACAGCGGGGACTGCTGCTGAACCTGGGTCAGGCGGGGCCAGTGGCTACGGGGCGGGCGGGGTCGGTGATCCATTCGGACCAGGAGCCGAGGTACAGGGCGGCGGGGAGGCCGGCCAGGGTGAGCGCGAGGACCTCGTGCGCGGCGGTCACGCCGGAGCCGCAGTAGACGCCGACGGGTTCGGCGGTGGCGCCCAGGGCGGCGAAGCGCGCGGCGAGGGCGGCCTGCGGCCGGAACGTGCCGTCCTCGTTCACGTTCTCCGTGGTGGGGGCGCTGACCGCGCCGGGGATGTGGCCGGCTACCGGGTCGACGGGCTCGTTCTCGCCCCGGTACCGCTCGCCCGACCGGGCGTCTAGCAGCACGCCGGTGCGGGCGAGCGCGGCCGCACCGGCCGCGTCGAGCAGCGGCAGGTGGCCTGGGCTGGCGGTGAAGTCGCCTGGGGGCACGGGCGCCGCAGGCGCGCCCGCGGCGCGGGAACCGGCGGACCGGCGCCCCCCCACGGTCGCCGTCGCGGGCAGCGATATCGCCGATCGCTGGCCGGCCGCGGTCCAGGCGCGGTAACCGCCGTCGAGAACCCGCACCCGCGGGTGGCCGAAGTAGCGCAGCAGCCACCAGGCGCGCGCGGCGGCCGTCGAGTCGGCATCGTCGTAGACGACGACAAGGCGGCCGTCGCTGACCCCGGCCCCGCGCATGGCCGCCTGGAAGGCCGCGGCCGACGGCATCGGATGCCTGCCGCCAGGTCCCGGCGGCCCGGCGAGGTCGCGGTCCAGGTCAACGAACACCGCGCCCGGCACGTGCCCGGCCTGGTACGCCTCGATGCCCGGCGGTCCTGACAACCGCCACCGCACGTCAAGCAGCGTCGGCGGGTCGCCCCCCGCGGCGAGGAGCAGCCGGGCGAGCTCCTCGACGCTGATCAGCGGCGTCATAGGGACGAGAACACGAGCATCGGGACGAGCTGCTCGGCCGAGGTCAGCGAGCCGTGCATGCCGAACAGGGCGGTCTCGTTCGGCTCGGCGCGCGAGGCGACGACCGCGTGGTTGCCGGTCGCCGCGGCGATCACGTCGCCGATCCGGTCGGTCATCCGCTCGTCCACCGGACCGAACCAGCCATCCTTGATCGCCTCTTCCCTCAGTACCACCCAGGCGCGCTCGCCGAGGATCTCCCGCCAGGTGGTGAGCACGTCGGCGGCGGCGCCTGGCGCCGTGTACACGTGCCTGGCGCGCGGCTCGCCGCCGAGCAGCGAAACGCCGTCGCGCAGCGCTGTTACGGTGTCGGCGTCTACCCGGTCATCGGGGCCGACGTTCACCATCCCGTGGTCGGCCGTGATGTACAGCACGGTGCCCATCGGGAGGTCGCCCGCGATCTGTTCGGCGAGCCGGTCGACGTGCGCGAGCTGGTATCCCCAGGCCGCGGAGTTCGTGCCGTACACGTGGCCCACCCCGTCGAGATCGCCGTGGTAGACAGCGACCAGGGTCCGTTCCGAATCATGAAGGGCGTCAAGCGCCGCGGCGGCGAGCGCTCCGAGCGAGCTCGCGGGGCGGTAATCGGCCCCGCGCAGGATGGCCCTGGTCAGGCCGCTGTCCTCGAAGGCGCGGGCCGCTACGTGGACGGCGTCGACGCCCGCGGCGGCGGCTCGTTCGTACAGGGTCGGCTTCGGCTGCCAGGCCAGCGGGTCGACGTCCTTGGGCCAGCGCAGGCCGTTCAGCAGCCTGTGCTCGCCGGGAATGGCGACCTGGTAGCCGAGCATGCCGTGCGTGCCTGGCGTGAGCCCGGTGCCGAGCGAGGCCAGGCTGGTGACCGTCGTGGCCGGGAAACCGCAGGTCAGCTGCCTGGAGTTGAACGCGAGCTCGGACATGAACGGCGCGGCGGCCTGGTGCGCGCGCAGCAGTTCCCAGCCCAGACCGTCGATGATGAGCAGGCAGGCGCGGGCCGCTTCTGGCAGGCCGAGCACGTTGCGGGCGGGGTCGCCAGTGAGCGATGCGAGTATCGAGGCGGACAGATCAGGGAGGCTGCTGTCGCCATACGAAGGCACGATCGGACTGGTTCTAGGCTCGCGGGTCATGAATCCTCGTCTGCTCGTGGGTGCCAAATCCCGTTGCTCGCCGGTTGTTCGGAATATGCTGCCATCCCCGTGCCGCCGCGTCCAACGCGGGGCGGCACCGCGCGTACACGCAACGACGCCGCCCCCAGGCCAGGCCGGGCGCGTCGGTTGAGCACACCCTCCGTGCCGGGGGTAAGTCGCCGGCGCGAGCGGTCGCTTCGGACAGCGCGCTGACGAACGAGAGCACTTGGCGAACGGCCTCCTCACCGTCCGCCGCCTCGCTGACGCGCAGGGTCAGGTCGTCGGCGGTGATCGTGCCGAGGTAGCCGTGGTCGGCTTCGCAGGTGTCGTCGCCGCAGTGCGCGGGCTCGAGTTCCACGTGCGAGAGCACGTTCCAGCCGATCGTCAAGATCACCTCGGACGGCATGGTGACGCCGGGCACGTACGACGCGGGGTCGGGCACTACGCGGGTCAGCGAAACCGAGGACACCCGGGAGAACCGGATCGCCTCGGTGCTCGTCTCGGCGCGCGGCCGCTCGTCCGGCTCCTCGGCCGGGTGCTCGTCGGTGTGGGAGTAGACGAGCCTGGTCGGGGTGAGCGCGAGCACGGTCATATGCCTGCGCACCTCCATGCCCGGGTCGAAGATCGCGTCATGGTGGACAAAGAAGGCGGTGACCGGCTCAGGCCCCAGGGCCGAGGCGACAGCGTCGGTCACCAGGCCCGGGTAGTACCCGCTGCGCTCGATGGCGACCCGCAGGTCCTCGGTCATGACTCGGGTTTCCCTCATCACTCCATCCTGCACCGTTCGGGGGCGTGCTCGGCGCCAGGCCGCCTTTTGAGCGAATTGTGCTGATCGCCCGGGGTCAGTTCCGCGCCGCGGGCCTAATCGCGCCTGGCCGCGTCACCTCGCCCGGCCGCGGGTCGTCGTCTGGCGAGCCGACAGGCTCCGGCTCACGCGGCGGGTCGACGCTCCGCGAGCGCAAGAGCTCGTCGACCGCCATGGCTCTCGACCGGAGCCTGATCATCCACTTTTCGCGCGGTTCCTCGACCTCGAGCGCGGCGGCGGACGGCGCCGGCTTGGGCTTGCGCGGCTTGGTGGAACCCGCCGCCCCGCCCCTGCCCCGGTAGATGAGCAGGCCGTTGACCGGGTCCGGCACCCCGTCGAGCGCCGCGCGCACCGCCGCGAGCGAGCGGAACGGCTCCCACTGCTCGTCGGCGGGGAACAGCACCTCGAAGATCACGCCGTACTGAGAGTCGTGCCACTCGTAGTAGAGCGCACCGTTCGTGATCGCCGCCTCGGTGAGCTCGTCCTCATAGGCATACCGCCACGAGCTCGCCGGAAGCTTGTCGCCGGAAAAGACTTCGATCGACCACCATTCGGCCATGCCGTCGCCGCCCGTCATGTCTCTTCAGTCTCGGTGCGTAGACACGATAGTACGCCTCTCCGTACGGTTAGGGTGAGCCTCGCGGGCCGGTGCTGCAAGTCATTTTTCTGAACGAATAGTGGTGACTCGGTCACTCTGCTTCCCCTGTTTGCGGTAGCCGGCAATCGCCGCTACGGTCACGGCATGGCAGCAGACGGGCGGCGGCACGTGCTCGCTATCGGGGGTGGCATGCTGATGCCACGCGACACGGTTCCGCTGCATCTGAGATACGCGATGGAACTGAGCGGCGTTTCGGCGCCGCGGCTGTGCGTGGTGAACACCGCGATGGGCGACGACCCGAACGCCAACCTGCGGTTCTACGACCGGCTCGCGCAGACCACCGCGCGGGTCCGGCACCTCGCGCTCTTCCCGATGCCGAACGTCGAGGATCCCGAAGACCTGCTGATGTCGCAAGACGTCATCTTCGTGGGCGGTGGCAGCGTCGCGAACATGGTCGCGGTCTGGCGGGTGCACGGGATCGACGAGATCCTGCGCAAGGCTTGGCACGCGGGCGTCGTGCTGACCGGGTCGAGCGCCGGGGGGATCTGCTGGTTCGAGGGAGGAACCACGGATTCGTTCGGGACGAAGCTCAGGCCGTTCAGGGACGGGCTGGGGATGCTGGCCGGCAGTTTTTGCCCGCACTTCAACTCCGAGCCGGAACGGCGGCCGCTGTACCAGCGGCTTGTCGCGGACGGCTCGCTGCCCGGCGGCATAGCGTGCGACGACGGCGTGGGGGCGCACTTCGTCGACGAGCAGCTCGTCGACGTCGTGGCGGACCGGCCGGACGCCGCCGCCTACCGGGTGGACCCCAACGCCACCGGCGGCTACCTGGAGACCCCGCTGGACACGCGCTACCTCGGGGCAAGCAGGAACTGATCCTCCTCGCGGCGTAGCGGGCGGGCTTCTTGAATCGGCCTGGTGGCGGACGCGTCCGCCGCGGGTCCCCGCATACGCTGGTCGCGTGCGTTCGTTCTACGGCTGGCTGCGCGGTCACCCGCTTGTGGTGGACGGCTTGCTCGCGTTCGCCGTGCTCACGCTGGGCCTGACCACGGGCGGCGCGCGGCAAGCCTCGGTGGTGGCCGCGCCGGTGTTCGCGCTGGCGATGGCCGTCCCGGTCGCGCTGCGGCGGCGGTACCCGGTCGGCGCGTTCGCCGCCGTGGTGATCGTCGGCGGGCTTCAGGTGCTCATGCGGCCCAGGCCGCTGGGATCGGACGTCGCGGTCATCGTGCTGCTCTACACGGTCGCCGCGTACCGGCCGCGGAGCACCTCCGTGCCCGCGCTGATCGTCTGCCTGGTCGGCTCCCTGGTGGCCATCTTGTCGTGGGCGCCGAGCCACGTGGTCGACTCGACCTGGGCGTTCTGCGGCGTGGCCGCGGTGTTCGCCGGGCCCGCGCTGCTGGCGTGGCTGCTCGGGGACTCGATGCAATGGCGGCGCGGCTACTACCGAGCGCTGGAGGAGCGGGCCGCGCGGCTGGAACGTGAGCGCGACGCGCAGTCCCAGATCGCGGTGGCGGCGGAGCGCGCCAGGATCGCCCGTGAACTGCACGACGTCGTGGCGCATCACGTCAGCGTCATGGTGGTGCAGGCCGACGGCGCGACGTTCGCGCTCAAGGCCGCACCCGACCAGGCGCAGACGGCACTTACCGCCATCTCCCGCACCGGGCGGCAAGCGCTCACCGAGATGCGCCGCCTGCTCGGGGTGCTGCGGTCCGCCGACGACGACAGCGCCGAACTCGAGCCGCAGCCGGGCGTGGAGCAGCTCGCCAAGCTGCTCGAACAGGCGCGGGCGACCGGGTTGCCCGTCTCGTTCGCCGTCGAGGGAGTGCCGCGCCAGATGCCGGCCGGCGCCGCGCTGGCCGCGTACCGGATCGTGCAGGAGTCGCTGACCAACGCGCGCAAGCACGGCGGCCCGACCGTGACCGCGGCCGTCACCCTGCGGTTCTGCGAGAAGCAGCTGGCGATTAAGGTGACCGACGATGGCCGCAGAACGGGGGCGGCCATCCGCGGCGACGGGCAGGGGCACGGGCTGATCGGCATGCGCGAGCGCGTGGAGATCTACGGCGGCTCCGTCAGCGCCGGCCCGTGGCCAGGCGGCTGGCGGGTGGTAGCGACGCTGCCGCTCCCGGCCGAGTCGGTCGAGCCGACCGAGCCGGCCGAGCCGGGGGCGGCGTGAGCGACGGCGGGACTATCCGGGTCGCGCTGGTCGACGACCAGGAGTTGGTCCGCGCGGGATTTCGGATGATGCTGGACGCGCAGCCGGACATGACCGTCGTCGGCGAGGCCGCGGACGGGGCGGCAGCCGTCACCCTCGCCGAACGGGGCGACGTGGACGTCATGGTGATGGACGTGCGGATGCCACGGCTGGACGGGGTGGAGGCGGCCCGGCAGATCTGCGCGGCCGGTGAGCGGCCGAAGGTGCTGATGCTGACCACGTTCGACCTGGACGAGTACGCCTTCGCCGCGCTCAAGTGCGGCGCCAGCGGGTTCCTGCTCAAGGACGTGCCGCCGCAGGAACTGCTCTTCGCGATCCGCGCCGTGCACTCCGGCGACGCCGTGGTGGCTCCCTCTACGACCCGGCGGCTGATCGACCGGTTCGCGCCCATGCTCGCCGACGGCCCGGACGGCGCCGGGCCCGGCTCTGCCGCGGCTGACCTAGCCGGGCTGACAGAACGCGAACGCGAGGTCCTCATTCAGGTCGCGGCCGGCCTGTCCAACGCGGAGATCGCGGCCCGGCTGTTCGTCTCCGAGGCCACGATCAAGACCCACGTCGGCAGGATCCTGGGCAAGCTCGGCCTGCGAGACCGGGTGCAGGCGGTGGTGCTCGCCTACGAAACCGGCCTGGTCCGCGCCCGCCCCCGCACGTGGTGACCGCTGGGATCTGCACTGGTTCCTTCCGCGCCGGCGCGGCGATACGCCCCGAATGCCTGAATCCTGCATTCAGACATTTCGGTCAGAGGGAATAAGACGGAAGAAAATCCGCCCGAGGGGACGGGTTTTCTTCCGTCTTGTCTGGGTCGGCGCGGCGGGGAGAGGGGGATGCGGGGAGGATCTGGCGCGGCGCGGAGTCTCCTGGGCGGGCTGCGCCGGTGCGGGTGGGTTTTCCGGGGGCGGGGCTGGGCCGGTGTGGGGCGGGGCCGGTGGGTGGGGAGGATGGGGTAGGGGGAAGGCGGGGACCGTTCGGAATAAGGGTCTTGAGGATTTTGTCGCTCGGTGCAGGGACCAGGCTAGGGCGGCGAAGACGAAAAGCGGGAGCAGCCACCAGGCGTTGACGCCGGCGGCGTGCGCGCAGCTGGCGGTGAGCGCCAGGCCGGCTACCACGAAGGCCGCGACCTGCCAGTCGTCGCCGATTACGAAGTCGTACCAGAACGCGCCGAACGCCTTGATGCGGTTCATGAGCCCACTACCTCCGACTGCTTGGCGGGAGCGGCCGCGGCGGCGCTACGGCCGCGCAGCCACAAGACGCAGGCGGCCGACACGAGGGCGACCACGGGGACGAGGACGAGCAGGGCGGCGTCGCCGCCGGGCCAGCGCACGCCCGCGCCTTCGCCCCCCCAGAAGGTGCCGAAGGAGGTGAGCATGACGCCGACCGCGAACTTCATCCAGTTCTCAGGGACCTTGGCCAGCGGCGCCTTCACCGCGATACCGGTCAGCGTGACCACGACGATGGCGGCGGCGGCGCCGATCACCGCCGCGGGCAGGTTGCGCTGGTTGTCGCCGAAGGTGATCACGATGAACACCACTTCGAGCCCTTCGAGGAGCACGCCCTTGAACGCCAGGGTGAAGGAGTACCAGTCGTTCACGCCGCGTTTAGCCTGCACGGGGGCCGCCTCGGCGGCGGCGACCTCGCGCAGGTAGGCGCTGGCCTCGTCGTGCAGCGCTTTGTATCCCGTCGCCCGGAGCACGGCCTTGCGCAACCACTGCAAGCCGAAGATCGCCAGCAGCGCGCCGACGACGAGCCGCAGCGCCGACAACGGGAGGAACGTCAAAGCCGGGCCTACCGCGGCGGTGACCACGGCCAGCACCACGAGCGCGGCCGCCATGCCCTGGAAGGTGGACCGCCACTCTCTGGTGAGCCCGGCCGCCAAGACGATCGTGAGCGCCTCGATGGCTTCTACCACGCACGCGACGAAGACGGTGAGAATGAGCGGAAGTGCGTTCAATGCATCTCCTCAGATGTCAGGGAGAATGTTCGGGTGACTGACCGAGTTGACAAGGCCGAGGCGGAATCCGCCGGCTGGCTGCTGCTCATCTACCGTGTCCCGCCAGAGCCCACCAGGCTGCGGTCCACGGTCTGGCGCCGCATCAAGAGCCTCGGCGCGATTTACCTGCAGAACTCCGTGGCCGCGCTGCCGGCCGGCCCCGCCGCGGAACGCTCGCTGCGCAAGCTGCGGCGGGAAATCCTGGACATGTCCGGCACGGCGGTGCTGATGTCCTGCACCGTGCTGGCCGGCGAGGCGGACGTCCGCAACGCGTTCCAGGCGGCGCGCAACGACGAGTACGAGGAGATCGTCGACAAGTGCGAGGACTTCCTTCACCAGGTTCAGAAGGAGTACGCGGATAACCACTTCACGTACGCCGAGCTTGAGGAAAACGAGGTCGACCTGGTGAAGCTGCGGAACTGGTTCGCGAAGATCGTCGAGCGCGACGCGTTCGGCGCTGACGGGCGGCCGGCCACGGAGCGGGCGCTCGAGGCGTGCGAGCAGTCGCTCGAGGCCTACGCGGCCCGGGTCTACGCGGAAGAGGCGGAGGGGCACTGACATCTCTGTCATAGGTTCCCATCGATCGGGGTCACGACTCCAATGTTAACCGTCGTTAGATCTATCACATAACCTCCGTTGCTCCTACATTGTGATAACCGGTTCACCTGCAAGCAAAGTTCTTGTCACTTCTGGGATGCATCAGGTCCGCAAACTCGGGGCCATGAACCGCTTGTACCGGCGCATCCCCCTGCGCCTGCTCGCCAGCGTCACCGGCGCTGTCACGTTGACACTCCTGGCCGCGGCTTGCTCGTCGGGCTCAGGTTCGAGTTCGTCGTCCCCCACGACCTCTCCTTCGCCATCCACGTCGGCCACGTCATCGGCCACGTCATCGGCGACGGCGGCGGCCGCCGCCGACGTCCCGTTGGTCGTCTACTCCGCCCAGGGCTACGACTCGGCGATGACCAAGGCCTTCACCAAGGCCACCGGCATCCCGGTGCAACTCGACGACAACTCCACGGGCCCGCTGCTGACCCAGATCGAGGCCTCGAAGAACAACCCGAAGTGGGGCCTGCTCTGGGTCGACGGCGCGACCGCGTTCGCCGGCCTTGACACCCAGGGCCTGCTGCTGAAGGGCTTCGAGCCGAACGTCTCGTGGAACTCCCTCGGCACCGCGTCCGTGCCCTCTGACAAGTCGTACGTGCCCACCGGGGTCACGCTGATGGGCATCGTCGCCTACAACAAGGCCAAGGTCTCGAAGCCGCCGACGACCTGGGCGGCGCTTGAGTCTTCGGCTTGGAAGGGTCAGGTCGGCATGAACGACCCGTCCCAGTCCGGGCCGACCTACCCGCTCATCGCCGGCGTCATGAACTACCTCGGCGGCGTGTCGGCCGGCGAGAACTACTTCACGCAGCTCAAGAACGACGGCCTGATCATCCACCCGACCAACGGGCCGACGCTGCAGGCGCTGACCAGCGGCCAGATCAACCTGGCGCTCGTGCAGTCTTCCGCGGCCATAGGCGCCACGTTCACCGATAAGAGCATCGGCCTCGAATACCTGGACCCGGCCACCCTGCTGCCGTCCGCGATCGGCATCGACGCGAAGGCCTCACCCCAGGTGCAGGCCGAGGCGGAGAAGTTCGTCGAGTACGTGCTGTCCGCGGCCGGCCAGCACGTCATGCAGACCGGCGACCCGACCGGTGACTCGCTGTACTACCCGGTGCTGCAGGGCGTCAACCCGCTGCCCTCGCTGCCGTCGCTGTCGTCCGTCAAGACCCAGACCATCAACCCGTACACCTGGGGCCCGCAGGAGGCCACCATCAACAACTGGTTCGACTCGAACATCGTGCGTTGATGCGAGTAATTCCCGGGGGGGCGACCCCCCGGGATCCCCCCGATAATGGGGGGGCTGCCCGCCCCCCCCATTCCCCCCGGGGCCCGCCCCCCCATGCACCCCGGGCCGTCGTGGCTGGCGTCACGGCCGCGGTTCACGCGGCTCGGGATGCCGTTGTTCTGGCTGATCCTGTGCGCGGTCATCCTGTTCCCCTGCGTTTGTTTCCTGATCCTCGCCGTGTCCCCCCGGTTGTTCGACCAGGGCTCGCAGTGGTTCACGCTCACGTACCTGCACCAGGCACTCACCGGCGCCACGGCGGTGGCGCTCGTCAACTCGCTGTGGGTGAGCTGCGCCGCGGCGTTGCTCGGGCTCTTGCTCGGGTTCCCCGTCGCCTGGCTGGCCGCCCGCACCACGATGCCCGGCCGGAGGTTCGTCAGCGGCGGCATGTGGCTGTCGCTGCTGCTGCCGTCCTGGCTGCCCGCGCTCGGCTGGGAGCGGCTGGTGCAACAGCAGGGCGTGATGTACCGGATCGGCCTGGACTGGCCGTGGGTGACGCACCTGATCATGGGGCCGTTCGGCGTGGTGCTGCTGCTCGGGCTGCGCTGCGTGCCGTTTTCCTACCTGGCGGTCTCGGCGGCGCTTGGCGGGCTTGGGCAGGAATTCGAGGACGCGGCCCGGGTGCACGGCGCGTCGCGGGCGCAGGCGCTGCGGCTGATCGTGCCCATCCTGGCGCCCGCCATCTGGTCCGCGCTGGCCATCGGCTTCGCCGAATCGATCAGCGACTTCGGCGTCGCGGCCACGCTGGCGTACAACTCGAACTTCCCGCTGGCGACCTACCAGCTGTACGCGGCGATCGGCAACTTCCCGCCGAGCTTCCCGCTGGCCGCGGGCATGTCCTGGCTGCTGGTGCTGGCCGTGGCGATTCCGCTGGGGCTGCAGGCGCGGGCGCTGCGCGGCCGGTCCTACCAGATCCTGTCCGGCCGCACCCGGCAGGCGGTGCGGCGCCGGCTGTCGCGCGTCGAGGCCATGCTCGCTGGCTCGGGTGTGGCGCTGTTCTTCCTCGTCATGCTGGGGATACCGGGCTTCGGCGCGGTCAGCGGCTCGCTGCTTGGTGACTACGGCAGCTCGTTCTCCCTGACGCTGGTGAACTACCAGGCGCTGTTCCAGCAGTCCGGGCTGCTCGGGCCGTTGGAACGCTCCTTCGTCTACGCCGTGATCACCGCGTCGGTCACCGTGACGCTCGGGTTCATCGCCGCCCGGCTGCTGTCCCGGCGCCGGACGGCGGCCACCGGGGCGCTGGATTTCCTGCTGCTCGCCTCGGTGGCGCTGCCCGGCGTGGTGTTCGGCGCGGGCTATATCTTCGCTTACAACCTGCCGATCATGTCCCGGCTGCACATCGACCTGTACCAGACGGTGCAGTTGCTGGTCATCGCCTATATAGCGTCCTCGCTGCCGACCAACGCGCGGGTGCTTGTCGGCGCGGTGTCCCAACTGCAGCCGTCGCTGGGCGACGCGGCGCGTGCGCACGGGGCGGGCGCCGTCAGGGCGTGGGCGCGCGGCGTGCTGCCGGTCGTGTCGCGGCCGATCACGCTGGCGTGGCTGTACACGTTCTGCGGGGTGTTCCTTGAGCTGCCCTTGTCGCAGCTGCTGTACGCGCCCGGCTCGCCGCCCGCCTCGATCGCGATCGAGGACAACCTGTCCAACTACCACTTCGGCGTGGGCATGGCCCAGTCCGTGCTCGCCGTCCTTATCGCTTTCGCGGCCGTCGCTATCGTGCTCGGTGGGTACCGCGTGCTGGCCCCGGCGGGCTGGCGCAGGATCGGAGGAACCGTCCGTGGCTGAGCCTATCACCGTCACCGATCTGACGAAGACATACCCGGGCTCGACCGTTCCCGCGCTTGCCTCGGTGTCACTTTCCGTCGCGCCAGGGACGTTCCTCGTGCTGCTCGGTCCGTCCGGGTCCGGCAAGACGACGCTGCTGCGGTGCCTGGCCGGTATCGAGCGAATCGACAGCGGGCTGATCTCCATCGGCGGACGGACCGTGGCGACCGACCGCGCGCACGTGCCTCCCGAGCAGCGTGACCTGTCGATGGTGTTCCAGGACTACGCGCTGTGGCCGCACATGACCGCGCTGGACAACGTGGCGTTCGCGCTGCGCCGCCGCCGGGTCGGTCGCGCCGAGTGCCGGGCCGGTGCCTTGTCGATGCTCGGGCGAGTAGGGCTGGCCGAGTTCGCCGGACGATATCCGAACGAGCTGTCCGGCGGCCAGCAGCAGCGTGTCGCGCTCGCCCGCGCGCTGATCGCCGACACCGGGCTGATCCTGTGCGACGAACCGCTGTCCAACCTGGACGCCGACTTGCGCGAGCGGATGCGCGTGGAGATCTCCTCGCTGGTCCGCGAGGTGGGCGCGACCACCGTGTACATCACGCACGACCAGGCGGAGGCGTTCGCGCTCGCGGACAAGGTGGGGGTGCTCGAGGAGGGGCGGCTGGTGCAGTTCGGCTCGCCGGAGGACATCTACTTCCACCCGGCGACGCCGTTCGTCGCCCGGTTCACCGGGCTGGCCGGGGAACTGCTGGTCAAGGTCGTCGGTCACGCCGACGACGGCCAGGTGGAGGTGGCCGCTTCGGGGTGCTCGTTGCCCCGGCTGCGGGCTGCCGGCGGCCCGGGGTCGCCGGCCGTCTCGTTGGAGGCCGGCGACGACGCGGTGCTGGCGATCCGCCCGACCGGCGTGCACGTCGCCGGGAGCGCCACGGAAGAACGGCACCTGAGCGGCCGGGTCGCCGACTCGGCGTTCCGCGGGCGCGGCTACGAACTCGCCATCGACCTGCCCGGGCACGGGCGGCTGACCGGCGTGTTCGCCCGGCATCGCACGGTCCGCGGCGAGGAGGTCGCCCTGCGGCTGGAGCCCGATGGCTGCCATCTGTTCCCCGAACGGATGCGTGTGCGGTAGGTCACGGCTGAGGCTGGCGGAGCGGCACGGCGGGGCGGGTGGAATACCATCGCAGGGTGACTGTCTCCCTTTCAACCAGCGAATCGGCGCCGGGTACGGCCGAAGCCGATGTCCTAGTCATCGGGGTACTGCAGACCCCTGACGGCCCGAGCGCCGCACCCGGCGCGGACGGTGTCGACGACGCGCTCGGCGGCACCCTTGCCGACGCGCTTTCCGCGCTCGGCGCGACAGGCGAACTCGAAGAGCTGATCAAGATTCCGGGCGGCGGAAAGCTGGCCGCGTCGGTGATCCTGGCCGTCGGGCTTGGCGCCGCACCCGAGGACGGCGGATCCTTTGACGCCGAGAAGCTGCGCCGTGCGGCCGGGACGGCCCTGCGTGACGTGAGCGGGAACAAGCTGTCCGTGCGGGACAAGACCAACGGCAGCAAGACCGTGACGATCGCGCTGCCCGCGCGGACCGCCGCCGAGGGGGAGGCAGTCACCCTCGGCGCGCTACTCGGCGGGTACAGCTTCCGGCGGTACCGGTCCACGCAGGCGGCCGACATCGCGGTGACGCTGCTGACCAGTGACGACAACGCGGCCGCGGTCAGCAGGGGGCGAGTGATCGGCGCGGCGGTCAACCTCACCAGGGACCTGGTGAACACCTCGCCTCTGGACCTGCCGCCCGCGGTGCTGGCCGCCGAGGCGGAGCGGGTCGCGGCGGACAAGGGCTTCAAGGTTCAGGTGCTCGACGAGAAGGAACTGAGGGCGGACGGCTACGGCGGCATCACGGCCGTCGGCCAGGGGTCCACCCGCCCGCCGCGGCTGGCGCGACTTGAGTACACCCACCCGGATGCGACCAGGACCGTCGTGTTCGTGGGAAAGGGCATCACATTCGACTCCGGCGGCCTGTCCCTCAAGCCGCCGAAGTCCATGGAAACGATGAAGTGCGACATGAGCGGCGCGGCGGCCACCCTGGCCGCGACCGCGGCGATCGCCGAACTCGGGCTGCCCGTGAACGTGGTCGGGTACATGTGCCTGGCGGAGAACATGCCCGGCGGCGCCGCGCAGCGGCCGTCGGACATCATCACCATTTACGGCGGCAAGACCGTGGAGGTGCTCAACACCGACGCGGAGGGCCGCCTGGTGATGGCGGACGGCCTCGCCCGCTCCGGCGCCGACAACCCCGATCTCGTGGTCGACATCGCCACGCTCACCGGCGCGGCCACGGTCGCGCTCGGTCGCAGGACCGCGGGCGTGATGGGCAGCTCCGAGCAGGTCGCCGCCGAGGTCGCCGCGGTGATGCGGGAGGCCGGCGAGCCCGCGTGGGCGATGCCGCTGCCAGATGAGCTGCGCAAGGGGCTGGACTCCCCCGTCGCCGACCTGGCCAACGTCTCGGGCGACCGCAACGGCGGGATGCTGGTGGCCGGGCTGTTCCTGCGCGAGTTCGTGCCGGAGGGGGTCGCCTGGGCGCACCTGGACATCGCCGGCCCGGCGTACAACGACAGCGGCTCGTTCGGGTATACGCCCAAGGGGGGCACCGGCGCGGCGGTGCGCGCGCTGGTGCGGATCGCGGCGGAAACCGCGGCGGGTCGACTGCCCGGCGCGTGATCGCCGCGCGATGACATGATGGGACACTGAGCGTAAGCGGAAAAGGGAGAAACTGTGGCAGAGGGCGGCCATTACGACATCGTCGTGCTCGGTGGCGGTAGCGGCGGGTACGCCTGCGCGTTGCGCGCGGCCGAGCTCGGCAAGCGCGTGGCCCTGATCGAAAAGGACAAGGTCGGAGGGACCTGCCTGCACCGGGGGTGCATCCCTACCAAGGCGCTGCTGCACGCGGCCGAGGTCGCCGACTCCTCTCGGGAGAGCGCGAAGTTCGGCATCAGGACATCGCTGCAGGGCATCGACATGCCCGCCGTGCTGTCCTACCAGCAGTCCGTGGTGGACCGGCTGTGGAAGGGCCTGCAGTCCACGATCGGCAGCAGGAAGATCGACACGATCATCGGCGACGGGCGGCTGGTCACGCCGACGTCGGTACAGGTCGGCGACGCCCTGTACACAGGCGACCACATCGTGCTCGCGACCGGCTCCGTGCCGCGCACCCTGCCCGGCCTGGAGCTCGACGGCAACCGGATCATCAGCTCCGATGACGCGCTGGGCCTGGACACGGTGCCCGGCTCGGCGGTCATTCTCGGCGGCGGCGTGATCGGGGTTGAGTTCGCGAGCGTGTGGCGGTCGTTCGGCGCGGAGGTGACTGTCGTCGAGATGCTGTCGCAGCTGCTGCCGCTTGAGGACGAGGCGAGCGCCAAGGTGCTGCAGCGCGCGTTCCGCCGCCGCGGCATCGGCACCGAGCTCGGCGTGGCGTTCGAGTCGGTCAGCTACACCGACTCGGGAGTAGCGGTCAGGCTGGGCAACGGCAAGACGCTCGAAGCCGACCTGCTGCTGGTCGCGGTCGGCCGCGGACCGGTTTCCGCCGGGCTCGGCTACGAGGAGAACGGCGTCACGCTGACCAGGGGTTACGTGAACGTCGACCCGCTGTGCCGGACGGCGGTGCCGACCATCTCCGCGGTGGGCGACCTGATCGCCACCCCGCAGCTCGCCCACGTTGGCTTCGCCGAGGGGATCCTGGTCGCCGAGCGGATCGGCGGCCTGGACGTCAAGCCGATCGACTACGACGGTGTGCCGAGGATCACCTACAGCGACCCCGAGGTCGCGTCGGTGGGTATCACCTCCGCGCAGGCGGCCGAGCGAGGCATCGCGGTGACCGAGGTGAACTACCCCCTCGGCGGCAACGGCAAGAGCGTCATCCTGCAGACGCAGGGCCAGGCGAAGGTCATCGCCGAGGCCGCGGGTGCGGACGGACAGCCGGGCCGGGTGCTGGGCATCCACCTCGTGGGCGCCCGGGTCGGCGAGCTGATCGCGGAGGGCCAGCTCATCTACAACTGGGACGCGGAGCCCGCCGACGTCGCCGCGCTGATTCACCCGCACCCCACCCAGTCCGAGATCATCGGTGAGGCCCATCTGGCGCTCGCCGGCAAGCCACTGCACTTCCACGCTTAAAGGAGCTGCTCAGAACATGTCGGTCTCCGTAACAATGCCCCAGCTCGGTGAGAGCGTCACTGAGGGCACCGTCACACGCTGGCTGAAAAAAGAAGGCGAGCAGGTGACGGCAGACGAGCCGCTGCTCGAGGTCTCCACGGACAAGGTGGACACCGAAATCCCGTCCCCGGCGACTGGCATCCTGCGCGGCATCGTGGTCGACGAGGACGAGACCGTCGCTGTTGGTGCCAAGCTTGCTGAGATCGCGGACGCCAATGAGCCCGCGGCGGCCCCCGAGGCCGCCGCGCCCGCCGCCCCTGCCGCCACCGCCGCGCCTGCCGCCGCCGCGCCGCAACCGCCTGCGGCGGCGCCGACCCCCGCGCCCGCGCCCGCGCCCGCCGCCGCCGCCGCCCCCGCCCCCCCGGCCGCCCCGGCCGCCGCCGCGCTGGTCAACGGCGAGCAGGTCAACGGCGAGCAGGTCGGGCCGGGCAGCTCGTGGGCGTGGAGCCCGGCCGCGACGACGCCGCCGGCGCCGCCCGCCCCCGGGTACGTCCCGCCAGCGGCGCCCGTCACGCCTGCCCCCGGTTACGTCCCGCCCGCCGCCACCCCGACGGCCAGCTACCCGCCCGCGGCCCAGAGTTACGCGCCGCCGGCCGCCCCGCCCGCGCCCGCGCCCGCGCCGGCCCCGGCCTACGCGCCGTCGGCCGCTTCCGCCGAGCGGGAGTCGGACGGCCCGTACCCGGAGCCCACGCCGCTGCCAACCGGCGAGTCCCCCTACGTCACCCCGCTGGTGCGCAAGCTCGCCGCCGAGCATTCGGTCGCCCTCGAGTCGATCGAAGGCACCGGCGTCGGCGGCCGGATCCGCAAGCAGGACGTCCTCCAGGCTTCCCGCAACCAGCGGGCCGCGGAAGCAGCCGCGGCCGCGGCGGCGAGCCAGCCCGAGCCCGCGCCCGCCGCGCCCGCCGCGACACCCGCCGCGCCTGCGACGGCGGCTCCGGCCGCGCCAGCCGGGCGGCCGGAGCTCGTGCCGTCGGCACTGCGCGGCACCACCCAGCGGCTGTCCCGGCCGCGCCAGGTCATCGCCAAACGGATGGTCGAGTCGCTGCAGACATCCGCTCAGCTCACCACCGTCGTGGAAGCGGATGTCACGAACATCGCCAGGCTGCGGGACCGGGCGAAGGCCGCGTTCGAGGCGCGGGAGGGCGTCAAGCTGACGTTCCTGCCGTTCTTCGCGCAGGCCGCCGTCGAGGCGCTCAAGGTGCATCCGAGGCTCAACGCGGTCATCGACACCGAAAACGCGCAGGTCACCTACCACGACGCCGAGCACCTGGGCATCGCTGTCGACACCGAGCGCGGGCTCATGGTGCCGGTGATCCACAACGCGGGCGACCTCAACATCGGCGGGCTCGCTCGGAAGATCAGCGACCTCGCGGCCCGTACCAGGTCCAGCCAGGTCGGCCCGGACGAGCTGGCCGGCGGCACGTTCACGCTGACCAACACCGGCAGCCGCGGCGCGCTGTTCGACACGCCGATCATCAACCAGCCGCAGGTCGGCATCCTCGGCGTCGGTACCGTCGTCAAGCGCCCTGTCGTCGTGGATGACCCGGCGCTCGGCGAGGTCATCGCCGTCCGGTCCATGGTCTACCTGGCGCTGACCTACGACCACCGGCTGGTCGACGGCGCGGACGCCGCGCGGTTCCTCGTAACGGTAAAGAACCGACTGGAGGAAGGCGCGTTCGAGGCCGAACTCGGCCTGTAGGCGCGCTGCCGGTCATGAAGGTAGCGATCACCGGCTCGTCCGGGCTGATCGGCACCGCGCTCACCGTCAGCCTGCGGGCGGACGGCCATGAGGTCGTCCGCCTGGTCAGGCGGACGCCACGGGGCGCGGACGAACTGCGCTGGGACCCGCGCGCGGCCGACGCCGGCGACCCGCCGCTTGGCGGGATCGACGCCTGCGTGCACCTAGCGGGCGCCGGGGTCGGCGACCACCGCTGGACGCGACGCTACAAGGCGGAGATCCGGGCCAGCCGGGTGCTCCCCACCCGTGCCCTGTCCGCCGCGCTGGCCGCGGCGCGGCCGCGGCCGAAGGTGCTGCTCGCCGCCTCGGCGATCGGCTGGTACGGGGATGTCGGCGGCCGCGAGGTCACCGAGGACGCCCCCGCCGGGACGGGTTTCCTGTCCAAGGTGGTCCACGACTGGGAGACCGCCGCCGACCCCGCCAGGGAGGCGGGCATCCGCGTCGCGCACCTGCGCAGCGGCCTCATCCTCGGCAGCGGCGGCGGCGTGCTCGCGCGGCTGGCGCTGCCCGCGCGGTTCGGCCTGCTGCCCAGGTTCGGCCGCGGCAGGCAGGTGATGAGCTGGATCGCGCTGACCGATGAGATCCGCGCGATCCGCTTCCTGCTTGACGCCGATAGGCAAAGCGGCCCGTTCAACCTGACCGCCCCGAACGCCGTCACGGACGACGAGCTGACCGCGGCACTGCACCACGCGCTGGGCAAGCCGGATTTCGGCTGGCTGCGAGTGCCGGAGCCGGTCCTCAAACTGGCCCTCGGCGAGATGTCGTCGGAGCTGCTGACCAGCGCCCGGGTACTGCCGAAGAAGCTGCTCGCGGCGGGCTTCACGTTCGAGTACCCGACCGTCGGCGCGGCGCTCGCCGCCGAACTGAAGCGCTGAGGCGCCTAACGCCGCGCTTTGTTTGCGATTTCCGGCGTGAGAGCACCGCAAATCGCAAACATATACGATCGCACCCGCTACGACCCCGGCTGCATGATGATGGTGAAGTCGGCGTGCCGGAATGGGACAGGGACGTCCCACTTCGCGGCCGCTTCGGCGTCGGTGACCTCGGCGAACTCGGCGACCAGGGATTTCTTCACCGCGAACACCGTGTCCGACTCGATGTACTGGCTGCCGGCCACGAAGATGTGCGTGGTCAGCGGGCGGTGCCCGGGAGCGGTGACGATGAAGTGGATGTGCGCCGGCCGGAACGCGTGCCGTCCGGTCGCGATGAGCAATTCGCCGACGGGGCCGTCGGTCGGGATCGGGTAGTGGCTCGGCACGACTGTACGGAACCAGAACTCGCCGTTGTCATCGGCGGTGAACAGCCCGCGGCCGTTCTGCCGCGGCTGCACGTCCCGCTGCTGGACATCGTAAAAGCCCTGGTCGTTGGCCTGCCAGACGTCCAGCTGCGCACCGGGCAAAACCGAGCCGTCCACCGACACGACTCGCCCGGTGAGCACGCACGGCGTGCCGGTGCCCACCTTGTCGATGTTGGCCCCGAGCGGCAGCACCGGCGATTCCACCACATGGAACGGGCCGAGCACCGTCGACTCGGTAGCGACCCCGAACTTCCTGTTGCTGATCGTCTCCACCAGCATCGACATGCCCAGCACGTCGGAGAGCAGGATGAACTCCTGGCGCTCGTCGTCGGACCTGTGGCCGACCCGGGTGAGGAAGTCGATCGCCTTCTCCCATTCGGGAATCGTCAGCTCGACATCGCGGGCGAACGCGTGCAGGTGCCTGACGAGGCTGGTCAGGATCTCGCGTAGTCGCGGGTCCGTGGACGGGGCGAAGCTCTCGACGACGGCGTCGGCGGCGGTTTCCTCGGTGAAATCGGTTGCCATGAGGACGAATCTAAGACTTGCGCCCCAGGAGCGCCAGATCAGATACCGGCCCGATATGGGAGAGCTTGTCCGGGTTGACCACGGACCTGATCGCCTGCACCAGGCCGTCGGCCACGTCGAGCGCGAACACGGCGACCACGCGCCCCTCCCCGTCGTACCCGACCGCGCCCGGCTGGCCGTTGACCCAGGCCAGCCGGACCGACACGTCGAGGTGCCTGCCGCGCCTGAAGATGCCCGCCAGCAGCCTGCCGACTGCGATCCTGCCGCGCAGCGGCTGGCCGATGGCCTGGGCCTTGCCGCCGCCGTCCCCGTGCATCACCACGTCGGGGGCGAGCAGCGCGAGCAGCGCGTCCATGTCGCCGCCCGCCGCGGTCTCGAAGAACCGGCGGGCCAGCGCCTCGCCTTCGGCGCGGCCGGGACGCTGGCCGGGCGCGGCCGGGACGGGCCCGGGACCGGGCCCCGCGGCGCCGATCCGCTGCCTGGCGCGGGCGAAGATCTGCCGGCAGTTCACCTCGGTCTTCCCGGTGATCTTCGCCACGTCCGGATAGCCGTACCCGAACACCTCGCGCAGCATGAACACCGCGCGCTCGACCGGGGTCAGGGTCTCGAGCAGGACGAGGAACGCCATCGACAGCGAGTCGGCGAGCTCCGCGTGCTCGGCGGGCTCGTCCGCGGGCACGACGATCGGCTCGGGCAGCCAGTCGCCCACGTAGGCTTCCCGCCGCACCCGCGCCGAACGCAAGTGGTTGATCGCCAGCCTCGTCACCGCCGTCGCCAGGTACGCCTTGGGCTCGGTCACGTCCGTGCCCGCCCGCTCCGCGCGGGCGAAGCCCAGGTAGGCGTCCTGCACGAGGTCCTCAGAGTCGCCGACCGAGCCCGTCATCCCGTAAGCGATCGAGAACAGCAGCGGCCGGTACTGCTCAGGCGCTGGCCCAGGCACGGAACCCCTCCCGCCAGCTCGCGTACCGTGGGGTCCAGCCGAGGTCCCGCTTGGCCTTCGCGTTCGAGGACCCGCGCACGGTCGTCATCTGCACCACGGCGAGCTCGCCGGCGAGCAGCCGCCCCAGCCAGGCCGGCAGCCGCAGCGGCGGCTTGGCGCCCGCGACCCTCGCCAGGTACGGCAGCCATTCCGCGACCGGCGCGGGCTCGTCGTCAACGACGTTGTACACGCCGGGCGCGCCGCGCTCGACGGCCACCACGGTGGCCGCGGCCGCGTCCGTGATCTCGGTGAACGACCAGATCCCGGTCCCGCCGCCGAGCACGGGAACCCTGCGCTTGCGCACCTGGTCGAGCAGGAACTCGCTGGCGCCCGGCCCGTAGAAGCTGCCGTACCGGAGCACCAGCCCCTCGGGAACGCCGGCCGGTACCCGCTCCTCCACGTACCGGATCGCCGCCAACGACCGCTCGGTGTCCGGCACCCCGCCGTCGACCGGATCGTCCTCGGTCTTGACCGGGCCACCGGAACGCTGGTTCGGCCAGCCGGTATAGCCTTGCGCGACCACCCTGCGGACGTCGGCGGCCGCGGCGGCTTCCAGCAGGTAGTCGGTGCCCTTAGTGCGCAGCTCATTGGTGACCGCGAACTGCGCGTCGAAGTTGCGGAAGCTGGTCAAGGCCGACAGCGCGGTCATCTCGTGCACGATCACGTCCGGCGCGGCGGTCTTGACCGCCGCGATGACCGCGGCCCGGTCCAGCCCGTCGGCAACCACGGGCTCGGCCCCGAGGGCCCGCAGCCGCGCGGTCTTGTCCGGCGTCCTGGTGCTGGCGGTGACCTGGTGGCCGGCGGTGATCAGCGCGGGCACCAGCGCCCGCCCTACCGCGCCGGTTCCCCCGGCGACGAAGACTCGCATCGTGTTTGCCGTCCTTTCGAGGTGCGTTTCGCTCTCTTGGACAAGGCAGCCACTGGTTCTGTGACAGTCACAATCCATTATCCCGAACGGAGGCGGGCTTACTGTCTGGTCGGCAGTTGCCCGCCGAACAGCGGTATGCGCCACAGCGGTGGAACTTCCGCGCGTTCGCTCACCCGGCTCACCGCGACGAGAGTTGACAGCCGGATCAAGCGGCGCGCGGCATTGAACATGAGGAAGGCGAGCGGCAGCTCGATGATGAGCGCGGAGGCGATGCTCCACCACATGTCGCCGGTCCTCAGGTCCAGGATCACGTCGAACCAGGCGTCGCAGCACAGCAGCGTGCCGGTGACCAGCAGGCAGGCGATCACGATCTGGCGGCCGCGCCAGAACGCCCAGCCGGTCGCCGCGAACGCGGCGAGCTCCGCGATGTCGAAGCCGACCCAGGCCAGCCGCCAGTGGGTGGTGGTGTAGTTCCTGTGCAGGGTTAGCGCCAAGATGACGATCCAGCCGACGAGCACGACACAGCAGACGATCGAGAACGCCGCGCCCAGCCGTCGGCCGCGGCTCAGGTTGAGCCCCGGCATGTTCAGCCCCGCCACCGGGCGCGAGTAGTCGATGACGCAAAGCTTGTCCGCTAGCTCGCGGCGCTCGTCCGGGGTGAGCTCGCGCAGATCGGCCTCATTGATCACATTTGGTTTTGTGCCCATCTGGCGCGTCCGCCTCACCCGCGGCCGTAATCTCGATGACGTGGATGACGAACTCGTGTACGCGCACGCGGGCTTCGGCTCGTACGCGGTCGACTACCTCACCGGGTGGGACTTGCAGCGCCGCGTGCACACTGGGCGGGTCGAGGGCACGGTCCCTGACAGCTGCCTGCTGCTCGAGCACCAGCCGGTGTACACCGCGGGCAAGCGGACGGCGGTCTCCGACCGGCCGCTGCGAGACGCGGGCGCGCCGGTCATCGACGTGGACAGGGGCGGCAAGATCACCTGGCACGGACCGGGACAGTTGACCGCCTACCCGATCATCAAGCTGCGCGAGCCGGTCGACGTGGTCGCCTACGTCCGGTCGCTCGAAGAGGCGATGATCCGGGTCTGCGCCGACTTCGGCGTGCAGGCGGTCCGCGTCGAGGGGCGCAGCGGGGCCTGGATCCCGGCCTCGCGCGGCCTGCCAGACCGGAAGGTCGGCGCCATCGGCGCCCGGGTGGCCCGCGGTGTCAGCATGCACGGGCTGGCGCTGAACTGCGACTGCGACCTGTCCTGGTTCGACCGGATCGTCCCGTGCGGTATCCGGGACGCGGGCACCACCTCGCTGACCACGGAAACCGGCATCCGAGTCTCGGTCGCCGACGCCACCCCGCTGCTCGAACGCCACCTGGCAGCGGCTCTCGGCTACCGCCGCTGGCGACGCATCTTCTCGGTAACCCCCCTGATCGCCTCCCCCGCCGCGTAACCGAGGCCATACCAGGGGACGGATAAGGTGGAACCGTGGTTAGCACCCCGGAACTAGCTCCAGATGGACGGCGGATGCTGCGGCTCGAGGCCCGCAACAGCCAGACACCGATCGAGCGCAAGCCGCCGTGGATCAAGACCCGGGTGCGTACCGGGCCGGCGTACACCGAGCTGAAGAGCCTCGTCCGAGCCGAGGGCCTGCACACCGTATGCGAGGAAGCCGGCTGCCCCAACATCTTCGAGTGCTGGGAAGACCGCGAGGCGACCTTCCTTATCGGCGGCGACCAGTGCACCCGCCGCTGCGACTTCTGCCAGATCGACACGGGAAAGCCGCTGCCGCTGGACACCGACGAGCCGCGCCGGGTCGCGGAGTCGGTCGCCGCGATGGGGCTGCGGTACGCGACCGTGACCGGGGTGGCGCGTGACGACCTGCCGGACGGCGGGGCCTGGCTGTACGCGCAGACCTGCCGGGAGATCCACGCGGCCCTGCCTGGCTGCGGGGTCGAACTGCTCGTGCCGGACTTCAATGCTGACCCGTCGCAGCTCGCCGAGGTGTTCGGCGCCCGGCCCGAGGTGTTCGCGCACAACCTGGAGACGGTGCCGCGGGTGTTCCGCCGGATCAGGCCCGGGTTCAGGTACGAGCGGTCGCTGGGCGTGCTGCGTGCCGCGCACGAGGCCGGGCTGGTCACCAAGTCCAACCTGATCCTGGGGCTCGGCGAGACGCGGGACGAGATCGGCCCGGCGATGGCCGACCTGCGGGCGGCCGGGACGGACCTGCTCACGATCACCCAGTACCTGCGCCCGTCGCTGCGGCACCACCCGGTGGAGCGCTGGGTGCAGCCTGGCGAATTCATAGAACTGCGCGACGAGGCGCTCGCGCTCGGGTTCG
>DATMKQ010000202.1:0-3787 GCA_035571275.1 Trebonia sp.
CTGTAGCTGCTGATGATGTGCCGGGCATAGGCCTCGGTCTGCAGCAGCCCGGTGACCACGTCCACGTGCCAGATGTGCATGGACGCCGCCTCGTGCTCGAACCCGATGAACTGCTTATAGTCATCGGAAAGGCTCTCGGCGAACTCTTCCCACCAGCCCTTGCGGGCCGCGTCCTCAGCCAGCCCGAGCAGCAGCGCGCGGCGCGGCCCGGTGATCTGGTAGTAGTCGAGCAGCCGCTCGACCTCCTGCGGGCGCAAACCGGTCCTGGCCCGCTCGTACCGGCTGATCTTGGACGCCGACCACCGCAGCGCGGCGGCGACCGAGTCTCCGCTCTTGCCCTTGTCCTCCCTGATCCCGCGCAGTTCGGCGGCCAGGCGGCGCCGCCGCACCGTGGGACTTGCTGGCGCGGTCATCGGGTGTCCTCCTTCTCGGTGCCGCACGGGCGGGTGGGTACCGCACAGGCGGATCGGTGCGACCGTTACGCACATTTCACCGAAACATGCTGTTGATACTTCTCCGTACCCATGTCATCGCCTATCGTAACCAAAACTCGCCAAAACGGGTATACCGGATCAGGCGGGTGGGTAGCCGACGAGCAAGAGGCCATGGCAGTCCGCGTCTGCCGCACGGTAGACGTGCGGGCGGTCCGCGGCGTACCGGGCGTAGTCCCCCGGGCCGAGGGTCAGCGGATCGCCGGCCGGGCCGACCTCGATCGTCCCGGTGTAGACGAACACCCGCTCCACCACGCCGGCGCCGTGCGGCGTGCCCAGGTGTTCGGTTCCGGCGGGCAGGAACAGGTCGAACACCTCGACCAGGCCGCCGCGCTCGATCCGGTCCAGCAGCCGCAGGTCGAGCTGTCCGCCCGGCGTCGACCCGTGCACCCGCGCGCCCTGCTGGGCCCGGACGACCGCCGTGGTGGTCTCACGCCTGTCCTCGAGCAGATCGCTGAAGGCCACGCCGAGGCCCAGCGCCAGCGACCAGAGCGTCTCGATGGTCGGATTGCCCCGGCCTTGCTCCAGGTTGGCCAGCGTGGCCTTCGCGACATCCGCGCGGGCGGCCAGGGTGGCCAGCGACATCCGGCGGGCGGTGCGGAGCCGGTGCAGGTTCGCCGCGATGACCTCGCCCAGGTAGGACCGTTCCGGAGCATCAGGCGCCATGCCAGTGAACTATACCAATAGTCTAATTTGATGGTACGCTGCCCCCTTCTGGAAAGGGACTAACAGTGCTGAGAACCGGCCAGGACTACGTCGAGTCGCTGCGTGACGGGCGGGAGGTGTGGATCGACGGCGAGCAGGTCCAGGACGTCCCGACGCATCCGGCCTTCGCGCCGGTGGTGAACGTGCGCGCCCGGATCTACGATCTGGCTCGCGAAGCCGGCACCAAGGACCTGCTGACCTACGTCGATGAGGAGACGGCGGAGCGCTGCGCGACCACCTCGCGACCGCCGCGCAGCCGTGCGGACTGGCGGGCCAAGCGGGCGTCGGTCGACGCGATCCTCGACGACGCCGGCGGCGTGGTCACCCGGGTCGGCGATGAGACGGTCGGCGAGATGTGGTCGCTGTTCGACGGGCAGGACGTGCTGAACGAGATCGACCCGGCGTTCTCCGCGAACATCACCCGGCACGTCCGGCGCGCGCAGCTCCTGGACCCGTTCCACGTCTCGGCCAACACCGACCCGAAGGGCAATCGCTCCCTGCGCCCGCAGGACCAGGACCCCGACGTGCTGCTGCACGTGGTCGGGGAGAACGACAACGGCATCGTGGTGCGGGGCGCGAAGTTCGAGACCGCCGCGGCCTACGCCAACCAGGCGTTCGTCAAGCCGACCATCGGCGAATGGAACAACGAGGTGCTCAGCGACTACGCGGTCGGCTTCCTGGCCGACATGGGCGCGCCGGGCATCAAGCACATCTGCCGGTCCGGGTTCGCTCACGGGCGCGCCGCGGACGACTACCCGCTGACCAGCCGGTACGACGAGATCGACACGATGATCGTGTTCGACGACGTGGAGATCCCCTGGGAGAACGTGTTCTTCTACCGGCACACCAGGGCGGCCGCGTTCATCCGCACCTGCTTGCACCGGTACAGCATCTTCCCGTACGTGCAGCGCTACGCGCGCTTCGCCGACTTCCTCCTCGGCGTCGCGTACGCCAGCGCCAGGTCGACCGGGGTCACGATGCACCAGGCCGTACGGGAGAAGATCGCGCAGATCGCGTGCTACCGCGAGGGCATCAACGCGCACCTGACCGCGGCGGTCGAGCTCGCCGAGCCGAGCCCGGGCGGGCTGCTGATGCCCAACCAGCCGATGATGTACGCGGGCCGGGTCTTCGCGTCCAGCCAGCTGCCGGCGGTCATGCACCTGGTCCGTGACCTGTGCGGCTGTCAGGTGAGCCTGATGCCGAGCAAGGCCATGTTCGACGCCCCGGGCGGCGGCGACTGGCTGCGGAAGTACTTCCGCGTAGGGGAGATCCCCGCTGAGGAACGCCGCAAGCTCTTCGCGCTGGCCCGTGACCTGCTCAATTCCGACTACGCCGGGCACCGGCTGACGTTCCAGCTTTTCGCGCAGTCGCCGCCGTTCTCGCACCTGCTGGCCGTCTACAACAACTACGACTTCAGCGGGCCGCTTGACGTGGTGGCGCGGTACTCCCAGGTCGCGGACGCGGTACGCAAATGAGCGAGCCGATCGTCGTGGGCGGACACCTGCGGATCCGGCCGTTCAACACCGGGCAGACCTACCCGGAACAGCGGCTGGACAATGACCTGTGCCAGGCGGTGGTGGCGGGCAGCACCGTCTACCTGCGTGGTCAGGTGCCCCAGGACCTGGACACTGGCGAGAACGTGGGTGTGGGCGACCCCGTGGCCCAGGCCGAGCAGGTGATGGCGAACGTGGAAGCGCTGCTCACCGAGGCGGGCGCGTCTGTCGAGCACATCGTGAGCTGCACCGTCTACCTCACCGACATCCGGTATCGCGAACCGGTGTACCGCGTGCTCGGCCGGCGGCTCAAGGGTGTCTACCCGGTGTTCACCGGCCTGGTCGTGTCCGCGTTGGCCCGGCCGGAATGGCTGGTGGAGGTGACCGTGGTGGCGGTCAAGCCATGACGTTCTCGCTGGCGGGCCGCTGCGAGCGGACCGGCGCGGTGGGCGCCGTCATCGCCTCGGCCAGCATGGCGGTGGCCGCGCGGTGCGTGGCGGTGCGGGCGGGCGTGGGCGCCGTGTGCAGCCAGAGCACGACCGATCCGCGGCTGCGCGAGGCGCTGCTCTCCGCGATGGCCGAGGGTGCGGCGGCGGGTGACGCGCTCGCGGCGGTCGTCGGCGGTGCCCGCGACGTGGCGTACCGGCAGCTGGCGGTGGTCGACGCGGACGGCGGCTCGGCGGCCTGGTCCGGTGAGCTGGCCCTGGGCGAGGCGGTGGACGTGTTTGGCGCGGACGCCGCCGCGGCGGGCAACCTGCTGGCCGATCCGGGCGTCCCGGCGGCGATGCTCGCGGCGTTCACCGGCCGGGCCGGCGACGGCCTCGGCGACCGGCTGATCGCGGCGCTGGCGGCCGGCCTGGCCGCGGGCGGCGAGGTCTCCCCCGTCCGCTCGGCCGGGATGGTCATCGCCGAGGCGGTGCCGTGGCCAGTTACCGACCTGCGGGTCGACTGGCACGACGATCCGATCGGCGAGCTCGCCGGGCTCTGGCGGCTCTGGCAGCCGCAGGCCGAGGCCTACATCGGCCGGGCGCTGCATCCCGACCGGTCTCGCTTACCCTGGATCATGACTGACGCGGCGGCGCTTCCTGATCCCGCGCT
>DATMKQ010000203.1:0-4655 GCA_035571275.1 Trebonia sp.
GCGCTGGGTGCGGTCGGCCCGGTCCGGCGACAAGATCGAGGGCATCGGGCCGCGCGGAAAGATCACCACGTCGGCCACGGCCGACTGGCACCTGTTCATCGGCGATGAGTCGGCGCTGCCCGCGGCGTTCGCGATGACCGAAGCGCTGCCGCCCGGCCGCCCGGCCATGCTCGTGCTCGAGATCCCCGAGGAGAGCGACGAGCAGGACCTGGATGCCGCAGCGAGTACCCGCATCTCCTGGCTGCACCGCCTCGGCGCGCCCGCTGGTGACCCGTCGGCCCTCGCCGGCGAAACAGCCGAGATCGAGCTGCCGCCCGGCCGCGGCCACGCCTACCTGTTCGGCGAGGCTATGGTCGTGTCCCGGCTGCGGGAGATCCTCGCCGGGCGAGGGCTCGGCCAGGACCAGATGTCACCCAAGGCCTACTGGGGCCGCGGCCGCGCCAACGCCAGCCACGGCGAGCCCGCCCGAGACGCCTAGCCAATGGCGGCGATGGCCGCGGCGATCTCGGGTCGATCCGCACCATGGCCGAGAACCGGGCGCCGAAGAGTTTGCCGGTGACGGTGGCGATGCCGTCGGTGTGCCCGACCTGAGAGTGTCTTCAGTGCCTGGTGGACGGCATAGGTCCAAGGCGAGGGCTCACGCGCTCAGCCTCGGGGTTTCCGGAAGCATCGCTGTCGTCGTGCTGTCGTGCAGGAAGCCGCCGGACTGGTGCTGCCACAGCCTGGCGTAGGTTCCGCCGAGACGGAGCAGTTCCTCGTGCGTGCCCTTCTCGACGATCCGGCCGCGGTCGAGCACGACCAGCTGGTCCATGCGCGCGACCGTGCTCAGCCGATGCGCGACCACGAGCGCGGTCCGATCCTCCATGAGTCGCCACAATGCCTGCTGGACAAGGATTTCGCTCTCCGAGTCCAGCGCGCTGGTCGCCTCGTCGAGCAGCAGGATCGGCGCGTCACGCAGGATCGCCCGGGCCAGCGCGACTCGCTGCCGCTGCCCGCCGGACAGCTTCACGCCACGCTCGCCGACCATCGTGTCGAATCCGTCCGGCAGGGCGCCGGCGAACTCTGTCACGTGCGCCGCATGCGCCGCCTGGCGGATCTCCGCGTCGGTCGCGTGCGGGCGCGCGAACGCGATGTTGTCACGCAGCGTCCGGTGGAACATCGCAGGGTCCTGCGGCACGTAGGCGATCAGGCTGCGCAGATCCGACTGGCGCAGCTTGCTGATGTCCTGCCCGCCGATCAGGATCCGGCCCTCCTGGACATCCATCATCCGCAGCAGCAGGCGAGTCAGCGTGCTCTTGCCACCGCCCGACCGGCCGACCAGGCCGAGTTTGGTCCTGCCCGGTACGGTGAGGTCGAGGCCGGTGAACAACGGCAGTCCGCCCGCGTGCGCGAACGTCACGCGCTCCAAGCGGACGTCGCCCGCATTCGGCCGCGGCTCGGGCGCGATCGGGTCGACCACGGCCGGCGGTGTGAGCAGCAACTCGGTGAACTGCGCGGCTTCAGTCAGCGAGCTCTCCAGACGGCGGTAGATCTGATTGAACTCGAACATGATCCGCGTGGCGTTGGAGTAGTACGTGAATGCCACGATGATCGCCTCGATTCCGTACTTGCCTCCGCCGAGCGCGACCGCGAGCAGCAGGCCGAGCACGTTGGTCAGCACGGACATCGGCGCGACCAGCGCGTCGATGCGCAGGTTCCCGTAGTCCCATGACAGCAGCGACTTCCTCCGCTGGTCGGCGACACGCGCCCTGTGCTCGGCGGCCTCCCGGTCCCCGGCAGCGAACGCGCGGATCGTGTCCATGTTCATCAGGCTGTCGGCGACGTGTCCGGACACGCGCGCGATCGCTTCCTCGCGCTGGTCGACGAGCTTCTGACGACGGCGGATCAGCGGTGCGATACCGGCGCCGGTGACCGCGATCAGGCCGATGAGCCCGACGACGAGCAACGGGTCGTAGCGCCACAGCACCACCGACGCGAACCCGAGCGGCACAAGGTTGCCGACGATGTTGAACACCAGATTGTCGGCGAAGTCCTCGAACCGGGAAGCGAAGCTCAGCACCCGCTTGGTCAGCGAACCGGCGAAGTTGTCGTGGAAGAACGCCGCGTCCTTCGCCAGCAGCTCGTCCATGCCGATCACGTAGAGGTTCTCGATTCCGCGACCGTCGAGGCGGTTCAGGCAGTGGATGCCGATCCGCCACACGATCTCGGCGAAAAGCAGCACGCCTGCGAAGCCGAGCACATACGGCATCGCCGCGCCGATGCCGACGGACCCGTGGGCGACAAAGCGGCCGACCAGCTGAGCGACGATCAGCGGCGCGATGTAGAAGATGCACGTGTTTCCCAGCGCGGGCAGCAACATCGCCGGCACCGTGAAGAGCCGGAGCCGGGCCATCTGGCGGCCGTAGTAGCGCAGCGCGAGCAGCACCGCCCGTTTCCGGGCCGGTGAGCCGCGACTATGTTCAGGTGCAGTCATCTGTTCCCATTCCGAGCAACCAGCCTGGCCATGGTGCCCGACGGGAGGCCTCTATAGCGACCGATTTTCCGGCCGCTATCGGCCAGTCATGCTGTCCGCGATAGCGACGAGCTGGGCGATGAGTTTGGCTGGAGGTCGGCCGCGGGCTCGCCCGGTCCCTCCGCACGCAATGGCCGCCGTCGAACCGGGGCGGGCCTAGCTGGTGCCCTGACCGGTGGCGGGGCCGCGCCCGTGGAACATCAAGCTGCCGGCTGCTACCGCGACGAGCGCGGCGATCGCCGCGCAGTAGGCCAGGGCGGTCCGGTGCAGGCCGACGTGTGCGGTAGCCACCCCGGCGATCAGCGCCGGGATGCTGAGCCCGAGGAAGTTGATGATGAAGATGGCGGCGATGAGCCCGGCGCGCTGTGCCGGGGCGGCCAGCGCGATCAGGGTGCGGTTGACGCCCAGCAGCGCCAGCCCGAAACCCACGCCGGCCACCGCGGTGCCAGCCAGGAAGGCGGCAGCGGTCGTCGTGGCGATCGCGGCGAAGGTCACCGCGAGGCCGGCGAGCAGGACCAGGCAGCCGGCCAGCATCGCGGTGCGCGGGGTGAGTCCGCGGAATGCGACCGTGGCCGCGGCTGCGACCCCGGTGAGCAGGAAGACCAGCAGGCCGCCCCACAGCAGGTCTCGCGAGCCGGTCACCTGCACGGCCAGCGACGGCCCGAGCGACAGGTACAGGCCGCCCAGCGCCCACACCGCGAACAGGCACGGCACCGCGGTGGCGAACGTCCCGCGCGCCTGGCGTGGCACGCCCACCCGGGGCCGCAGCGAGGCCAGGACGCCGGCCCGCCGGGTCCCGGGCTCGGGCATCGCCAGGATCCCGGCGGTGGCGGCCACGCTGGCGCCCAGCAGCAGCCACCACACCAGGCGGGTGGGCGCCGGCCCGTACTGGGCCAGCGTACTGGTGCCCAGCGCGCCTATTCCCAGCCCCAGGGCGGGGGCGGCGGCGGTGATCAGCGGGGCGAGCCCGCTGCCCCCGGGCTGCAGGTCGATCAGCGCCCCGCCGAGGGCACCGATAGCTGTGCCGACGGCCACGCCCTGCAGCGCCCGCGCAGCGAACAGCAGCCCGACGCTGTGCGCCGTCAGGAACACCGCGCCCGCACCCGCGCTCACCACGAGGGCAGCCAGGATCACGGGGCGGCGGCCCAGGTAGTCCGACACCGACCCGAAAACGAGCAGCGTAAGGAGAAGGACGAAGGCGTAGATGGCAAAGACGGCGGTCAGCGTGGTCGCCGAGAACCGCAGCTGAGCCCGGTAGACGCCGTACAGCGGCGTCGGTGCGCCGGCCGCGAAGAACAGCAGGCAGAACACCCCGGCCACCAGCCAGAACGCCGCCCGCGACGGCGCCGTGCGCCGGGAATGCTCCCCCGCAGCCGGCATCCCGGGCCAGCGGTGCCGTTCGGCGTTGTCGCTCGCGCGTTCGCGGCCGGTCACGGTGTCGGACAGGGGCATTGCAGGTTCCTCCTTGAGGTTGCCGGTTTCAGGCACCGCCGTCGGCGGGATGGCCTGGTCGATGAGGGCAGCCGCCGCGGGGCGGGGGTAGTCGAACGACAGACCGTGACATGGGAAGCAGGCAGACGGCGATGCTCAGGATCCGATCTGCCGGTTGTGGATCCGCAGGGCCAGCACGGCCAGGTCGATCAGCGGGGTGGCGGTCCCCGCCGCGCGGGCGCGCGCCGCGAGGTCGGCCAGCACCGACTCGACCTCGGTGCGGCGACCCGCGATCAGGTCGCGGGTCAGCGACGATGTGGCTGGCGACCCCGGGGCGATGAGGGCCTGCTCGGTCACGTGCAACTGCCCGGCGGGAACGGGATGCCTGCAGGCGGCCGCCGCAGCCGCTGCTTCCGCGAGCACTGACTGCGCGAACCGCTGTCCTGCGCGCACGGCCGCGATGGCGCCGACGGGTGCCCGCATCAGCGAGGTGACGGCGCCGAGGCTGGCGATGAACACCCATTTGGCCCACATCGCATCGACGATGTTCCCGGGCACGGTGACGTCTGCCCCGGCGTCCTTGAAGGCCGACGCGAGCCGGTCGACACGGGTGCTCGGCGAGCCGTCGAGTTCCCCCAGCTCGACGTCGAATTCGGGCGTCAGCACCCGGATCGTCCCGTCGTCCTCGAGCTGGGTCGCGATCCGCAGCACC
>DATMKQ010000204.1:0-3475 GCA_035571275.1 Trebonia sp.
ACAACGTGCTGGAGTTCTCCATCGTGAACCAGACGAACGGCCAGTACCCGGACAGCCAGGTCTACTGGAGCTTCGGCGGGCAGACTGAGTCGATCGCCCAGCAGCCCTACATCGACATGCCGACGAACTCGGCCGGGCGGATGTACCTTGGCACGCCGAACGGCCCGTGCTACGACTTCATCGAGTTCACCGTGGGCGCGTCCTCGATCAACATCGACACCACCAGGGTCGACAGGTTCGGCCTCAAGCTGGCGATACTGCTGCACGGCCACGACGGGTCCAACCAGGAGATCGGCGAGGACTACGCCACCTTCCAGGAGAGCCGCTCGGCCACGTTCGCGCGGTTCGAGAACTCGGTACCAACCCAGTTCAAGGAACTGGCGACCGACGATGCGCCGTACGGCATCCCGTCACCAGGCAACGACACGGCCTTCCAGGCCGGCGGCGCCTACGCCAACTACTTCACCAGCTACGCGGCGGCCAACGGCGACACCAGCGATTCCACCGCGCAGATCTTTGGCTGTGGCGGCACGCTGGCCAGCAACCCACCGCTGTGCGCCGCGCTGAACCGGCACGTCGCCGGCGAGACCACGGCACAGCAGCAGAACCCGGCCAATTTCTACCTGGCCGCTCCGGCCAACTACTACGCCTGGTTCTGGCACCAGAACGCGATCAACGGCAAGCAGTACGGGTTTCCCTACGACGATGACGCCGGGCAATCCTCTGACATCTCGGTAGCCAACCCGCAGTACGCGGTGGTGGCCGTCGGCTGGTAACAGCGGACCTCGCCAATTCGCCCCTCGCCGACGGTGCCAGCAGCGCCGCCGGCGCGGCGGCCGCGTCAAAGGACAAAACCAGGCACGGCTGGGCGATCAGCTCCCTTGACCGGATATGACGTCGTGGAAAGACTCGGGACGCACAAATCTGACACATTAACTGAGGCCGGACAATTCTGGCAAAACACACCGCACGAGACCACGATCCTCGCCATTTCAAATGAGAACTCGCCATCGGCTCCGCCAGATCACGTGAGGACTCGCCAAATCAGCCGAGAAGCCATACCCGTGGCGATCGCTCAGTACTTGAGGCACGCGAAAGTCACGTCGTTACGACGCTTGACCGGCAGTTTTCGCAGAGTTATGTTTCGTTATTAAATAAGCCTTGTACTAAGCCCTACAAGCCTTCCCCTCTCGCGTCTCCCCTTACAGAGCTGGCACATCGGAGGACTTATGAACATACGGATCTCGCCACGACGCCCCCCTGGGTCCGGCGGATGGGCCGGGCCGTCCCGGAGGACGGCCACGGCCGTCCTCGCCGCCATCGCCCTAGTGCTCACCGCGCTAGTGGCGGGCGTCGCGGCGCCTGAGGCCTTGGCCGCGGCGCCTGGCGTGGATATCTCCGCTGGCGGTCCGGCGGCCGCGCCGTTCGTAGCCGATGAGGACTTCACCGGCGGCACGACCGCGGCCACCACGCACGCGATCACCACCACCGGCCTGACCAATCCCGCGCCCCAGTCCGTCTACCAGCACAATCGCTACGGCAACTTCACCTACACCATCCCCGGCCTGACCGCCGGCGCGAGCTACACGGTACGGCTGCACTTCGCCGAGGAATACTGGACGAAAGCAGGGTCGCGCATCTTCAACGTCCTGATCAACGGGACTCAGGTACTGACCAACTTCGATATCTTCGCCACCGCCGGCGGGGAGTACATCGGAGTGATCGAGCCGTTCACCGCCACGGCAAGCAGCACCGGGACGGTCACCATCAAGTTCGTGACCGTTAAGGACAACGCCCAGGTCAACGGAATCGAGGTCTACCCCAGCACCGCCAACACCATCACGGTCACCAATCCGGGCAGCGAGTCCTGGACCGTGGGGACCGCGGCCAGCCTGCAGATCAGTGCGAGCGACTCCGCGTCGGGGCAGACGCTCACCTACACCGCGACCGGGCTTCCGGCCGGGCTGTCCATCAGCTCCTCCGGCCTGATCTCCGGCACTCCGACCGCGGCCGGTACTGGCAGCGTCACTGTCACCGCGAAGGACACAACCGGCGCGTCCGGCTCCGCCACGTTCAGCTGGACCGTGAGCACCGCGGGCACCGGCTGTACCGGGCAGTCCAACCAGCCCAACTTCGGGCCGAACGTGTACATCTTCAACCCGGGCGAGTCCGCCACGACCATCAATAACACGCTGAACACCATCTTCAACGCGCAGAAGGTCAACCAGTTCGGCACCGCGCGCTACGCCGAGCTCTTCGACCCGGGCACCTACACCGGCGTCGAGGACAACATCGGCTACTACGTGTCCGCCCAGGGCCTCGGCCAGAACCCGGATCAAGTCGCGATCAACGGCGACATGACGGTGGACTCGTTCGACGGCACCGGCAACGCCACGGACAACTTCTGGCGGTCCGTGGAGAATATGGAAATCACCCCGTCGGCCGGGAGCGACCGCTGGGCAGTCGCCCAGGCCGGGCCGTTCCGCCGGATGGACATTCACGGCGGGCTGAACCTGGCCCCGGCCAGCAATGGCTACGCCAGCGGCGGCTACATCGCGGACAGCGAGGTCACCGGCCAGGTCTCCAGCGTGTCCCAGCAGCAGTGGTACTCGCGTGACAGCAACTTCGGAAGCTGGAGCGGCGGGGTGTGGAACATGGTCTTCTCCGGCGTGAACGGCGCGCCGGCGAATACCTTCCCGAGCCCGCCGGAGACAACGCTGGCCACCACGCCGGTGTCGCGGGACGTGCCGTACCTGTACGTCGACTCGTCCGGCAACTACCACGTGTTCGCGCCGTCGTTGCGGACCAACGCGTCCGGCCCGAGTTGGGCCAGCGGCTCGACTCCTGGCACGTCGATCCCGATGAGCGACTTCTTCGTGGCCACCCCGTCCGACACCGCGGCGCAGATCAACGCGGCGCTGGCGGAGGGCTGCAACCTGTTCTTCACCCCGGGCGTCTACAACATCGACCAGACGATCAACGTCAACAACCCGAACACCATCGTGCTCGGCATCGGCATGCCGACCCTGATCCCGATCGGCGGCGTGGACACCATGCACGTCGCTGACGTCGACGGGGTCCGGATCGAAGGCATAATCTTCGACGCCGGCACGACCAACTCCAACACGCTGCTGCAGATCGGTCCCGCGGGCTCGTCGGCGAACCACGCCAGCAACCCGATCTCGGTCCAGGACACCTTCTTCAGGATCGGCGGCGACATCGCGGGCCAGGCGACCAACAGCCTGGTCGTGAACGCCAACAACACCCTGATCGACGACATCTGGGCGTGGCGGGCCGACCACGGTAACAGCGGCACGGTCGGCTGGACGATTAACACCGCCCAGCACGGCCTGATCGTCAACGGCAACAACGTCCTGGCGACCGGCCTGTTCGTCGAGCACTACCAGAACTACCAGGTGCAGTGGTTCGGCAACGGCGGCGAGACCATCTTCTTCCAGGACGAGATGCCCTACGA
>DATMKQ010000205.1:0-18299 GCA_035571275.1 Trebonia sp.
AGCCGGGCGATGCCCTGCCGCCCCTCGGCCTCGATCAGCAGCACCTTGCGGCCGCTGTGCGCGAGAGCGAGCGCCAAGGCGGCGGCGACGGTTGTCTTGCCGGTGCCGCCCTTCCCCGTCACGACGTGCAGTCGCACGCCATCCCAGTCCGTGTCCCTCGCGGTCATGCCCTTATGCTCCCGGTCGTCCTTCCACGGCGGCGTTTCCACGCTCTAAGCGAGCCTATCGCCGCCCGCTGACCGAAACGATCCGGTCCACGCTGGTCCGGGCGGGTTTCCTGGCCACCCAGGGGTCGGCTTCAATTCATTTGATACCGAACGAATCGGGCCGGCTCGTCACCGTACGTGGCTGTGGGGGTTGTGTAGGACTACGCTGATGCTTGAGCCTTGCTGTCCCGAGAAGGAGGCGATGTCAGATGGTGGCCGTGATCGTTATCATCATCCTGGTCGTAGTGATACTCGGCCTGGTCGCGGCTGGGCGGTCGATCCGGATCGTCCAGCAGTTCGAGAAAGGCATCATCTACCGGTTCGGCCGTGTCCTGCCCGAGATTAAAGGGCCCGGGGTGCACTTCATGAACCCGGTCAGCGACCGGATGCAAAAGGTCAACATGCAGATCGTCGCGATGGCGGTGCCCGCGCAGGAGGGCATTACCAGGGACAACGTGTCCGTCCGAGTCGACGCGGTGGTGTACTTCCGGGTCGTGGACCCGATCAAGGCCACGGTCAACGTGCAGAACTACATGTTCGCCATCTCTCAGCAGGCGCAGACCTCGCTGCGGTCGATCATCGGTCAGTCCGAGATGGACCAGCTGCTCGCCGAGCGGGAGACGGTGAACAGGGAACTGCGGCGCATCATCGACGAGCCGACCGAAGAGCCGTGGGGCATCCGGGTCGAGCGGGTCGAGATCAAGGACGTGTCGCTGCCCGAGGGCATGAAGCGCTCCATGTCGCGGCAGGCAGAAGCCGAGCGGGAGCGGCGCGCCAGGATCATCACCGCCGACGGCGAGTACCAGGCGTCCAAGCGGCTGGCCGCGGCGGCCAATGTGATGGCCAAGGACCCCGCCGCGCTCCAGCTGCGACTGCTGCAGACCGTCGTCGAGGTCGCGGGCGAGAAGAACAGCACGCTGGTCATGCCCGTCCCGGTGGAGCTGCTGCGCTTCTTCGAGAAGATGGCGCCGGGGCCAGCCCGGCCGCTGGACGAGGAGCCCGCCGACACAGGCGACGATGAGGTGGCCGCGGCCGAGGCCGCGATCTCGCACACCGGCACTCCCGAGCTTGGCGAGGCCCAGGTACCCCCGGTTCCGGAAGTGGACGCGGCGGCCGACGCCGTGCCTGAGCTCGCTGGGGGCAACGGCGCGTCCGCTCCAGCCACGGCGGCCGGCCCGGACAAGTCCTGACCTAGCACGCGCTTCCGGCTCGCGCCCTCGGCTCGCGCACTGGCGCGATCGGCGCGAGCCGGGAGCGCTAGTGTTTGCCCATGCAGAAATGGGAGTACGTGACGGTGCCGCTGCTTGTGCACGCCACCAAGCAGATCCTGGATAACTGGGGCGACGAGGGATGGGAACTGGTCGCGCTGATACCCGGTCCGAACCCCGAGCAGCTCGTCGCCTACATGAAGCGGGAGAAGTCGTGAGCGCGGCGGCCGAACGCCTCGCCGCCCTTGGGCTGACCCTGCCCGCGGTGGCCACTCCTGTCGCCGCTTACGTTCCGGCCGTGCGCACTGGGAACTACGTGTACACGTCGGGTCAGCTCCCCATGGTGGACGGGAAGCTGCAGGCCACCGGCAAAGTGGGCGAGTCGGTCAGCCCGCAGGACGCCGCCGGGCTGGCCCGCATATGCGCGCTGAACGCGCTCGCGGCCGCGGCCGGCGCCGCGGGCGGCCTGGACGCGATCACCCGGGTGGTCAAGGTGACCGGGTTCGTCGCGAGCGCGCCTGGGTTCACCGGGCAAGCGCAAGTCATCAACGGGGCCAGCGAGTTCCTGATCGAGGTGCTCGGCGAGGCCGGCCGGCACGCGCGCAGCGCGGTCGGGATGGCGGTCCTGCCGCTGGACTCGCCGGTCGAGGTCGAGATGATCGTCGAAGTCTCACCGGCTTCCGGCGCGGCGTGAGGATTCAGCTCGGCTGGTTCGATGAGCGGCTTGCTGACCGGATAGCCGCCATCGCGGCCGGCGCGCTGGCCCCGGCCGTTCCCAGGGACGCGGCCACCGTGATGGTGCTGCGGCCGGAGTCGGCGTCTGGTCAGCCCGGCGATGCTCCCGAGGTACTGATGCTGGAGCGGCCGGCGGCCATGGCCTTCGCACCTGGCGCCTACGTGTTCCCTGGCGGGTCGGTGGACCCTGATGACAGCGATCCGGACATCGGCTGGGTGGCCGGACCTACCCCCGAGGAATTCGGCGACCTGCTCGGTTGCACAGCGGAGTTGGCTCGAGCGCTGGTCTGCGCCGCGGTACGCGAGACGTTCGAGGAGTCCGGCGTGCTGCTGGCGGGCGGGGCCGACGGCGCGCCCGCAGGGTTCGACGGGCCGTCGCTGGCGGCTGATCGCGGCGGCCTCGCCGCGGGCCGGATGACGTTCGCCGAGGTACTCGCGCGCCGCGGCCTCGTCATACGCGCCGACCTCCTGACGCCATGGGCGCGCTGGATAACGCCGGAGGCCGAGCCCAGGCGTTTCGACGCCAGGTTCTTCGCCGCCGCGCTGCCGCCAGGACAGCGGGCCTCGGGCCATCACGCGGAGGCCGAACAGATCGGCTGGGAGCGGCCGGAGGCCGCGATCAGCGCCGCGAAAGCCGGCTCGATGCTGCTCTTGCCCCCGACCGCGACCATCCTCGCCGAGTTCGCCGCTCAGGGCCGGGTCGGCAAGATCCTGGCCAGCCGCCGTACCGTCACGCCGATCGAGCCGCGTCTGGTGATCGAGGACGGCGAGTCCTGGCTGATCATCCCCGACGAGGTCGGGTATCCGCTGTGAACCGGGCGATCGACGGCATGGGCACGGAACGCGCCCGCTGCGTGCTGGCGCCGAATCCGTCACCGATGACGCTGGACGGGACCAATACCTGGGTGATCGCCGAGCTGGGCTCGGCGGCGGCCCTCGTGGTCGATCCAGGACCCGAAGACAACGGCCACCTGCACCGAGTGCTCGACCTCGCGTGTGTCGGCGACCGGCGGGTGGCACAGATCGTGCTGACCCACGGGCACTCGGACCACGCGGCCGGCGCGGCGCGGTTCGCCGCGATGACCGGGGCGCCGGTGATCGCGCTCGACCCCGCGCACCGGCTGGGCAGCGAGGGCCTGTCGGCAGGCGACGTACTCACCGCGGCGGGATGCGAGGTCCGAGTGGTCGCGACCCCCGGCCATTCGGCTGACTCGGTGAGCCTGCTGCTCGAGGCCGACGGCGCGCTGCTGACCGGCGACACCGTGCTCGGGCGCGGCACCACGGTGATCGCGCAGGACGGCGGGCTCGGCGACTACCTGCGCACGCTGGACGAGCTTCGGTCACTCGCGGCAAGCGCCGGGCTGCGTGTGCTTTTGCCCGGGCATGGCCCGGTGCTCGACGACCCGGCGGGCGTCCTCGACTACTACATCGCGCATCGCCGGGAGCGGCTTGACCAGATACGCGGGGCACTGGCGGCCGGCGCGCGTACCCCGCCCGAGATCGTGGACATCGTGTACGCGGACACCGATCCGGCGGTACGCGATGCCGCCGAACGGTCGGTCCGGGCCCAGCTCGACTACCTCAACGTCCGCTTAGCGTCCTAACCTGGCGCGCTTGCGGAGGCGCTCGGCGTCCAGGATGAGGACGGAGCGTGCGGAGATCTGCAGCCAGCCGCGGGCGGCGAAGTCCGCGAGCGCCTTGTTGACCGTCTCCCGGGACGCGCCGACGAGTTGTGCCAGCTCCTCCTGGGTCAGGTCGTGGTGCACGTGCAGGCCGTCGGCTTCCTGGTGCCCGAAACGGTCCGCGAGGTCGAGCAGGTTCTTGGCCACCCGGCCCGGCACGTCGGTGAATACGAGGTCGGCCATCACGTCATTGGCGCGGCGCAGCCGCTGGGCTAGCGCCCGGAGCATGTGCATCGACACCTCCGGCCGCTCCCTCAGCCACGGGATCAGCGCTTCATGCTTGAGCGAGGCGAGCACCGCATCGGTCACCGCGCTGGCAGAAGAGGTCCGTGGCCGTGGGTCGAACAGCGACAGCTCACCGAACATCTCGCCCGGCCCGATCACGCTTAGCAGGTTCTCGCGGCCGTCCGTCGCGGCGCGGGTGAGCTTCATCTTGCCTTCAAGCACCACGTACAGAGCGTCCCCGTCGTCGCCCTCCATGAAAAGGTGCTCGCCACGGGACAGCTTTACCTCCGCCATCTGGCGGGCGAGTGCGCGCGCGCTCTCCTCGTCGAGGCCGTCGAACAGTGGTGCGCGTCTCAGCACTCCTTCGGCGTTATCCACCGGTCCTCCTTGCTGCGTGCCTTGCAATAACTAAGTGTGGATCATGCGGCGGCGTGCTCGGTGCCCGGCAACCAAAGTATGACCATGCGGCGGGGTGGGTACGCGTGGTTCGGGCGGTTGGGTCGCCGGCTACTCCATGTTACGCGTAACATGTAGTAGTGGCGGACACCAGGAACTGTGAGCGCTGCGGAAGGGTCTTCGAGCCGAAGCGCGAGCACGCCCGGTTCTGTTCGGCTCGTTGCCGGGTGGCCTGGAACCGTGAGCACGTGAGCCCGGACAAGCGAATCGGCGCCCGGCTCGGATCGTCGAATACCGACGACCCGCAGACCGAGGAGACCGCGCTGGCCTGGTCGATCATCGCGATGCGAGAGACGACAGAACGGCTCGGCCGGGTCAGGGCGGGGGACAGGCCGCAGGCGTTCGCCGTGATCGGCGAGGCGGTGTGGTGGGTCACGATCGTCGACGCCACGCTGGTTCGCTATCACCCGGAGGCGTACGACAAGGCGCTCGCCGACCTGCCGGACGCGCAGCGCCTGATGACCGAGGGAACGTTCGCCGGCCTTCGCTTCGTGCGGAACCGGATGGGCTATTGCGAGGATCACTCCGACTTCATCCAGTCGTGTGCGGGCGCGGACGGCCACCGGGATGCCCCCATCACCCATTGGACCTGGAAGACGATGCCGGAGCCTCCGATGGAAACGATGGCGCCGCGGGGGCAGGCGTGGGAGTTGAGCCGATACCGGGCCTACCAGGACCGCCTCGCCGGCCGCACGGTGGGCGAGACGTTCCAGCGGGCAGCGGCCTTCCTAACCTTGTCGGTGCGATTGAATTGACATTTTCCATGCAATTGTCACGATAAGCAGTTTCACGGCGTGTATTGCCAGTTACACGGTGTTATGCGACGATCGTTGTAGGGGCCAAATAGGCGCGGTTACCGTTGAAAGATTCCCCGGTATGTTCATGGTCCGGCAGAAGCCGTCAGAGCGTAGTGCGCCCGACCGTCGGACATCACGCGTTCGCACCCTGCAGCGGCGCTTCGACTTCCACCTCGGAGAAGCGATTCGCGCCGCCGTGGAGGGCAGCCACGACAAGGCCGCGACGCATTCGGGGACCGCGCTGTCGATAAGCAGGGAACTGCGTGCTGATGCGCGAGACCCGCAGCGGCACCAGGCGCGGCTTGCCGCGGCGCTGTCTAACCACGCGCGGTACGGCTCCACCCCGATGCAGACCATCGCGCTCCTGACGGAATCGGCGGGTCACTACGCGGCGCTCGCGAAGGCCGACCCGGCCGCCTATGAGGTGGCGCGGATCGAGGTGCTTACCCGCATCGCGCTCGCTTCTGATAGCGCTGGTAGCACCAGGGACGCGATCAGCCTGCTGCGCGAGGTCGTCCGCATGTACCTCGAGGCGCCCGCCGCCGACCTGGCAGAACGCGACCTGGGCCTGGCCCGGGCGCGGTTCCACCTTGGCCGGTGCCTGCTTAAGACCGGCTCGGAGGCCGAGGGACTGGCGGAAACCGACGCCGGCCTCGTCCTCGCCGAACGTGCCTTGGACCGGCTGCGCCTCGCGGTATGGGGCCCCGGCTGGCTCGGCACGACCCCTGGCTACGTGCAGTTCGCCGCGCCGGACTGGGCGGCGGCCGCCGTTCGGTCGATGACGCTGCACGCCGCCGCCGGCCGCTGGGAGGACGCCGTCGTAGGCGCGTACGCGGCTGTCCTGATGTCAGGCGGCCTGGCGGGGCTTGGCGGCGACGCGCTGCGGCAGGCACACGATGCCATCCGCGTGCAGGCGGACGGGGTCTGGGCGCGCGTGGAACTGTCGCGGTGCGCTTCCTTGGACGGCTACTGCCCCCCGGCCTCGATAAACCGCTTCCTCGACTCCTCTACTTCTGCTTCCGCGGCTGTTCGGTCGGCCCAGCTGGCCCCTTCCACGGACTTGCCTGGCTCCAGGTCCTTGTAGACCTCGAAGAAGTGCTGAATCTCCAGCCGGTCGAACTCAGGCACGTGATGGATGTCACGCAAATGCTCCGCGCGCGGGTCGTGCGCGGGTACGCAAAGGACCTTCTCATCAGGTCCCTTCTCGTCCTTCATCTTGAACATGCCAATGACGCGCGCCGTGATCAGGCAGCCAGGAAACGTGGGCTCCTCGAGCAGCACAAGCGCGTCAAGCGGGTCACCATCTCCGCCGAGCGTGTTCTCGATGAACCCGTAGTCGGCCGGGTACCTGGTAGAAGTGAAAAGCATGCGGTCAAGCCTGATCCGACCGCTCTCATGGTCCATCTCATACTTGTTCCGCTGTCCCTTGGGGATCTCGATGATCACTTCAACATCCATGTCGTCTCCACGTGATAGCCGCTAACCGACTCCATTGTCACCGGTCGAGCGGGTTAAGCCGGACGGCGGGTCCGCGCCAGAAACACGGGGTCCTAAGCTATGCACACCGCTACCCCGGATGAGGTGAGTAGGTGCGCCGTACCCGGATCACGGCTCTGACCACGCTTGCGATGCTGAACCTGTTCACGCTCGCCGCCGGCGTGAGCGTCGCGCGCATGCTGCCGCCCCGGCTGGCCGCGCTGCACATTCCCGTCGCGGCCGCACGGCGGACGGTGGGGCCTGGAACGGTGCTGACCCCGGTGCTGGTTTATGGCACGGCGGTCCGGTCCGCCGGTCAGTCGGCCTCGCCCACGACGACCGGGCTGTCCGCGCTTGTCGCCGCCACGCTGCCGGGCGCCGAGGTCGGCCCGCAGCTCGGGGTGGAGGTCGCGAACGCGGCCACCGGCCGGGTGCTGTACTCGGCCAACAGCGGCACGCTTGCGACCCCGGCCTCCACGACGAAGGTGGCGACCGCGGTCGCCTCGCTCGCGGTGCTCGGGCCTGACGCGCGTTTCAGCACCAGCGTGCGGCAGGTCACCGGCGGCATCGTCTTGGTCGGGGGCGGTGACCCCACGCTCGCGGTCAACAACTATCCGGCCTCCGCTTACCCGCGCCCCGCCACGCTGGCGACGCTCGCGGCGGCCACCGCCCGGGCGCTGCGGGCCGAAGGGCGCACATCAGTCCAGCTGGGTTACGACACGTCGCTGTACAGCGGGGCTGGTTTGGCGCCTGGCTGGACGAACAGCGACGTGTACACAGGAAACGTGACGCCGATCGTGTCGCTCGAGGCAGACCAGGGCCGGCGTACGCCGTCCGGCGCACTCCAGGACTCCGATGATCCGACGAACTTCTCGCCGCGCACGTTTGACCCGGCCGGCCTGACCGCGGCCGCGTTCGCCGCGCTGCTGAAGAAGGACGCAATCACGGTGACCGGCGGGCCGTCGCCAGCTACCGCGCCGCGGAGCTCGGCGACGCTCGCGAGCGTGAGTTCGCCGCCGCTGTACCAGGTCGCGGAGCAGATGCTCCAGGAAAGCAACAACGTGATCGCCGAGAACCTTGCGCGGCACCTGGCGATCGCGATGGGGCTCCCCGCGACGTTCGGCGGCGCGGCCAACGCGGTAATGACCGAGTTGCGGCGGCTGGGCGTGACGACACCGATCAGCCTCGTCGACGGCAGCGGCCTGTCGCCCGAGGACGGTATCGCCCCGGACACGCTGGTGCGGATAATCCAGGCGGCGGCCGCGTCGCCGCGGCTGCGGTCCGCGATCACCGGGCTGCCCATCGCGGGGTTCACAGGAACGCTGTCGACGGGTGGCAGCGTGTTCGGCGACATCGGTGGTGCCGCGCGTGGCGTGCTGCGGGCCAAGACCGGCAACCTCAGCACCGTGGCCGCGCTCGCCGGCCTCGTCTACGACCGCAGCGGCACGCTGCTGATCTTCGCGATCATGGCCCCCCAGATACCCAGCGCTGGCCTCCTCCAGACCGCCGCCAACGCGATCGACTCCGCCGCCACCGCCCTAGCCTCCTGCGGCTGCCGCTAACCGCGAGCAAAGACCCGCGGCGGCGAATCCCCCCGCGAGCCAAAGGGGCGCCCCGCTGTCGTGAGTGAGGAGCGGTGAAGCGAAGCTTCAACGCGACGAGCGACGACAGCGGACTCCGGCGCCCCGGAGGCGAGCGGGAAAAACAGAGTACGGTAGATAGCGTGAGCAGCGCACAGATGATCGACTGGGACCTGGCGATCTCCACCGGCACCAGGTTCGCGCGGCAGGGTCCGCAAGTAAGCCTCGCCGATGCTCGTGCCGTGGTGGCCGAGTTGCGCGGCCTGACCGCCGTTGTGCAGCAACCGGTCCGTGAGGTCACCGGCCTGACCAGCCGGGAGGTCACGGGTCCGGTAGCCGTGGTGGACCGCCCGGGGTGGATCAAGGCGAACGTGGGCGGGTTTCGCGTCGTTCTCGAGCCGCTGGCGGAAAAGCTCGCCGAACGCGGCAGCGGCGTGCCCGCGGCCGGCTCGGTGGTCGCGGCGGTCGGATCGAGGGTTACCGGCGTGCAGGCGGGGCTGATCCTGGCGTACCTGTCCGCGAGAGTCCTCGGCCAGTACGAGCTGTTCCTGCCGCCCGGTGAGGGCGGTGCGGGCGACGGCACCGACGTCGTCGCCACCCCTGCGACCGCGACTCCGAACGGCGCGAACGGCGCTTCGGCCAACGGCGGGTCCGCGCAGGACGCGGCGCAGGGAGTCGGGCGGCTCACTCTCGTCGCGCCGAACATCGTCATGGTCGAGCGCGAGCTCGGCGTCGACCCGCACGACTTCCGCCGCTGGGTGTGCCTGCACGAGGAGACCCACCGCGTCCAGTTCACGTCTGTGCCCTGGCTGCGCGGTTACGTGCAGGGCATGATGACAGAGTTCCTGCTGGCCTCGGACCTTGATCCCGCGGCCATCGTGGACCGGCTCCGCGCCGCGGCCGGCGCTGTCGCCGGGGCCGTGCGCGGCGGGGACGGTGAGTCGCTCATCGAGGCCATGCAGACCCCGGCCCAGCGGGCGCTCCTTGACAAGCTCACCGCCGTGATGACCCTGGTCGAGGGGCACGGCGACTACGTGATGGACGCGGTAGGCCCGCAGGTGGTGCCCTCGGTCGCCGAGATCAGGGAGAAGTTCAACTCGCGGCGCGGCTCGGCCGGCCGGGTCGAGCAGATCCTGCGGCGGATACTCGGCATCGACTTGAAGATGAAGCAGTACGCGGAGGGGTCCCGGTTCGTCAGTACGGTCGTCGAAGAGGCCGGGATGGCCGGGTTCAACAAGGTGTGGACGTCCCCGGAGACGCTTCCGACCCGCGCCGAACTCGCCAGGCCGGCCGACTGGCTGGCCCGGGTTGGCTGATCAGGCACGACCGCCCGGCGCGGCGGGCGGCTGAGGTGGGCCCGGCGCCAGCCGTCGCCGCGGTTCGCAATGCCGTGCGCGCCTGTCTGGGCGATCTGGCGCCTGGCGATCTAGTGCTCGCCGCGTGCTCCGGAGGGGCGGACTCGCTGGCGCTGGCCGCGGCGCTGGCGTTCGTTGCCCCTCGCGCGGGGCTGCGCGCTGGTGGCGTGACCGTGGACCACGGGCTACAGGACGGCTCGGCCATGCGAGCCGCCGAAGTGACGTCGGCGCTTTCCGCACTCGGACTCGATCCGGTGCTCGGCGTCGCGGTGGCGGTTGACGGTGGGGGTGGCCCGGAGGCCGCGGCGCGTGCGGCCCGGTACGAAGCACTGTCGGGGGCGGCGGAACAGACGGCCGCTACCGCCGTCCTGCTCGGCCACACGCTGGACGATCAAGCGGAAACCGTGCTGCTCGGCCTGGCTCGCGGGTCCGGTCCGCGGTCACTGGCCGGCATGCCGCCGCGCCGCGGCGTGTTCCGGCGGCCGTTGCTCGGGCTGCGGCGGGCCGACACCATCGCGGCCTGCGCGGCACTGAGCCTGCGGACGTGGGACGACCCGCACAACGGCGATCGCAGGTACGCGCGGGTGCGGGTCAGGCTCGACGCGCTGCCCGCATTGGAGGCGGCGTTGGGGCCCGGTGTCGCGGCCGCGCTGGCCCGCACGGCCGATCAGCTTCGCGCCGATGCGGAGGCTCTCGAAAATATTTCTTCCGAACGGTTTCGTTGCGGCTCTCCGCTGTCCACGTCCTCCCTGGCCGGGATGCCCGTCGCGGTGCGCACCCGCGTGCTCCGTCAGGCGGCCGTCGAGGCGGGATGCCCGGCGGGCGCGCTGACCGCGGGGCACGTGGCACGGCTGAGCGAATTGGTAACCGATTGGCACGGGCAGCGCTGGATCGACCTGCCAGGTGGCGTCCGCGCGTCTCGCCGGTCCGGCCAGGTATGGTTCGCGGGCGCTGCGGGGATCGTTGACGTAATGGGCGCCGTGACCGAGTCCGGCCGGGACGACAGGTAAAAACAGGTAAAGGGAGTCGCACACATGGACACCGCGGACATGGGACCGGCACTGAAAGAGGTGCTTATCACCTCCGAGCAGCTAAGTGCGCGGACCGCGGAACTGGCGGCGCAGATCGACGCCGATTACGCCGGCCGCGAACTGCTTCTCGTCGGGGTGCTTAAGGGCGCGGTCATGGTGATGGCCGATCTTGCGCGTGCCATGCACCTGCCCGTCGAGATGGACTGGATGGCGGTCTCGTCCTACGGGTCGGGCACGAAGTCGTCCGGCGTGGTCCGCATTCTCAAGGACCTGGACACCGACATCAGCGGCCGGAACGTGCTCATCGTCGAGGACATTATCGATTCGGGGCTCACGCTGTCCTGGCTGGTCGGCAACCTGCGGTCCCGGGAGCCGGCGACGGTGGCCGTGTGCGCGATGCTGCGCAAGCCGTCCTCCGCGCTGATGGATGTCGAGGTCGCCTATACCGGTTTTGAAGTACCCGACGAGTTCGTGGTCGGCTATGGCCTGGATTACGCGGAGAGGTACCGGAACCTGCCGTTCATCGGGACACTGGCTCCCGAGGCTTTGCTAGTCAGGGGGACGACCCCCGGAGCCCCCGAACGGGAGGGGAACACATCTCGCGGCGGGTAGCGTTGATGTACCGTCAGGTATTCCTTAAACGTTGTGCGCGGTCGGAGATGTCGGCCGCTGATGGTGGGCAAGCATGGCAGTGCCGCCGGTGGTCGGCGGGACGTGAGGCTGGTCAGGAGGGAACGGCCCCAAGCCGAGGGGGTCGCTCACAATGGAATTGAAGCGCTTTTTCCGTGGCCCGCTGCTGCTGGTGCTGCTTGCGGTGCTGGTAGTCACGATCGCCCTGGGCTGGGCGAACTCCGGCAGCACGTACACGCCGAAGGACACCGGCTTCGTCGTGCAGCTGATCGAGCAGGGCAAAGTCAAGTCGGCCGTGCTCACCGACAAGAACCAGACGATCCAGATCACCACGAACAGCGGCCAGCAGTACGAGGCGAGCTGGGTTGAGAACCAGGGCCAGCAGCTGCAGCAGCTGCTGCAGCGGCAGTTCGACAAGGGCAACCTGCCCGGCGACTACACCGTGCAGATCCCCAAGTCGAGCGCGCTGCTTAGCATCCTCGAGACGTTCATCCCGTACCTGCTGATCGCGCTGTTCTTCTTCTTCCTGCTGACACAGATGCAGGGCGGTGGGTCGCGCGTGATGAATTTCGGCAAGTCGCGCGCCAAGCTGATCACCAAGGACACGCCCAAGACCACGTTCGCGGACGTGGCCGGCGCCGACGAGGCCATCGAGGAGCTGCAGGAGATCAAGGAGTTCCTGCAGAACCCGGCTAAGTTCCAGGCGATCGGCGCCAAGATCCCCAAGGGCGTGCTGCTGTACGGGCCGCCCGGCACTGGCAAGACCCTGCTCGCGCGCGCCGTGGCCGGCGAGGCGGGCGTGCCGTTCTACTCGATCTCCGGTTCTGACTTCGTGGAGATGTTCGTCGGCGTTGGCGCCTCCCGCGTGCGCGATCTGTTCGAACAGGCCAAGGCGAACGCACCCGCGATCGTGTTCGTGGACGAGATCGACGCGGTCGGCCGGCACCGTGGCGCTGGGCTCGGCGGCGGGCACGACGAGCGAGAGCAGACCCTCAACCAGATGCTTGTCGAGCTCGACGGGTTCGACACCAAGGGCGGCGTTATCGTCATCGCCGCCACCAACCGGCCCGACATCCTGGACCCGGCGCTGCTTCGCCCCGGCCGCTTCGACCGGCAGATCGTCGTGGCGCAGCCGGACCTGACCGGGCGCAAGGGCATCCTGAAGGTGCACGCGCGCGGCAAGCCGATCGCGCCCGACGCCGACCTGGACATCATCGCCAGGCGGACGCCCGGCTTTACCGGCGCTGACCTGGCCAATGTAATCAACGAGGCGGCGCTGCTGACGGCGCGCCACAACGGCAAGCAGATCCACATGGCTGCTCTCGAGGAAGCCATCGACCGCGTGATGGCCGGGCCCGAGCGCAAGAGCGTGCTGCTGTCGGAGTCTGAGCGGAAGCTGATCGCCTACCACGAGGGCGGACACGCCCTGGTCGGCCACGCGATGCCGCACGCCGATCCGGTGCACAAGGTGACGATCATCCCGCGTGGCCGGGCGCTCGGCTACACCCAGGCGCTGCCGACCGAGGACAAGTTCCTCACCACCCGCGCCGAGATGGAGGACCAGCTCGCCATGCTGCTCGGCGGCCGTACCGCCGAGGAGCTGATCTTCCACGAGCCGACCAGCGGCGCGGCCAACGACATCGACAAGGCCACGCAGATCGCGCGCGCCATGGTCACCGAGTACGGCATGAGCGAGCGGCTTGGCGCGCGCAAGTTCGGCAGCGGTGACGCCGAGCCGTTCCTCGGCATGGACAGGTCACACAGCCGGGACTACTCCGAGGAGATCGCGTCGGCGATCGACGAGGAGATCCGGCGGATGATCGAGGCCGCGCACGACGAGGCGTGGGAAGTACTCGTTGAGTATCGCGACGTCCTGGACAACCTGGTGCTGCGGCTGCTTGACAAGGAGACCGTGTCGCGCAAGGAGGTCCTGGAGATCTTCGCCCCGGTGCAGAAGCGCCCGGCGCGCGGCAGCTACACCGGCTACGGCAAGCGGCTGCCATCGGACCGTCCGCCCGTCCTGTCGCCGAAGGAGCTCGCGCTCGCGGCCAGCTCCTCGCTCGGCACCGACAGCCCGAACGGTGCCAACGGACAGGCACCCGATGACCGAGCTTGATGACCGCGCTTTTGTAACACCAGGACCTGTCGATCAGGCGCGCATCGAGCGCGCCGTCCGTGAGATCCTGCTCGCCGTCGGCGAGGACCCGGACCGGGACGGGCTGATCGACACCCCGGCCCGGGTGGCCAGGATGTACGCCGAGCAGTTCGCGGGGCTGCGGCAGCGTCCAGAGGACGTGCTGACGACCGTCTTCGACGCCGAGCATGACGAGATCGTGCTGGTGCGGGACATCGAGATGTACAGCATGTGCGAGCATCACCTGGTGCCGTTCTTCGGCAAGGCGCACATCGGTTACATCCCGAACGAAAAGGGCGAGATCACCGGCCTGTCCAAGCTCGCTCGTGTCGTCGACGTGTTCGCCCGGCGGCCGCAGGTGCAGGAGCGGATGACCTGCCAGATCGCGGACGCACTGATGCGCATCCTCGAAGCCCGCGGCGTGATTGTCGTGCTTGAGGCGGAGCACCTGTGCATGTCCATGCGCGGCGTGCGCAAGCCTGGCGCCAAGACGGTCACGTCGGCCGTCCGCGGCATCTTCCGCAAGGACGCACGCACCCGCTCGGAAGCCATGAGCCTCCTTTTCGGCCACCGTTAATCCCCCACTCGGCTCCGGGCGCTTCGGCCCGCCGTCTTCCCTCGTCGCGCTGAAGCTTCGCTTCAGCCCTCCTCAGTCCAGACGGCGGCGCGCCCTTCGCCTCGCGGGGCCCCAGGTTTCAGGTTTCTTGGTTGGGTAGCAGAAAACGAAGAATTTGCTAAACGAAAACGCCCGCAGACGCGTCTAACAAATTGGACGCCTTGTCTTTACGTTGTCGTTAGAGCGCGTGGTTGTGATAGGAGGTACCGTGTCTAGGGGACATGCGGCGGCGATGGTCGCCTCCGGGCATGGTGTCTGTGTCGGTTACCGCGGGGTTAAGAAAATCTTCAGCAGATCACGGTTGCGGCACATGGCGGACTCGTCATGAGTACGCTGCTGCTTCGTGGTCCGGGGCCTGACAAGAGATTCGAGATGACCGAAAGCAACTCAGCCGATCGTCCGGACCGGGGGGGCAAGACCGGTCTAGCGGGGCCTGGGGACCGGCGGCGCCGGGCCTGGATTCCGGGCATCGCGGCGCTGCTGTGCCTGCTGATCGGGCTCTCTGACGTGGTGGCGGTCTTCAAGCCGGAGTGGAACGAGAGGCTGCATAAGCTCAACGCGTTCGTGCCGGGCACGCTCACCAACGTCACGCACAGCGCGTACGTGATCATCGGCCTGATGCTGTTGATGCTCTCGCACGGGCTTCGGCGCCGCAAGCGGCGCGCCTGGCAGGCCGTGCTCGCACTGCTCGTGTTCGACATCGTCATTCACTTCGTCCCGCACGGGGAGCACACATACTCGGCGATCGTGGCCATCGTGCTGCTCGCCACCCTGCTGTACTTCCACGACGAGTTCTACGCGGTCGGGGACCCGCGTACCCGGTGGAGCGCCTTGCGCGTCTTCGTCGGGCTCGTCGCGGCCGATCTCGCGATCAGTCTCGGCTTCATCGCCACGGGTGAGCTGGCGGGCAACTACACGTTCCCGGTGCGCGCGCAGGACGTCATATACGAGCTAGTAGGCGCCTCGGGGCCAGTGCAGTTTGTCTCAGAAGCGCGCGGCGACTTTTATGAGCTGCTGACCAGCGCGCTCGGCCTGTTCACGCTTATCGTGACCGCGTACCTGTTCCTGCGTCCGGCCCAGCCGCGCCCGCACCTGGCGGCGGCCGACGAGGCCGGGATCAGGGACCTGCTCGGCCGGCACGGGGACAGGGACTCGCTCGGCTACTTCGCGCTGCGCGACGACAAAAGCGTGATCTGGTCCCCGTCAGGCAAGTCATGCGTGTGCTACCGGGTACAGGCCGGTGTGATGCTCGCGGCAGGTGACCCGATCGGTGACCCTGAAGCGTGGCCAGGCGCCATCGCGGAGTTCCTCGCCGTTGCCGCGCGGCACGCGTGGCGACCCGCCGTCATGGGATGCAGCGAACTTGGCGCTGAGGTGTGGTGCAGGGAAGGCGATCTGACCGCGCTCGAGCTTGGCGACGAGGCGATCGTCAACGTGGCTGACTTCAGCCTGTCAGGGCGTCCCATGCGCAACGTCAGGCAGATGGTCAACCGGGTGGCCAAGAACGGGTACACCGCACAGATCCGCCGGGTGGGGGATATCCCGCGCAGCGAACTGGACCGGATCGCCAAGGTAACGGATTCCTGGCGCGGGAGCCACTCAGAACGCGGCTTTTCCATGGCGCTCGGCCGGATCGGCGGCCCCGGTGACCAGGACTGCGTCCTGGTCATCGCTACGGAGAACGGCACGCTGCGCGCGGTCCTGCAGTTCGTCCCGTGGGGTACTGACGGCCTGTCCCTGGACCTCATGCGGCGCGACAGGGCGGCGCAGCCGGGCCTGAACGACTTCCTGATCGTGGAGGCCCTCAAGGCCGCTCCGGCGCTGAGCGTCAAGCGCGTCTCGCTGAACTTCGCCATGTTCCGCGCCGCGCTCGAGCGCGGCGAACGGATCGGCGCCGGCCCGGTAATGCGGGCCTGGCGGTCGCTGCTGCTGTTCATGTCGCGCTGGTTCCAGATCGAGTCGCTTTACAAGTTCAACGCCAAGTTCTGCCCGATCTGGGAGCCGCGTTTCTTCGTGTACCCAGGCAGCAAGGACATGCCGCGCATCGCGCTGGCGGCACTGGAGGCCGAGGCGTTCCTCGTCTGGCCCAGGCTCGAGGGGAAGCGGTACGCCCGGCGCGCGGGGCGCGCGGTTGGCCTTGGGAAGCTCAACCGCAGGGCACGGGGGGCCCTGCGGCGCTCGCCGACATCAGTGACGCAAGGCTGAGCGGAAATGACCGCGTTGCCGGGGTTGCCCGGATCGCCTCCCGCCGACCGCTGCCTTGTGATGGGCGTGGTTAACGTGACGCCTGACTCGTTCTCCGACGGCGGCCAGTGGTATGGCGCCGAAGTCGCCATCCAGCATGGCCTGGACCTGGTCGCCGCGGGCGCCGACATCGTAGACGTCGGCGGCGAGTCCACCCGTCCGGGCGCGCAGCGGGTAGCGGCGGACGAGGAACTGCGCCGGGTGCAGCCGGTCATCACCGAACTGGTTAAGGCCGGGGTGGTGGTCAGCGTGGACACGATGCGCGCCCAGGTGGCCGAATTCGCGCTTGAGGCCGGGGTGAGTCTGGTCAACGACGTAAGTGGCGGACTCGCGGACCCGTACATGCCCAGGCTCGTGGCGAAGGCCGGCGTCCCCTACGTCGTCGTGCACTGGCGCGGGCACAGTCATGACATGGCTTCCCGTGCCATCTACACCGACGTCGTCAGCGAGGTGCACGACGAGCTCGTGCGGCGGATCGACGCGGTGACGGCCGAGGGTGTCGACCCGTCGTTGATCGTTCTCGACCCGGGCCTCGGCTTCAGCAAGAATCCCGGCTGGCACGGCCCGGACGCGCACAACTGGGAACTGCTCACCAGGCTCCCCGAGGTGGCCAGGATCAATGGCAGGGATTTCCCTGTCCTTGTCGGGGCCTCCCGCAAGCGTTTCCTGGGCAGGCTGCTCGCAGGCCCGGACGGTACCCCCCGGCCGTTCGCTGAGAGCGATAACTCGACCGTGGCGGTGACGGCGCTCGCGGCAGTGGCGGGCGCCTGGTGCGTGCGGGTGCATCAGGTTCCGGCAAACGCGGACGCGGTCCGGGTGGCCGCCGCGTGGCGCGAGGCGGCCTCCAGGCGCGCCGAGCCACGATCGTGAGGCCCCCGGCCCGCCCGGTTGTGCTCGCCGTGGGAAGTAATCTCGGAGACAGGCGGGACATCTTGCAGGGCTGTGTAGATGCCATCGCCGGGATCCCGGAGGTACAGCTGATGGCGGTGTCGCCGGTCTACGAGACCGTGCCCGTCGGCGGGCCGCCGCAGCCCGACTACCTGAACGCCGTGCTGCTGGCGCGCACCACCCTGCCCTCGCGCGCGCTGTTGCACCAGCTACACCAGGTCGAGGCCGCGTTCAGCCGGGTGCGTGAGGTGCGCTGGGGACCGCGCACACTCGACATCGACATCATCACGGTGGACAGCGAGGTGTGCGCGGATCCGGAACTGACGCTGCCGCACCCGCGAGCGCACGAGCGCGCCTTCGTCCTCGCGCCGTGGCACGACGTGGACCCGCGGGCGGTGCTGCCCGGTCACGGTGACGTAGCCACCCTGCTGGCCGCCACGGACACCTCGGGTATCCGTCGTTCGGACCTCGTGCTGTCTGTCTCGGGAGAAGAAGACACGTGAAGCCCACCAGAGGGCGTGCGCTGCTGTTTACCGGGGTGCTGGCCACGGCGGTGACCTGGGCGCTGCTGACCGTGGTGTACGCGAAGCTGCCGCCGCTCACCTGGACCGGCGTGCCCGCCCTGCTGATCGCGGCCGGCATCGAGGCCTGGGCCGGTCGCGACCTGCAAAGGCGCATCGAGGGCCGCCCCGGCAGCAAACCGGCGCCCCCGCTGTTCGTCGCGCGGATCGTCGCGCTGGCCAAGGCGAGCTCGCAGGTAGCCGCGCTGCTCTGCGGAGTCTCGGTCGGCTTCGTGATCTACCTGTCGGGGATGCTCGACGCCACCACGCCCCGGAACGACATGATCACGGCGGCCGTGTCGCTGGGCTCGTCCCTGGTCCTCCTGGCGGCAGCGCTGTACCTCGAGTACTGCTGCCGCGTGCCGCGGAATCCAGACCAGGACCGCGACAACGAGCCCGCCCCGCCCCCGCAATCCCCCTTCCACAACTAGTCACTCCACCCCCAGGACGAGCTGTCCCCTCCCGCATCCGTGATA
>DATMKQ010000206.1:0-18276 GCA_035571275.1 Trebonia sp.
CACGCCACCATCGGCGAAGCGGCGGCGACGTTCGCGCTGCCCGCCGAGTGGCGCACCCGCTGGGCGCTGCGTCGCTTCGGGTTCCACGGCCTGTCACACGCCTACTGTTCCCGGCGCGCGGCTTCGCTGGCTGGGCGCGCGGGGACGCTGGCTGGTTTTCGCGTGGTCACCTGTCACCTCGGCGCGGGCGCGTCGCTGGCGGCCGTCCTGTCGGGGCGCTCCGTGGACACCACGATGGGGTTCACCCCGCTCGACGGGCTGGTCATGGCCACCAGGTCCGGGGCCGTCGACCCTGGCCTCGTGCTGTGGCTCGAGGAGCACGCGCACACGCCGTCCGCCGAACTCGCCGAGACGCTCGAATACCGGTCCGGGCTGACCGGCCTGGCCGGGACCGCCGACATGCGCGAGGTGCTCGCCCGCGCCGCGTCCGGCGACCCGCGGGCCGTGCTCGGGCGCGAGGTCTACCTGCACCGGCTGCGCGCGTACGTGGCGGGCATGGCGGCCGCCATGGACGGGCTCGACGTGATCGTGTTCACCGGCGGGGTCGGCGAGAACTCGGCGGAGATCCGGTCCCGCGCCGCCGCCGGGCTCGGCTTCCTGGGTGTGCGTGTGGATGAGGAGCGCAACGCGGGCGGGGAGCATGGGGACGACTGGGAGATCAGCGCGGCCGGGGCGGCGGTGCGCGCGTTCGTGATCGCGGCGCGCGAGGACAAGCAGATCGCCGGTGAGGTCCGGTCTGTCCTGTCGTAGCGCTACACGCGCATGTCGGCGGGCACGGCGAAGGCCAGCAGCCGTGCCTCGTCCGGTCCCGCCGATGCCCAGTCCCCCGCGAGGCCGAGCACCGCGATCGCCGAGGTAGGAAACGCGGAGGGCGGCTCGGGCGGCGGCGAGGCGAGCCCCACGGCCAGCTCGGCCAGCCCGGGGTTGTGCCCCACGATCAGCACCGTCCGCTCGTCATCGGGGAACTCGCGCACCAGCATCAGCAGCCCGAGGACCGTCGCCTCGTAGACCCGCGGCTCGTACCGCACCGGCGGGGCCGCGCCATCGGCGGCCTCCGCGAGGCCGGCCGACGCCAGTTCCCAGGTCTGCCGTGCCCGCCGCGCCGTCGAGCACACCACGGCGTCCGGCACGTACCCCGAGCGGCCCAGCCACCGGCCGGCCATCGGCGCGTCCCGTCTGCCGCGCTTGGCGAGCGGGCGCTCGTGGTCGGCGACGTCCGGCCAGTCCGACTTGGCATGCCGCAACAGCACCAGCCGACGACTGTGGTCGTCCGTCACGGGACTACCGTCACCGGCCATTTGCCCGCCCTGACCAGCCGGACGGCCAGCGACCCGACGAGCTTGTGCCCGGCCTTCATCGAGGCGCCGACCACGATCGCGTCGGCGCGCACCTCGTCCGCGATGCGCCTGATCTCCGTGAAGGGGTCTCCGTGGGCTTCGCGGAACGTGACCGAGATGCCGCGGTCGCGCATGGCCTCCTCGACCTGGGCGCGAAGCTCGGCGGCGATCTGCTGGTGGGCCTCGGCTTCGGCGGCGACAACGCCCGCGGCCGCGGCGCTGGCGCCCACGACGTACGGCGTCGGCGCGACGTAGACGACGATGAGCCTGGCCTGCTGCCGCCGGGCCAGCCCCGCCGCGTAGGCGCCGGCCCGCAGGGCCGTCACCGATTCGTCGACGCCGGCCAGGATCACCAACGGGCCGTCAGTACCGAGCTCGAACCGCTCTTCGCGCTGAGGTTCGGGCTCGGCGGGGTCGAACTCGCCGCGCTCGGAATCACCGTTGGCCACGGCAGCAGTGTACGTTTTTCGCCCCGGCTATGACGTGGCGATATGCCAGCGTCGATGTGCCCATCGCCTCGACAGATCGCAGGCGCCGTCAACTTCGAGTTGACGGTTGCGTGACCGTCAATGTAAGGTTGACGCATGGCCGAATTCCCTGTCCCGCTGGACAACCTCATCGCATACGTGAACGCTCAGCATCCGGACGGCGAACCCCTGGAGCGCGTGTCCGACGCGTTCACCGTGTCCGCCCGCCTCGACGAACAGTCCGACGCACTGCTCGGCTACTTCGTGGACCAGGCCCGCCGGTCGGGCGCGTCCTGGAGCCAGATCGGCGGCGCCATGGGCGTCTCCAAACAGGCCGCCCAGAAGCGCTTCGTGCCCGGCAAGCTCACCGACCTCTCCCCCGAGGGCGCCGTATTCTCCCGGTTCACCCAGCGCGCCAGGAACGTCCTGGCCGCCGCCGACCGCATCGCCTCGCCACCCTCCGATCCGCTGATCGGTGCCGTCCACCTGGCCGCGGCCGAACTCGTCGAACCTGAAGGCATCGCAGCCAAGGTGATCACCAGAGCGGGCCTCACCGCCGAACAGGTCTACGCCGCCCTGGGCGCCGGTCCCGCGACGCCCGTCCCGGATGTGACCGCCGACACGCTGAGCGAACTCGCCTTCGACGAGACCGGAAAAGCCGTGCTGAAGGCCGCGCTGAAGTCCGCCCTTCGGCTTGGGCATAACTACATCGGAACCGAGCACCTGCTGCTAGGCATACTCCAGGCGGACGGGCCTGCCGCCGAGGCGTTCGCCTCGCTGGGCCTTACGCTCCAGACCGCCCAGCAGTTCCTGGCCGCGGAGTTCGAGCAGTTCCAGACCAAGCGCATGACGGGCTGACAACCGCGCGATCAGCCGACCCGGTTTGACCTTGGGACCCTGTCCAGGAAAGTATCGTTTGTCAAGATCACCCGAGCTCGCGAGGGCTGCAGAGGAGCTAAGAGGGCGTGAGCATACTAGGGACCCGGGTCCTGCGGACCGAAGATCCAGGCTTCCTCACCACGGGAGCCGTGTACACCGAGGACCTCCAGGACGAGCGGCTGGCTGGCGCCCGTTACGTGCATTTCGTCCGGTCGACGGTCGCGCACGCGCGGATCAACGGCATCGACACGAGCGCGGCGGCGGACGCCGACGGGGTGGTCGCCGTGTACACAGGAAAGGACCTGACCGACGCCGGCATCGGCGCGGTCAAGCCGATGATGCCGAACATGAACCAGCAGATGCTCCAGCCGCTGCTCGCCACCGACGTCGTGCGGTTCGTCGGCGAGCCGGTCGCGGCCGTGGTCACCGAGGAGATGTACCAGGGCGAGGACGCCATCGAACTGGTGGACGTCGACTACGAGATCCTGCCCGCGGTCGCCACCATGCACCAGGCGCTCACCGGCGAGCGCGGGCTGCTGTTCCCTGATGCCGGGACGAACGTCGTCGTCAAGTTCGGCGACGAGAGCGGCAGCAACCCCGACCTCTTCGAGGGCTGCGAGGTTGTCGTGTCCGAGGTCATCCAGAACCAGCGCGTGGCGCCCGCCCCGATGGAGAGCCGGTCCGGCGCGGCGGTCTGGGGCGAGGACGGGCGGCTGACCGCCTGGATCCCGAACCAGGGTGCGCAAGGCACCAAGGGCGCCATCATGGGAATGCTCGGGCTGAAGCCTGACGGTCTGCGGATCATCACGCCTGACGTGGGCGGTGCGTTCGGCGCGAAATTCGGCGCGGACTCCGAGCACGCGGTCATCTGCTGGATCGCGAAACAACTCGGCCGCCCGGTGCGGTGGTCGGAGACCAGGAACGAGAACCTGCTCGTGATGCCGCACGGCCGGGCGCAGGAGCAGAAGATCACCATCGGCGGGACGAAGGACGGCACCGTCCTCGCCTACCGGATCGAGATCCTCCAGGACTGCGGTGCCTACCCGAAGGCGGGTGCCTTCCTGCCCTCGCTGACGATCCTGATGACGCCGGGCCCGTACGACATCCCGCGCGCCGAGTCGTGGTCCACCTCCGTGGTGACCAACACGACGCCGGTCGGCGCCTACCGCGGCGCCGGGCGTCCGGAAGCCGCGGCCGCGGTGGACCGGGCCATGGACCTGTTCGCCGCCGCGGCCGGGGTCGACCCGGCCGACGTGCGGCGCAAGAACCTGCTGCCTAAGTTCACCGAGCCGCACAAGACCGCGTTCGGCGCGGTGTACGACTCGGGTGATTACCCGACCGCCCTTGAGAAGGTGCTGGCGGTCGCCGACTACGACGAGCTCCGTGCCGAGCAGGCGAAGCGCCGTCGCGGCGGCGACACGCTCCAGCTGGGCATCGGCTTGTCCTCCTATGTCGAGATCACCGGCCCAGGCGGCGAGGCGGGCGGCCCCAACGAGAACGGCACCGTCGAGGTGCACCCGGACGGTACCGCCACCATCCTCACCGGCACCTCGCCGCACGGCCAGGGCCATCAGACCGTGTGGGCGATGCTAGCCAGTGAGGAGCTAGGCATCCCGATCGAGAAGATCACGGTCAAGTGGGGCGACACCGACCTGGTGCCGCGCGGCGGCGGCACCGGCGGGTCCCGCTCGCTGCAACTCGGTGGCGCGGCGGTCCAGCAGGCGTCCCGCGAACTGCTCGACGTGGCGCGCGAGCGCGCCGCGGCGACGCTGGAGGCCAGCCCGTCGGACCTGGTCTTCGATACTTCCGCGAGCGCCTTCGCGGTGAAGGGCGACCCGGACGTCTCGGTGCCGCTCAGCAGCCTCGCCGAATCCGAGCGGCTGTTCGTGCGCAGCGTGTTCACGTCGCCGGGCCCGACGTTCCCGTTCGGCTCGCACGTGGCCGTCGTCGAGGTCGACACCGAGACAGGCAAGGTGTTCCTGCGCCGGGTCATAACCGTCGACGACGCGGGCACCGTCATGAACCCGCTGCTCGCCGAGGGCCAGCGGCACGGCGGGATCGCTCAGGGCGCCGCGCAGGCGTTCCTCGAGGAGTTCGTCTACGACGACGACGGCAACCCGATGACCGCGACGTTCGCGGACTACCCGTTCCTGTCGGCGACCGAGGTGCCGAGCTTCGAGCTGGTCGACATGGAGACGCCGACGTCGTACAACCCCCTCGGCGCCAAGGGCATCGGCGAGGCCGGGTCCATCGGGTCCACCCCCGCCGTGCAGAACGCGGTGATCGACGCCGTGTCGCACCTCGGCGTCAGGCACATCGACATGCCCACGTCTCCGCAGCGGGTGTGGCGCGCCATCCAAGCGGCCAACAGGTAGAGGAGGCCAGATCCGATTATGGAGATCAAGCTCACGGTCAACGGGACCACGCGCAGCGACGAAGTCGAGCCGCGACTGCTGCTCATCCACTACCTGCGAGAGGTTTGCGGCCTGCGGGCCGCGAACATCGGCTGCGATACCACGTCGTGTGGCGCCTGCACGGTCCTGCTCGACGAGGAGTCGGTCAAGTCCTGCACAGTGCTCGCCGTGCAGGCGAACGGCCGTTCGGTGACGACCGCCGAAGGTCTCGTCGACGAGGACGGCACGATGAGCGTCATCCAGCGGGCGTTCCGCCAGAACCACGGGCTACAGTGCGGTTTCTGCACCCCAGGCATGGTGATGGCGGCGACCAGCCTGCTCGCGGAGAACCCGCACCCGAGCGAGCAGCAGGTCCGCGAGGGGCTCGAGGGCAACTTCTGCCGGTGCACCGGCTATCACAACATCGTCCGCGCGGTGCTCGCCGCCGCCGAGGCCCTGTCACAGCCATCCGAGGACGCCGAGACGGGGGTGGGCGCGTGATCCCCGCGCAGTTCGAATACGAGATGGCCGACTCCGTCTCGCAGGCCCTGGAGCTGCTTGCCGAGCACGGCGAGGACGCGAAACTGCTGGCCGGCGGGCATTCGCTGCTGCCGATGATGAAGCTGCGTCTCGCCACGCCCGCGATGCTCATCGACATCGCGAGGATCGGCGAACTCGCGGGCATCCGGGCCGACGGCGACGAGCTTGTCATCGGCGCGACGACCAGGTATGCGGACATCGTGTCCTCCGGCCTCGTGCGGGCGGAGGTCCCGCTGCTCGCGCACGCCGCCGCCCAGGTCGGCGACCCGCAGATCAGGCACCGCGGCACGATCGGCGGTTCGCTGGCGCACTCCGACCCGGCCGCCGACCTGCCGATGACCCTTGTCGCGCTCGGCGGATCACTAGAAATCACCGGGCCGTCCGGGGTGCGGACGGTGCCGGCGGACGAATTCTTCACCGGCTTCTTCGAGTCGGTGCTCGAGCCGGACGAGCTGCTGACCGCGGTTCGCGTGCCACGCGGTGGCTCGGTGCCCTGGGGCTATCAGAAGTTCGTCAGGCGAGCCAACGACTGGGCGATCGTCGGCGTCGCCGCCTACGACGGCCGGGTCGCCCTCGCCAGCATGGGCGTCACCCCGATCCGGGCACTGGGAGTCGAGGAGGCGCTGCGCGCCGGTGCGCCAGCGGCGGAGGCCGCCTTGCGCGCCGTGGAGGGTACCTCCGCCGGCAGCGACTTCCACGCGGACAAGTCCTACCGCGAGCACCTGGCCCGCGTCCTTACCCGCCGCGCTCTGGAAGGCAAGACCGGCTGAGCCTAGATCCTCCGCTGCGGCGACTGCTGGCGTTCGTGTGCGCCATCGTCGCGGTCGACACTGTGTTCTTCTCCGCGCTGACGCCGCTGCTGCCGCACTACACGGCTGTGGCCGGACTGTCCAAGGCGGGGGCCGGGCTGCTCATCGCCGCTTACCCGGCGGGAACGCTGGTCGGCTCGCTGCCGAGCGGGGTGCTCGTCGCGCGGTACGGCGCCCGCGCGACGCTGCTGCTCGGCCTCACGCTGATGAGCGTGGCCACGCTGGTCTTCGGCTGGGCGGACGCCTCCGTCGTGCTCGACACGGCCAGGTTCATCCAGGGCGTCGGCGGCGCGTGCACATGGTCGGCGGGACTGGCCTGGCTGGCCACCGCGGCCCCCGCGCAGCGGCGCGGCGAACTCCTTGGCACGGCCCTGGGGGCGGCGGTGGTCGGCGCGCTGTTCGGCCCGGTCGTCGGGGCGATCGCGAACGAGGTCGGCAGCGGCCCGGCGTTCTCCGCGGCTTCCGTCGCCGGCGCCTTGCTGATCGTCGCCGCGTTCACGGTGCCGGCCGCCGAACGCTCTGCCCCGCAGCGACTACGGGCGGCGCTGCCGGCGCTGCGCGGCCCCCAGCTTGCCATGGGCATGTGGCTGACGGCCCTGGCGGGGATCGCGTTCGGCGTGGTCGACGTGCTCGGGCCGCTGCGGCTCGCCCGGCTGGGCGCGTCCGGCACGATCATCGCCGCGACGTTCCTGTGCGCGGCGCTGATCGAGTCGGGGCTATCTCCCGTCGCGGGCCGTCTGTCCGACAGGTACGGCGCGTCCGTGCCGGTGCTGGCGTCTCTTGCCGTGGGCACGGCGGTGAGCATCCTGATTCCCGTGACGACCGGGCTGCCGCTGCTGATGGGGCTCCTTATCGCCGGGACGCCGTTCTACGGCTCGCTGTTCGCGCCGGCCTCGGCCATGGTCAGTGAGGGCGCCCAGCATTCGGAGCTCAACCAGGGCATCGCCTTCGCGCTGGCCAATCTCGCGTGGGCGGCGGGTCAGGCGATCGCCGCGGCGGGCAGCGGAGCGCTGGCCCAGGCAACCTCGGATCTCGTCCCCTACGGCCTGCTCAGCATCGCGTGCCTGGCGACGCTGGCCGGCCTGCTACGCAGGATCCGCCGGCCGGCCGCGTCGTCGGCTGACGCCGCTCAGACGGTCCCTCGGCGGCTCTCCCAGTAGGAGCGCGCCCAGGGCACGATGACCGGGGCGGCGGCCACGATCGCCGCGAGCAGCCCGATGAAAGCCCCCCACGCCCATCCGATCGAGATGCCCGCGATGCCATCGTTGCTCGGCATGTCGAAGAACCCGATAAGCACGAGCAGCAACTGCAGGCCGGTGGCGGCGATGAGCAGCGGCTCGTGCGCGACTGGCACGCGGACCGGGGGTTCGTCCCAGCCGGCGCGCATGACGAGGTAAGCGAGGATCAGCAAGCCCAGCACGAACACCAGCCACAGCCAGCCGTGCGCGTCCGTCCCGCTTCCTGTCCCCCTCTCGCCGAAACCGCTGACGCTGAACCACGGCAGCCAGATCGAGATCATCGTGACCAGGGTCGCCACACCGACGATCCGGTCCGCTCTGGTCAGCCGGCTGAGGTCGAACTGGAACGGGCCGACAGAGCTCGGCGACCGCGGGGGCTGAGGCTGGTATTGCCCGCCGCCTTGGGGATAACCAACGGGCGGCTGCTGGCCGACTGGCGGGTACTGGCCCGCTGGCGGGTACTGGCCCGCTGGCGGGTACTGACCGGCTGGCGGGTACTGACCGGCGGACGAATACTGGCTAGGTGGCGGGTACTGGCCCGCCGGAGGGTACTGGCCGGTTGGCGGCGCCTGGCCACCCTGGACGTCCTGGCCACCCTGGACGTCCTGGACGTCCTGGACGTCCTGGCCGTACCCGGTTGGCGCGCCGTAGCCGACGGGCGCGCCTTGTCCGGCTGGCGTGCTTTGCCCGGCTTGCGGCATGTAACCGCCGGATTGTGCTGAGGCCGCCGCGGGCACAAGCCGCGTTCCGCAATTCGCGCAGAATGCCGAATCCTGTTGACTCGGTGTCTGACACTGAGGACAGTTCATCCGCTGAACCCTCCTGAAACTCCTCGGGAAGTTTTCTTCGTCGATCTTCGCCGTTAGGCCGCGGTCATCCGGCCGGCAACACTCTTGACAACGTAGTACATCACATTGTCGTATTGATCGGTAGCGGGATAACAGTTCTCCCTAAGCCGGCTGATCGCGTTAAAAGAGCTGCTACCGTGGATCCGGGTCGCCGCCGCGCGGTCAATGCCACATATGCTGCGATTATTTTCCGACAGCTGTGCCACATCTGGCACAAAAAGCGCCGCTACGCGGCAACAGCGGCCCGCAATTGCCGTGGATTAGCCAATGGCTTCGGTTAGCCGAGGGCGGGCGAGGTGCTGGGTGACGGCGAGGTAGCGGGGAGCACTACCGGTGCCGGCGAGAGCGCGGGGAAGGCCTGCTCGTCCGCGAGCGCGACCGCCAGTTCGCCGGCCGCGTTCGGATGCAGTGGCGCCGGGTCGGTAGGCCCCTGAACATACGGATCGCTCGTACACAGTTCGTGCCCCTGGTACCGCGGGTCGGCGACTCCGAACCCGAAGGAGGCGGCGCCTTGTGCCAGCACCGTGTTCAGCTGGCCGAGCCTGGACAGCAGTACCTTCTCCTTGTCCGGGGTCATTCCGTACCCGCGCAGGCAGCCGATCGATGACCCGAATGGCGAGTAGTACTCGTTGATAAGCACCGCCGGATGCCCCGGCAGCTTCACCAGGTCGCCGAGCAACTCGTAATAGTTGCGCGTGAACGCGTCGAGCAACTGGCCAAAGTAAGCCGAAGACACTTTATCGTTGCACACCGTGGTGGCCGCACACAGCCGGGTCATCACTGACCAGGAAAGGTCGTCCGCGCCGACGCTGACGATTATCACCTTGGCGTGCGTGGCCGCTTCGGCCAGCGGTAGCTGCGGCGGCGCGATCTCGCCGTCATAGAGCACCTCGGGCCCGATCAGGCCGTTCAGGATGGTCGCGCTGCCGCAGGCCAGGTTCAGCACATTCCAGTCGTTGGCGGCGGCCAGGTCACTGGCGTAGGCGTCGGGCGAGCGACCGCACGCCTTGTCGAGATCGCTCGGGTTCGGTCCCCAGGGCAGGCCCCAGCCAGCCGCGGTCGAGTCACCGATCACCACCGCCTGCACGCCGGGCTGAGGCTTGCCGACGGGCGCCGGCTCGGTGAGCGGGTCAACGCCGACCAGATCGTCTAGCGTCTTGACGCTGCGCAGCACCTTCGGCGTGCCGGACGCGGTCACGACGATGCCACCGACGTTCACCGCGATCACCACCGCGAGACCGCCCGCGAGCATCTTCCATACCGCCGGCCTCTTGCGCACCGCCGCGACGGCGACCAGAGGGATCGCGGCGAACCCGGCCGCGATCAGCGTCTCCCACAGGAAGTACCGCTCCCAGCCCGATGCGAGCTGCTGGCTGAGGGTGAGCTCGACCCTCTGCGGTCCCTCGCTGCGCAGCATCTGGACCACCTGCGGGTCGATCGTGATGTGCTCGAGCGCGAGCTTCGGCCTGATCGGGCCGGTGAACTGCGCCCTGGTCCCCATCACCTGCCCGAACAGATCGAGCTCACCGGGACCCTTGAGGCTCGCGTTCGGCAAGGTCGCGCCTACCTGGGCCGTCTGACCAGCGGCGGACACCGTCTGCAGCGGCGTTACCCGGAGCGCCAGCCAGATCGAGCCGGCCGCGACGATGAGAAAGGTGAGCACATAGAAGGCGACGGTCCTGGTCCGTCTGGCGAGCGCAGAAATCGTCGATACCCCCTGGCGTTGAATTCACTGTACCCGGCGGTCCGCGATCTACTCATCTGGCAGGAAACCGGACAGAAAGCAGGTCCGGCCCCGTCCGGCCCGAAGCCCGCGTCCCTTTTGTGCTCATCCGCGTGTCCGGGCGCCGGACTGCTGTTGCCCGCACGTATTTCGCCCGGCCCGATCTGCGCCCATGATGTTCCTCATGGAGACGGCGACGCTGCCCGAAGTGCACAAGACCGGCGGCCTGATCGGCGCGGAGCTCCGCGGGCTCGACCTGACCCGCGACTACCCAGACGAGACCTACGAGGCGATTCGGCAAGCCTGGGCCCAACACGGCGTCATCTTCTTCCGCGACCAGCACCTGGACGCCGAGCAGCGGGAGAACTTCGCCCGGCGGTTCGGCGAGATCCGGGTGAAGCAAGAACTGCGCAAAGAGCCCGAACAGACCCGGGCCATCGGCGAGGGCTGGCACACCGACATGACGTGCTTCGACGAGCCGCCGATCGGCACGATCCTGTTCGCAGAAGAGATCCCGCCGTGGGGTGGCGACACCCAGTGGGCCGGGATGGGGCCGACCTTCGAGGCGCTGTCCGCCGGGCTGCGGTCAACCCTGCTCGGGCTGCGGGCGATCCACTCCAACGTGCGCAAACTCGGCCTGAGCTACGGGCAGACCGACCCGCCCGAGCCGTCGATCGCCGAATACGACGCGGCCGAAGGGCCGGTGCACCCGGTGGTCCGGCTCATACCGGAGACGGGCCGCAGCGTGCTATACGTGAACCCGGAGTTCACGATGCGATTCGAGGGCTGGACCCGCAGGGAGAGCCTGCCGCTGCTGAGGTACCTCTACGAGTTCGGCGTGCGCCCGGAGTTCGTGACCAGGTTCAACTGGGCGCCTGGATCGATCGCGTTCTGGGACAACCGCCAGGTGTGGCACTTCGCGGTCAACGACTACCAGGGACAGCTCCGCGTGATGCACCGCATCCTGCTGGCCGGCACCAAGCCGATCCCGGCCGTCGCATCCTGAGAGCGTGCTTGCTCATCCGTCGGGCATGACCCCGGCGCCGTGGTCGAGCTGGTAGTCCAGGTTGACCGCGGCGCTGATCAGCGCCAGGTGGCTGAATGCCTGGGGGAAGTTGCCGAGCTGGTCGCCGGTGGCGCCGATCTCTTCCGAGTACAACCCGAGGTGGTTGGCGTAGGTGTGCATCTTCTCGAACGTCAGCCTGGCCTCATCGAGCCTGCCCGCGCGGGCGAGCGCGTCCACGTACCAGAACGTGCACAGCGAGAACGTGCCCTCGTTTCCGGCGAGGCCGTCCGGTGAGGCGCTCGGGTTGTACCGGTAGACGAGGCTGTCGGAGACGAGTTCTTTGTCGATCGCGTCCAGCGTGGACAGCCACATCGGGTCGCGCGGCGCGACGAACCCCTGCAGCGGCATCATCAGCAGCGAGGAGTCAAGCACATCGCTGCCGTAGTGTTGCGTGAAACCGCGGACCTTGGGGTTCCAGCCCTGGGTGAAAACCTCGCGGTAGACGGCATCCCGCTCGGTTATCCAGCGCTGCAGCTCAGCGGGACGGCCGCGAGTCGTGGCCATCTTGATCGCGCGGTCGAGTGCGACCCAGGTCTGGATTCGCGCGTAGACGAAGTTCTGGCGGCCGCCGCGGGTCTCCCAGATTCCCTCATCCGGCTGGTCCCAGTGCTCGCATAGCCAGTCGATGAACGACGCGAGCTCCAGCCAGCTCTGGTAAGTGACCTGCACTCCCCTACGGTCAGCGAGGTAGATCGCGTCCATCGCCTCGCCGTAGATGTCCAGCTGAAGCTGGTCAGCGGCGCCGTTGCCGATCCGCACCGGGCGGGAGCCGCGCCAGCCCTCGAAGTGGTCCAGCGTCTCCTCTGTCAGGTCGGACGTGCCGTCGACCCGGTACATGATCTTGAGCGGGCCCGATTTGTCGCCCGCCTGCTCGCTCGCGCGGTCGCGGAGCCAGCCGGAGAAGGCCTCGGCCTCGTCGGTGAATCCCAAGCCGAGCAGGGCGTAAATGGAGAACGAGCCGTCCCTGATCCAGGTGTACCGGTAGTCCCAGTTCCGCTCGCCGCCCGTCTGCTCGGGCAGAGCGGCGGTGGGCGCCGCCACCAGGCCGCCGGTCGGCGCGTAGGTCATCAGCTTGAGCGTTATCGCCGAGCGCAGGACCATCTCGCGCCAGCGGCCACGGTAGCTGGACTTGTTCACCCAGTCCCGCCAGAAGTGGGTGGTCTCTTCGAGCAGCCGCTGGATGTCGTCTGAGCGCAGGCGGCGCGGCTCGGCGCACATCGACTCGAGCACCATGCCCCAGCGCTGGCCGGCGCGCAGCGTGCGAGTGGCACGCACTCCGTCGCCACTGGCCTCAAGCGTCACTCCCTGATCTTCGAGCGAGGTTTGCGCCGGGCCGGCGAAGTGCAGGCTCAGCTGCGCTCCGCTGGCGCCGGGCGTCTTGGATCCCACGGCCGTGAACCCCTCGGCCGCGAACGCCGCTCCGTCTTCGGTGATCTGTGCCGTGTGCGTTGCCCGGGCATAGTCGAAACGCGGCTGTAGGTCGACCACGAATCGCATCGTGCCGCGGACCACCCGAACCTGCCTGACGAGGCGGTGCCTGTCGGTCGCGGTCTTGCCCGCGATGGGCATGAAGTCGTGCACTTCGCCGACCCCGTCCGGAGTCAGGAACCGGGTGATAAGCACCGCGGTGTCCGGGAAGTAGAGCTGCCTGCTGACGTAGTCGTCCCGGTCGGGCGCGACACGGAAGTACCCGCCCCGGTCGGCGTCGAGGATCGACGCGAACACGCTCGGCGAGTCGAACCGCGGGCAGCAGTACCAGTCAATGGTGCCGTCGGTGGCGACAAGCGCGGCGGTCTGCAGGTCGCCGATCAGGCCGTGATCGCTGATGTTCGGGTACCTGTCCATGATCACCCCATTCGCTAGAACAGTCCGATGATGTCAGACCGGCGTTTGAGCCGGCGCGAGACTGGCAGTATGGGGTGATATGGCTGCTGACCAAGTCGACGCGCTGGTGATCTTCGGCGCTACCGGCGATCTCGCGAAACTAGAAACTTTCCCCGCCCTGGTCGGGCTGGTCGAGCGCGGCGTGCTCACCGTTCCCGTCATCGGAGTGGCCAAGAGCGGCTGGGGACTGCCGCAGTTCCGCGACTACGCGGCGGCGTCCCTCAAGCTGAACAACATGGACCCGGCCAGCCCGGCCGCGGTCAAGATGCTTGATCTGCTGCGTTACGTCGACGGGGACCTGGGCGACCCGGCGACGTACGCCGCGATGTCCGACGAGCTTGGTCCCGCGAAGCGGATGCTGTACTACCTGGAGGTGCCGCCCGCGCTGTTCGGGCGGATCGCGGAGGGTATCTCCGGCGCCAACCGCGCCGCGGGTTCGCGCGTGATGGTGGAGAAGCCGTTCGGCAACGACCTGGAGAGCGCGCGGGCGCTCAACGCGACCATCCACAAGTTCTTCCCCGAGGAAGCGGTTTACCGGGTCGACCACTGGCTCGGCCTGGACCCGGTGGAGAGCCTGATGTTCGCCCGGTTCGCGAACTCGGTCATCGAGCCGCTGCTGAACAGGAACCATGTGCGGTCCATCCAGATCACGATGGCGGAGGCCTTCGACGTCGCCGACCGGGGCAGCTTCTATGACAAGAACGGCGCGATCAGGGACGTGCTGCAGAACCACCTGCTCCAGGTGCTGGCCACCGTGCTCGCCGACCCGCCGGACGGCACCGGGCTCAACTCGTGGATCGCCTCGAAGTCGCAGGTGCTCGGCGCGCTGCGGCCACTTGTCCCGGCCGGCGTCGTGAAGGGCCAGTACGACGGGTACCTGTCCGTCGCGGGGGTCGCCCCCGGCTCGACCACCGAGACGTTCGTGGCGGTCCGGCTCGCCGCCGACTCGTGGCGCTGGGAGGGCGTGCCGATCCTGATCCGGGCGGGCAAGTGCCTGCCAGTCACGGCGACCGAGGTAAGCATCAGGTTCAAGCGGCCGCCGCACGACGCGTTCGGGCTCGGCGATCAGGCGGCGGACAACGGGCTGCGGTTCCGGGTCTACCCGGAGACCCGCGCGTCGCTGACGCTGGTCGGGAAGAAGCCGGGCGCCGGATGGCAGCCGGAGGTGCAGGAGCTTGTCTTCGCCGAGCATCCAGGCGCGGACATGCGTCCCTACGACCGGCTGATCGGCGCGGCGCTCGACGGCGAGCGCTGGCTGTTCGCGCAGGAGGACGCGGTCGAAGCCGCCTGGGAGGTCGTCGACCCCATCCTCGGCCACGTGGGCCAGGTGATCCGCTATCCCCGCGGAAGCTGGGGCCCGGACGCGACAGCGCTGCTGCCAGAAGGCGAGACCTGGTACAACCCGGGCGGCTAGGAGGACCGGCATCTAGAGTTGGCGGCGTGGCATCGGCTGGCCTTTCTACCGTCACGCTGCGGGTGTTCCCGTTCCATGGGGACGGGGTGACCGCGGTGGTAAGCACTCGGCACGGCGGGGTGAGCGCGGGCGCCTACGCGAGCCTGAACCTCGGGGACCACGTGGGAGACGATCACGAGGCCGTGCTCGAGAACCGTCGCCGGCTCTGCGCCGCGCTCGGCGTGGACCGGCTCACCGTGGCGGACCAGCAGCACGGCGCCCGCGTCGCGGTGATCGACGCGGCGCTCGCCGGGCGCGGACATGACGGCGCGGCGGACGCGCGGGCGGCGCTGCCCGATACCGACGCGATGGTCACAAGCGTTCCCGGGGTCGCGCTGGCCACGATCGTGGCCGACTGCGCCCCGGTGGTGCTGTACGACCCGGTGCGGCGCGCCGTGGGCGTGGCGCACTGCGGGCGGCGCGGCGCGGTGCTCGGGACGCTGCCCGCGGCCGTGCGGACGATGGAACAGGCGTTCGGCTGCCGTCCTGATGACCTGCTGGCGGGCATCGGGCCGGCGATCGGCGCGGACAGCTACGAGATCGGGAACGCCGAGGCGGCACAGGTCACGGCGGCGTTCGGCGAGGCGGCCGGGACCGCCGCCTTGCTCACTCCCACCCGGCCGGGACATTGCACGTTCGACCTGGTGGCCGCGCTGCACATCCAGTTGCGCGACGCTGGGGTGGCAGCCGCGAACGTGCACCCGATGGGCGTGGACACGCTGACGTCGACGACTGATTTCTTCTCCGACCGGGCCGCCCGGCCCTGCGGCCGGTTCATGGCCGTCGTCCTGCTGCCCCCCGGCCCGCTGACCCGCTGACCCGCTGACCGCCCGCGGCCGCCGCCCGGTACGCTGTCCGGCGTGTCAACCTGGATCAGCAAGGAAACCGGCGCAGGCACCGGTCCGCGGATCGCGGTGAAAGACCTGATCGACGTGGCCGGCCTGCCGACGACCGCGGGCTGCCGCGCGGTCGCCGATGCCGCCGCGCCCGCAGACAGGGACGCTCAGTGCCTGGCCGGCCTGCGGGCCGCCATCGACATGGGGCATGCGCGCTTCGCGGGCAAGACTAACCTGCACGAGCTCGCCTTCGGCATCACCGGGATGAACAGCGCCTTCGGCGCCCCGGTCAACCCGCTCGACCCGCGCCGGGTGCCCGGCGGATCCTCGAGCGGCTCAGCCACCGCCGTTGCCGCGGAGGAGGCGGACATCGCGTACGGGACGGACACCGGCGGATCGATCCGCATCCCCGCCGCGTGCTGCGGCATCGCCGGGCTGAAGACAACGTGGGGCCGCATCCCGCTTGACGGCGTGCGCCCGCTTGCGCCGAGCCTGGACACGGTGGGTCCGATGGCCCGGACCGTCGCGGGCCTAGCCGCCGGGATGGCGCTGCTCGAACCTGGATTCACCCCCGCGGCACAAGCGCCGCGCACCGTCGGCAGGCTGGCGATCGACGCCGACCCCGCGATCAGCGAGGCGATCGACGCCGCACTGCTCGCGGCCGGCTTCGAAGTGCAGACCCTGGTGATCCCGGAGTTGGCCGAGTTCCTCGCGGCGTCGCTCGTGATCCTCGAAGCCGAGGCGTGGGCGGCCAACGCCGAGCTCGTCAGGTCCGCGCCGGACGGGATCGACCCCGCCGTCCGCGACCGCTTGCTGTGGGGCAGCGAGATCGGCCCGGCGCGGCTGGCCGCCGCCCGCCAGCGGACCGCCGACTGGAAGGACACCCTGGACGACCTCTGGGAACGGGTAGAGCTTCTCGCCGCGCCGACGCTGCTTGGCTTTCCTTCTCTTCTCGAGGACGCGGCGGAAATGACTCGCATCCGCGGCCTGAACTCGCTGGTCAACGCGGCCGGAGTCCCGGCGCTCGCGCTGCCTGTCCCGGCCGACGGGCCGGTGCCCGCGAGCCTGCAGCTGATCGGGCCCGGCAACGGCGAGGACCGCCTGCTCGCCGCCGGCGAAGTCGTCGAGCAGGCCCGGCACTGGCCCGATTAATCCGCGTTTGGCCGCTGGTCACCACCCGTGATGGCATGCGAGGCTTGGGCTAAGCAGCACACCTGCACGCGGAGGGGGCACTGCATGGAAGCGACCATCGGCGACAAGATCTGCATTCACGGCCACGTCGTCGGGCACGCGGACAGGCACGGCGAGATCGTCGAGGTGCACGGCGACAAGGGGGAACCGCCCTACCTCGTCCGCTTCGAGGACGGTCACACCGGGCTGGTCTATCCCGGCCCAGACGCGGTGATCGAGCACGTGCCGAAGCAGCGCACGCGTTCTAAGAGAAGCTGAGTCCGCTGCTGTGGGCTGATCTGCCCACAGCAGCACGGCGCGCCAAACCCGTCGACCGTCACGCACGCTGGATGCATGGCTCAGGAAGAAAAAACCCTATCTTTTACCGAACGGTTCCGGCTTTCCCTGCTCCAGCGACGGATTCTCGTTCTCGACGGGGTCCTCGACGACGACAACGGAACGCTGCTGGCGACGCAACTCCTTACGCTCGCCGACGAGGATCCCGAGGCCGACATCGCGCTGTGGATCCACTCCCCTGGCGGTTCCGTGCCCGCGATGCTGGCGATCCGCGATCTGATGCGGCTGGTGCCGTGTGACGTGGCGACGCTGGCATTCGGGATCGCGTGCAGCGCCGGACAGTTCCTGCTGTCGGCGGGCGCCAAGGGCAAGCGGTTCGCGCTGCCCCATTCGCGGATCCTCATGCACCAGGGCTCGGCCGGCATCGGCGGGTCGGCGGTGGAGGTCGAACTCCAGGCCAACGACCTGCGGTACACCAGGGATACGGTGCTGGGCATCATCGCGGAAGACACCGGCCAGCCGCTTGAACGCATCTTCGAGGACTCCACGCACGACCACTGGTACAGCGCCGCGCAGGCGCGCGACTACGGGTTCGTCGACGCCATCGCCGAGACGTTCACCCAGGTGATGCCGTCAAAGAAGCGGCCGTTCGGCCTTCGAGTGGGGAATGGATCATGAGCACGTACACGATTCCCAACGTCATCGCCGAGCACCCGCGCGGCGACCGCATCATGGACGTCTACTCGCACCTGCTCACCGAGCGGATCGTCTACCTGGGCACCGCGATCGACCCTGGGGTGGCGAATGCGCTCATCGCGCAGCTATTCGTCCTGGAAGCGCGCAGCCCCGACCAGGAGATCAACCTGTACATCAACTGTGAAGGCGGCGACATCACCTCGATGCTGGCCGTATACGACACCATGCAGTACATCCAGACCCCGGTCTGCACGACGTGTGTCGGCCAGGCGATCGCCGCCGGGGCGGTGCTGCTCGCCGCCGGGGCGCCTGGGCGGCGAGCCATGCTGCCACACGCCCGGGTCGTGCTGCACCAGCCCGCCGCGCGCGGCCAGGGCGCGATTCCTGACCTGATCCTGCAGGCCGACGAGGTGGTACGGCTGCGCGCCGAGATGGAGACGATCCTGTCCAGGCATACCGGCCAGACGGTGCAGGCCCTGCGCACGGACACCGACCGGGACCGCATCTTCACCGCCCAGGCGGCCCTGGACTACGGCCTCATCGACCAGGTCCTCACCGACCGCGGCATGTCCCGCCCCGAAGCCGAGCGCGTCCGCGCCGGCTAGCGTGCTTCACCCCCGCTTCAACCCTGCTTCACCCC
>DATMKQ010000207.1:0-2409 GCA_035571275.1 Trebonia sp.
AAGATCATCCCCCGGCTGCACGCCGAGTACCGCTGCAACGCCGACCTGACCGCCAGTTGGTGGGGCCACACCGAGCGCAGCGTGCTCGCCTTCGGGCTCCCGCTCGCCCACAACGCAGCGCTCGCCAACGGGCTGCATGCCGCCCACGGTGCAGGCGCCGCGCTGCTCCTCGCGACTCCCGCCGCCGACGTCATGCTCCCGCTGATGGCCGAGCACGGCGCCACCTGGACCATGAGCCCGCCGGGACTGGCCAGGGAATACCTGTCGCACCCGGCCTTCGACCATGCCGTCGCCCGCCTCGGCACCTGGGTACTGACGGCCGCGCGCGTCCCCCGCCCGGTCTTCGACGAGCTGACCGGACGGGGCGTCCACGTCACCCAGGCCTTCGGCATGAGCGAGGGGCTCTTCTTGTTCACCCCGCCTGACGCGCCCGACGGCCTGCGGGCCGAGACCGTCGGAGTCCCCATCTCGCCCCTCGATGAACTCCGGGTGCTCCGGCCCGGCACGGACGTCGAGGTCGCCGAGGGCGAGACCGGAGAACTAGCCGCGCGCGGACCCTACACCATCCGCGGGTACCTCGATGCGCCGGACCGCGACCGCGACGCCTTCACCGCCGAGGGCTTCTACCGTTCCGGCGACCTCGTACGAGCACGCAGATACGCAGGGACGCTGAGCTACTCGATCGAGGGCCGCATCAAGGACCTCATCGACCGCGGCGGCGAGAAAGTCAACGCCGAAGAGGTCGAGCTCCTGATCGCGGGCCACCCCGCCGTTGCCGAGATCGCCCTGGTCGGCATGCCCGACCCCAGACTGGGCGAGCGCGGCTGCGCCTACGTCGTGGCCCGGGACCCGCAGAACCCGCCGACACTCGCCGGCATCTGCGCATACCTGGAAGCCGAGGGCCTGGCCAAGTACAAGTGGCCCGAACGCCTCGAGCTCACCGACGCGCTGCCGCGCACCCAGGTCGGGAAGATCTCCAAGGTGACCCTGCGCGCCGACATCGGCACGAAGCTCCAACACGAGACTCCGCAGGCGCCGAAGTCGGCCAGGCACCTAACGTTAGCAACTTTACGCACATTAGCAGGATCAGGAACATGGGTGCATCGGCCGCGGACCGGGTCGCTCGATAATCCCAGCGCCGCGAGTGCCATTGATGCGATGGCCTATGCAATCGTTGTAGCTAGCGGGCCAGCGATCTTGAGCATGCACACGGAGCCGGCGCGGCGGCGAGACAGAACATTCGTTCTCGCGCGCCTTGGACGACTATCCAGTCAGCGGCCAGGACGTGCAATTGGGCGGGTACTTGCGTGGGCATGCAAAGGCTCAGGTTGCTCTCCGTGACGGGCTTACCGGCAGCCTCCGCCCTGGGCTGGCAGAGTCCACGGCTGCTGATTGACCAGTCGGCATGGCCGAGGTCCTGCTGTGCCCGCGGTGGCTCGACCCTGTCCGCAGATGAGTGGGTAGCAGCGGGCTTTACGCCTGTCCGTTACGTCGGCACCTCATGTCGGTGAAACAGCGCATCGCCGGTCGCGGGTTCGATACCCGAGCGAGCATGCCTCGTGACCCTGGCAAGCCCTGCATCCGTCGCAGACACCCCGCGGGAAGTGCCCCTTCCGGCCGGCTTCGCCGCCACGCTCGCGGCCGATGAGCAAGCCGGCGCGTTCTTCGCCAAGCTCTCCAGCAGCATGCAGCGGTATCACGTCGGCAACATCACCGCCGCCAAGACCGCCGAGACCAGGCAGCGGCGCATCGACACGGCCGTTGCCCTGTTCCGCGCTGGCCAGCAAGGGTAACGACGGCCCAGCTCATCGCGGCAGATCAGCGCGTTCCAGCGAGTCGTGTAGTGACGCTTGCAAAGCGGACGTCGCCGTGAGCGAAGCGGGCTATGGTCGTCAACCCATCGACTGGGCTGACCGCAACGTGGCGAAGAACGCGAGGCCGCCACACCCGCGCAAGCGCGAACCCGATCCGCCCACCCCAGACCAGGCCGCCCGGCTGCTCAACCTGGTCTGGGCCGAGGACGAGGAGTTCGGCCTGTACCTATGGACCGCGTTCACCACCGGAGCCCGCCGCGGCGAGGTGAGCGCCTTGCGCGAGAACCGGTTCGACTTCGTTCGCCAACAGGTCCGCCTGACCCATGGGTTCCCGCAATTTACGCGCTACTCCGCCGCCTGTGACCAGGCGACGACGGAGCTCGCCGACCTCATCAAAGCGCGTATCGGCTGAGACGACTCATCGCCGCGGGGGTTTCAGTCGAGCGGCGAGTGGACAGCGGGTGTGAGCAGGGTCGCCAGCTGAGCGACGTCGTCGAGAGTGTCGATGCCGAGGACGGCTTTCTCGATGGCGGCCTGCCGCTCGGCCGTGATGACGCGGTGGGTCAGCTTGGCGTATTTGTCGCGGATTTCCGCG
>DATMKQ010000208.1:0-3319 GCA_035571275.1 Trebonia sp.
TCCCGTCGCCGCTGCTCAGCAGGCTGCTGTCGACCCAGACGGTCTTGCCTGTCGCGGCGTTGAGCGCGAAAACCGTGCTCGGCGTGTCCCCGTAGACCACGCCGTTAGCGACCGCCACGCCGTTCGGCCCTGGCCCCGTCTGCTCCGCCTGGTTGACCGTGTACTCCCACTTCAGCGCGCCGGTGGCCAACGACACCGCGTACACGTTGCAGTCCAGGTCCTGGATATAGACCAGGCCGTCCACCACCACGGGCGCCGCGGCGAACGAGCCCGTGGGGGAAACCCCGGCTGCGGCCGTGCCGGTCAGCTTGAACGACCAGGCCTCCTTGAGCTTGGACACGTTCTCCGCCGTGATCGTCGAACCGACGGCGTCCCGGGTGTTGGCCAGGTCACCGTTCGGATACAGCCAGGACCCGGACGGCGTGGCGGCGCCGTGGAAGACCGTGCTCGCCGGCGCCGGCGCGGGCGAACTGCACGCCGCCGCGGTCATCGAGGCCACCGCGACGAGCAACACAACACCGGTTCGTCTAGTCATGTGACTACTCATCCGACCGCTTCCTTCCTGGGAGACTTCCCGTCCCCCAGACCCCGGGCTTCCCCTGGGATTGCGGACCCGTCTACATACTCTGATCAAAGATATACTCTGATCAAAAACTGATATCATTATGATAGACCCGTGTCAATGGCGGGGTCAACGGGTCGCGCCTTTTTGGCTCGCGGGATGGGAGGGAAGTTGACGGGGTTTGGCGGCCCCCGCTACGGTCGCAACGTCCAGCCAGAAGACCAGAAAAGGGAACCCGCCATGGCCGACCTCGCCTCGCTCGCAGCGCGGATCATCGACGGCACGATCGAGGTCGTCGATCTCACGTCTCCGCTTCACGCGGCGACGCCGATCCTGCAACTGCCCCCGGAATTCGGCCAGACGTGGCCGTTCCAGCTGGAGGAGATCAGCAGGTACGACGACAGGGGACCCGCCTGGTACTGGAACAACTTCCGCACCGGTGAGCACACCGGCACTCACCTGGACGCGCCGAACCACTGGATCACGGGCAAGGACCAGGACGACGTCTCGCGGATCCCGCCGCGCCGGCTGATCGGCCCCGCGGTCGTCATCGACAAGACCGCCCAGGCCACGGACAACCCCGACTACCTGCTCGACGTGACCGACCTCGACGACTGGCAGGAGCGGAACGGCCCCCTGTCGGCCAGCGGCTGGCTGCTGTTCCGTACCGGCTGGAGCTCCCGCGGCGATGACCCGAGCGCGTTCGCCAACGCGGACGACAGCGGCGCGCACACCCCGGGCGTCACCCCGGCGGCCGCCCGCTACCTGGCCGGGACGGACCTGCTCGGCTTCGGCGTGGAGACCGTTGGCACCGACGCCGGCCAGGCCTTCGGCTTCGAGCCGGCGTTCCCGTGCCACGAGGCCGTTCTCGGCGCGGGCAAGTACGGGCTGACCCAGCTGCGCAACCTCGACCGGCTGCCAGTCAAGGGCGCGATCGTGATCGCGGCCCCGCTGCCGATCGTGTCCGGTTCCGGCTCGCCGGCCCGGGTACTCGCCCTGGTAGAGAGGTGAGCGTCGCGCCGGCCTCAGTCGCCTCGGTCGCCTCGGTCGCCTCGGTCGCGGAGGCGGTCGGCACCGCGCTCGTGCGGCGATTCGGCGTCGGCACCGTGTTCGGGGTGGTGGGCAGCGGGAACTTCCTCCTGACTAACGCGCTGACCGCGGCGGGCGCGCGCTTCATCGCCGCCCGCCACGAGGGCGGCGCCGCGGTGATGGCCGACGCTTACGCGCGGGTCAGCGGCGAACTCGGCGTGCTGTCGGTACACCAGGGGCCGGGCCTGACGAACGCGATGACCGGGATCACCGAGGCGGCGAAGAGCCGCACGCCGCTGCTGGTCCTCGCCGCCGAGGCGACCGCCCCGCGGTCCAACTTCCACATCGACCAGTCCGCGCTCGCCCAAGCCGTCGGCGCGCAGCCGCACCGGGTGACCTCCGCCGCCACGGCCGCAACCGAGCTGGCCCGCGCCTGCCACGCGGCGCTCAGCGAGCGGCGGACGGTGCTGCTCAGCCTGCCGCTCGAGGTGCAGGCCGCCCCCGCGCCGGCTTCGTTCGACCCGCCCCGCTACCCCGCCGCGACACCGGCCGCCGCTGACCCCGATGCCGTCAGCGCGCTCGCGGACGCGCTGGTCGCGGCGCACCGGCCGGTGTTTATCGCGGGCCGGGGCGCTCGGCACGCGAGAGAAGATCTCATTCATTTGTCCGAACGAATAGGGGCTCTCCTGGCGACCTCAGCGGTCTCCCGCGGGTTGTTCCGCGGCGAGCCGTTCAACCTCGACGTGAGCGGCGGATTCGCCACCCCGGTCGCCGCCGAGCTGATCCAGAACGCGGACCTGCTCGTTGGCTGGGGCTGCTCGCTGAACATGTGGACGCTGCGGCATGGCGCGCTCGTCGGCGACGGCACCACCGTCGTCCAGGTGGACCTCGACCCCGCCGCGCTCGGCGCGCATCACGCCGTCGACCTCGGGCTGACCGGCGACACCGCGGCGACCGCGCGCGCCGTCGCGGACGAACTGCGCCGCCGCGGGCACCACGCGCCCGGATACCGCTCCGCCCAGGTCGCCGAACGCCTCGCCCGCGAAGGCCGCTGGCGTGACGTGCCCCACGACGACGCAGCGGAAGCCGAAGTGGGCCGCATCGACCCCCGCACCCTGTCCGTCGCCCTGGACGACCTGCTGCCTGTCGAGAAGACGGTGGCGGTCGACTCGGGCAACTTCATGGGCTACCCGTCCATGTACCTCGACGTGCCGGACCCGGACGGCTTCGTCTTCACCCAGGCCTTCCAGTCGATCGGCCTCGGCCTGGCCACCGCGGTAGGCGCCGCCGTCGCGCGCCCGGACCGGCTGACCGTGGCCGCGCTCGGCGACGGCGGCGCGCTGATGGGGATCAGCGAGCTGGAAACCGCCGTCCGGCTGGGCGTGGACCTGCTGGTGGTGGTCTACGACGACGAGGCCTACGGCGCGGAGGTGCACCACTTCGGGGCGGAGGGGCATCCGGTCGACACCGTGACGTTCCCGCCCGTGGATATCGCCGCGATCGGCGCCGGCTTCGGCTGCGCCGCCGCCACGGTCCGCGGCCTGGCCGACCTGGCCCCCGTCGCCGACTGGCTATCGGGCCTGCGCGACCGCCCGATGGTCGTGGACGCGAAGGTGACCCGCGCCCGCCCGTCGTGGTGGCTAGCCGAAGCGTTCCGCGGTCACTGACCCGGTGTGCGGGCCCGACCGCCCCAGCCCCACCACCCCCCGCCCCGCCCCACCGCTCCCG
>DATMKQ010000209.1:0-16175 GCA_035571275.1 Trebonia sp.
TCCCGGCCAAATCCGCTCTGCTTCACCCCGCCGAAGGGCATGTCGGCCTCGGTGATGCTGCCGCCGTTGATCGCGACCATGCCGGCGTCGATACCCGCCGCGATACGCTCGCCGCGTTCGCGATCGGCCGACCACACGTAGCCGGCGAGCCCGAACGCGGTTCCGTTGGCGGCGGCCACCGCGTCCTGCTCGTCCTGGTAGGGCTGAACAACGAGGACTGGACCGAAGAGCTCTTGCTGTACGAGCGGATGTGACCGCTCGACGTCGGCGATCAAGGTCGGCGGGTAGAAGAAGCCCGGCCCGTCGATCGGCTGCCCCCCGCACACAAGGCGTCCGCCCTGGGCGAGACCGTCGGCGACCATGGCGTGCACCCGCTCACGGTGCGAAGAGCTCACGAGCGGACCCATGAAGGTGTCCGGGCTGTACGGGTCACCGACGGACACCGCGGCCATCCCGGCGGCGGCCAGTTCCACACAGTCGTCGTAGCTATGGGCGGGGACGAGCAGACGGCTGGGCAGGATGCAGCTCTGCCCGGCGTTAAAGCACGCGGCCGCGGCGGCCAATGGCACGATCCGCTCGAGGTCGACGTCGTCGAGCACCACGTTCGGCGACTTGCCGCCGAGTTCGAGATGCACTCGCTTCAGCGTGTCCGCGGCGCCGGCCATGACTCGTTTGCCCGTGGCTGTGGAGCCGGTGAAGCTGACGAAGTCGACGCGCGGGTCGTCCACCAGCAGCTTGCCCAGGGAGTGGTCGGAGGAAGCGACGATATTGACGACGCCCGCCGGGATGTCGGTCTCCTCGGCAATCACACGGCCGACGAGGTTGATCGCGAGCGGGGTGTCCGGCGCGGGCTTGAGCACGACGGTGTTGCCCGCGGCCAGCGCACCGCCCACCTTTGCGAGCGGAATGTCGAGTGGGATGTTCCACGGCGTGATCGCCGCGACCACCCCGACCGGCACGCGCTGGAGGCGGCGGTCGTTGTGGCCGCCAGCCCGCGCATCGGGCAGCGCAGAGCTCACCGTCGCGTTGAGCGCGGCGCCGGCGAGATAGCCGAGCTTGCCGATGACCTCGTCCACGTGAACGGAAGCGGTCAACCGCAGCGGTGCGCCGAGTTCGGTGATCACGGCCAACCGAAGTTCCTCGGCGTGCCGGCGGAGCCCTTCCTGAAGCTGACGCAGACAGCGTGCGCGCAGCTCCGGATCCGTGCGCCACGGGCTGTCCAGGAACGCTCGATGGGCCGCGCCCACAGCCCGGTCGAGTTCGGCCGGGGTCCCGTCGCAGACCTCACCCGCCGGCGAACCCACAGTGGGGTCGATGTTGGCGAATCTGCCGGCGGTGGACACCAACTCACCGTCGATGAGCATCCGGTGCTCGACGGACAGCTCCGCCGTGCGCAAGCGGCCGGCTGCCGCCGGCACAGGACCCAGGATGTCCAGGAGGGCAGCGGGCAGATGGGCGATGTCTGCGCGGGGGTCGCGGGATACGGATTGCGTCGTCATGAATGCGCTTCCATTGGTCGGGTCAGGATTCGCGAGGCTGGCCGGTCAGAGAACCTTCGCGAGGAAGCTCCGGGTCCTCGGGTTCCGCGGATGGTCGATAACGCTGCGCGCCGGTCCTCGCTCGACGATCATTCCGTCGTCCATGAACACGACGGTGTCGGCGACCTCCCGGGCGAACCCGATCTCATGGGTCACGACGACCATCGTCATGCCGTCGTTGGCCAGGTCGCGCAGCACCTGCAGCACCTCGCCGACCAGCTCAGGGTCCAGAGCTGACGTGGGTTCGTCGAACAGCATCACCTTCGGGCCCATCGCCAGCGCCCGCGCGATCGCGACCCGCTGCTGCTGCCCGCCGGAGAGCTCGCGAGGGTACCGGTTCGCCTTGTCGGAAAGGCCGACGCGCTCCAGCAAAGCCAAGGCCTGCGCACGCGCTTGGTTCTTCGGCTCGCCGAGCACGTCGACCGGGCCGACCATGACGTTCGCAATCGCGGTCATGTGCGGGAACAGGTGAAAGCGCTGGAACACCATGCCGAGCGAGCGTCTCTGGTGGCAGACCTCGGCTTCGGCCAGGACGCGCAGGTGGTCGCGCGTCCGCCGGTAGCCGATCAGCCGGCCGTCGACGGTGATCTCACCCGCGCTGGGTACTTCGAGGTGATTCATGCAGCGCAGCATGGTGCTCTTACCTGACCCGGACGGACCCAGGACGCAGCAGACCTCGCCCTCCCGGACCTCGAGGTCGACGCCGTTGAGCACCGGAAGCGTCCCGAACCGCTTGTGCAATCCGCGGACGATGATCATCGGCTTGGTCCGCGGTTCGGCCAGGTCGCGGGGTTCGACGTCACGGGCTGCCGTCATCTCGGCCCCCCGGCCGACCGCACGTGGTCGAGGTGCCTGGCCAGTCGATCGGTGGCTTCCACCAGGAGCGTCTGTGAGGCCGCCAGGGACATACGCACGAATCCCTTTCCTGAAGGGCCGAAAGAGGATCCGGCGGTGATCGCCACGTGCTCGTGCTCGAGCAGGCTCAGCACGAAGCCGGTATCGTCCGGCTGGGCGTCGCGGATGTCCAGCCAGAGGTAGAAGGCACCCTCGGGGCCGGACACGTCGATGCCTCGCTCGCGAAAGCGCGCCACCACGGCGTCGCGGCGGGAGCGGTACTGCCCGATCATGTGCTCCTGGTACGCGGTAGGTCCCGTGACCGCCGCGATGGCGGCGTGCTGGCCCGGCGCGCTGACGCCGAGGACAAGGGGCTCCTGCGCCTTGGCGAGCAGACCCGAGACGGCCGGCGTACCGACGACGTACCCGATGCGCCAGCCCGTCATCGCATGCACCTTCGAGAAGCTGAACACCGAGACCACGTCGGCGTCCTGGTCGATGGCGGCGGGGCTCGTCGGCGGGCTGCCGAAGTACAGCTGGTCGTAACACTCGTCGGAGATGATCCACGCCTGGTACCTGGTCGCGAGGGCGACGATCGCTTCGACGGTGTCGCGCGGCGTGACCGTTCCGAGCGGGTTCGACGGGCTGTTGAGGACGACGGCCTTGCAGCCCTCGCGCAGCAGTTCCTCGATTTCCGCCGGTCGGGGATGATGGCCGTTGTCCGGCTGCAGTGAATACGTCGAAACCCGCAGCCCCAGCAGTGCCGCCATGGACCGGTAGTTCGGCCACCCCGGGTCGGGAAGTGCGATCCGGTCACCCGCATCGAGGATCGTCGCCAGGGCATTGAACAGCCCCTGGCCGCCACCGTTGGTCACGACGATGTCATCCGGCCGTGCCGTGATCGCGTTGACCCGCTCGAGTTTGGCGGCGAGTCCCTCTTGCAGGGCACGAAGGCCCGACGTCGGGGGGTACTGGGTCAGCCCGGCGCGGATGGCCCTGACGGCGGCTCGCACGACGTGCGGTGCGGCGGTGAAGTCAGGCTCGCCGATCTCAAGGTGGATCGCATCAGGGATCTGGTTGGCCAGATCCATGATCTTGCGGGCTCCGGATTGCTGAACACTGGTCGCCAGCCGGGAACTCGGCGGCGCGTGGTTGCGGGCCGAAGCACTCGCGATTGTCACGTCAGATCCTTTCGAGACGAACATCGACCACGGCACAGGAGCCCTGCGACACCGCCTGGCGCGCGTTCTTCAGCGCCTCGCGCAACTGCCAGGGTTCGGTGACGGCCACCCCGAAACCGCCGCACGCGGTGGCGACGGCGGCGAAGTCAACCGACTCCTTGAACACCGTCCCGGTGAAGTCGTTCTGCTCCACCGACGCACCGTCAGGGAAGAGCAGGTGGACCGGGAACTTCGACGCGCGGTAACCCTGGTTGTTCAGCACCACCGTCATGAACGGCGCTCGCACGTCCCGGGCGGTCCAGAGCGCCGCCAATGGCGCGGAGAACATGAACGTGCCGTCGCCGCAGATCGCCACGACCTCTCGCTCCGGCTCGGCGAGCTTCACACCCAGTGCGGCGCCCATGGCCCAGCCGAGACCGGCGGCACCGATGGCGTGAATCGTGCCGGGCTCGGTGCGGCGAAGGTGTTCACGCACCAGCATGTCGTTGGTGGTTGCCTCTTCTATGACGACGCAGTCCGGTGGGAGCAGGTCGTTGAGCTCGGACATGACGATCTCCGCGGCGATCGGTGTCTGCTCGGCGAGAATCGCGAGGCGCTGCGCCCGGGACTTCGTTCGCGCCGTCTTCGCCTCGGTCAGCCCCGCGTAGCGAGCGCTCCATCGCTCCCGGTCGTCGGGAGTGGACCCCGAACGAACCGAGTCGAGCAGCTGCCAAAGAGCCTTCGAAGAGTCGGACTGGATGGGTAGATCGACGGCGAAGCTCCAGTTCACCATGGTGGGTTTCACGGGATCGAGGTCGATCTGGACCACGCGGGCATCCTCCGGGGGCTGCCGGTTGAGTGGCACCCACGGGACCTCACTGTCGACGATCAGGACGAGATCGGCCCGGCGCAGCAGCTCCGCGGCGTGCGCGTCGTCTTCGATGTAACAGGGATGATCGCTGGGCAGATTCAGCACCTCGCGTGAGTCGCAGACCGGGATGCCGACGAGCGACGCGAGCTGGTCCAGCGCGGTCACCGCGGCGTGATCACGGCCCGTGCGCGACGTGATAAGCACCGGCCGCTCGGCTTGGGCAAGCCACTGCGCCGCTGTCGAGATCGCATCACGGCAGGCCGGCGGAGTGACAGGTGCGCGGTGTCGATGCAGGTCAGGGAACCGCACACCGTCCTGCGGTGCCATGAGCACCTCGCGTGCGATGGTGAGATAGACCGGGCCCGCGGGTCCGGACTTCGCCACCTGGAAGGCGCGCGGCAGCAGGTGCGCCAGCGCCTCAGGCACCGTCAGCTCCTCGGCCCACTTGACGTAGTTGCGCACGATGCCGACCTGATCTGGTTGATCCTGCTGCCAGTGGACGGCGATGCTGCGACCGCCAGGAAGCGATCCGTCGAAGGTTCGCGGAGACCGTCCAGCGATGATGACGACGCCGGAGTTCGTGCGCTGCGCGTTGTGCAATGCGGCACCGAGCGCCTGGGTGCCGACATCGACGTGGACGATGACTACCTGCGGGCGGCCGGTACGCATCCAGTACCCCTGGGCGGCGGCCATCGCGACACGCTCGTCGGGGCATACCTGCACGCGCGGCGCGGGCAGGCCCTGCCTGCGGAGCGCGACCACCGCCTCTTGGATCGGAGCTGTGTCCGTTCCCGGGTTGAGGAAGATCCAGTCCACACGCTGCGCGACCAGATGTTGGACCAGCGCCTCCGCGGTGTTCGCGGCGGTCACGAGCTGCGCGGACGGCGCGGAGAGTGACGTAGTCATGAAGAAAGGGCTCCTGGATAAAGCGTGTGAAGTAGTCCGGGGTCAGCTGCGCCGTGCGTAGTAGCGCTCGAGGGCGCCCTGTCCGATCGTCGCGAGCGACGTCAGGAACAGGTACCAGAGGCTGGCGACGATGAGCAGCGCCGGAACCCGGTAGTTCGCGTTGTAGATGTTCTCCGCCGAGAACAGCAGTTCACCGACGGAGATCGCCGAGACCAGCGACGTGCCCTTGAGCATGGTGATGAACTCGTTGCCGGTCGGCGGAATGATCAACCGGACCGCCTGCGGGAGCGTGATCCGGCGCAGCATCCGGATTCTGGTCAGGCCTAGCGCCGCCGCGGCCTCGTGCTGGCCGCGGTCCACGGACTGCATGCCCGCTCGGATGATCTCGGACATGAATGCGCCCTCGGCCAGGGTGAGACCGATGATGGCGGCGGTGAGCGGGCTGATCACCTTGTTCGTGTCCCACGCGCCGATCGGCCCGAGGCTCAGTTTCGGGAACAGCAGTGCGAGGTTGTACCAGAAGATCAGCTGCACGAGGACGGGCACGCCGCGAAAACCCCAGACGTAGGCCGTCGACAGCGCGCGCAGGACCCGGCTGGTCGCCTGCCCCATCAGCGCGCTGATGAGGCCGACGACCACGGCGAGGGCCATGCAGACGACGGCCAGCCACACCGTCGTCCAGACACCGCGCAAAATCGCGGGGCTGAACAGATAGGTGCCGACCGTGCCCCAGCTCAATTGCTGATTGCGGGCGAGCGAGTTCGTGAGGAGCGCCGCGATCACCAGCACGCCCGCGCCGAGCACCACGTCCAGCAACGGGAAAGGGCGGACGACGCGCACCGGCCGCGCTTCACGCACCGGTGAATCCGCCGGTCGCGGGTCGGGCGCACGATCCGGCTCGCGTCGCTTGCTGAGCTGCCGGGGCAATGGGAACGTCGACACTTGGCTCCTCACATCGGGCGGGCCCATCGGGATGTGCTCTCCCGCCGCGGTTCTGCGCCGCTTAGGCGGCAGGCTTGGTCGGCGGGTTGAGGGTCACGTCGGTGTAGCCGAGATCCTGCAGGCCCCACTTGGCGAGAAGCCTGGAGTAGGTACCGTTCGCGATGAGGGTCTTGAGGCTCGATGCGAACGCGGCGGCCAGCCCTGAGTCCGACTTGCCGACCGCGATTCCCGCCAGGCCAGCGCCGTAGACGGCATCGGGCACCGCTGCAAACGTAGACGGGTTGGCTTTCGCGGTAGCGAGCGCGCCGGCGGCGTCGAGGGCCATCGCGTCGACCCGGTTGCTCTGCAGCGCGACGAAGTCGTTTCCGTTGGTCTGGACGATCTTGATCGGCGAGCTACCGCATTGCTGCTGCTCGGTCTGCAGCGGAATCAGGTTCGAACTGCCCTGCGCCACACCGACGGTCTTCCCGCAGAGATCCTGGATCCCCTTGATTCCCGCGGGGTTGCCGGCCGGCACCAGCAGTCCGGTTCCGATCTTCATGTACGTCACCATGTCCAGCTGCTGTTCCCTGGCCGCGGTTATGGTGAGGCTGCTGATCCCGGCGTCGAACCGGCCGTCAGCCAGGCCGACGACGATACTCGGGAACTGGACCACGTTGATCTTCGGCGTCAGGCCGAGTTGCTTCGCGACCGCGGTGATGATGTCGATGTCGAAACCAACCGGAGCCGTCTGGCCCGGTGCGATCGTCTCGTACGGCGGGTTGCCGCTCGCGGTGGCGATGACGATCGTCCCCGAGCCGCGGTACTTGGCGGGGACGAGAGACGACACCGGCTGCGGCTTGCCGGAACTCACGGAGCCTGACCCGCCGGCGCTGGCGCTGCCGCATCCGGTCATGAGCAGGGCGGCGACGAATGCCGCTGACAGGCAGGACGTAACGCGAAGAGAACGGCGCTTTGGCATGAGACCTCCAGGCAAGATGCGGATGGCTCACACCTGCGTCCCGGACGCCGCGACTACTCATCTCCGCGCTAGCGGGTATTTGGTATTTGTAGTACCAAGACGTTACAGACAAGGTCAAGCACCGTCAAGACCTGGTGATCCATCATCCAGGGTGGTGCTGATGATGCTGGTGGTGGGCACTAACATGCTCGGCCAAGCGGGCCAAGGCCCCTATCTCCGAACGGATGGTGTGATACGTGACGATCGTCATCGCAGCCCGGCGCGTGGTGACCCGCGCCGACCTGACCCCGGTAGACCACGCGGCCGTCAAGGTCGTCGATGGCCGCGTGGCCGCCGTCGGCCCCCGGGCGGACTTCACGTCCGTCGACCTCGACCTGGGCGAGGCGACGATCATCCCCGGCATGATCGACGCCCACGTGCACCTGTCGAGTGACTGCTCCCCCACCATGGGTTACCGGCCAGGCGAGGAGCAGCCGGAGGCGTCCGCGGTGCTGCGGATCGTGTCGAACGCGCACGCGTTCCTGCGGGCCGGGGTGACGACCGTGCGGGATCTTGGCACCGAGCGAGGGCTGGCGGGCCTCGTTCGGGACCGCGGTTCCTGTGGCATCCCGATGGCGCGGATCGTGACCGCGAACCAGCCGATCACAATCACCGGCGGGCACTGCGCTTACATGGGCATGGCCTGCGACAGCATCGACGACCTGCGGCGCGCGATCCGCGCCCACGCCGCGCAGGGCTCGAACTGGATCAAGGTAATGGCCTCGGGCGGTTTCAGCAACCCGCGGCGCGCCGAAGGCGACGCGGTGTACCGGCCGCTGTTCAGCGACGAGGAGATGCGGTTCATCATCTCCGAGGCGCACGCGAACGGCATGCCGGTCGCCGCGCACGCGCAAAACAAGGCCAGCATCGAACAGGCGTTCCGGGCCGGTGTGGACACGATCGAGCACGCATCGTTCTCGGCCCGCCCGCACGCGGCAGTGGACGAAAAGCTGGTCGCGGAGATCGCCGCCGCGGGCACGTACGTGGTGCCGACCGCCAACAACTACTGGCTGACGACCGGTGTGCCGTGGGCGCCGCTTGAGGTCGCGCTGGCCAACCTGCGCCGCCTGTACGACCTCGGCGTACGGTTGGTGGCAGGCACCGACATGGGCCTTGACACCACCACGCCAGGGCTCTACGCCGAGGGCCTGATGGTCTTCGAGGAGATCGGCATGGACCGGCGGGACATCCTCGGCGCGGCGACACACCTGGCCGCGGAAGCGATCGGCCTCGGCTCGGAGGCTGGCCAGATCGCGCCGGGCCGTCCCGCGGACCTCGTGGCGCTGGACGGCGACCCGCTCGCCGACCCGACCGCGTACCGTCGGGTCAGCTTCGTGATGAAGGATGGCCGGCGCTGCGTCTGAAACCCGCCGAGAGCACATCACGATATAACGTGTTGCCAGCATGCCGTTCGGAGCGAAAAAGCTTGTCCCAAATTCTCGTTTGACAATTGTTGCGAGACTTGCCAGATATGCGACTATTGCCGCATGGGGAGATTGGGGCGCCGGTTGGCGTTGATGTTGTTTCTTATTGGTGGGATTACTTTTGTCTTTGCGCTGATCCGGTACCGGGAATGGCTTCTGCATCGGCCACTGGACTGGTGGGTCGCGATATTCACCATTTTCGGGTCCGTGGCGGCCTGGGTTGATGCCACGCGGGGACCGCACGGGGATCGCGCGCTTCCTCAGGAGGCCGCAGCCGCCCACTGCCGACGAAATCGCGACCGCGAGAAAGAACTTGCACGCGGCGCTGAGCGGCGCCTGGAGCGACGATCTATCCGAGGTCTACGAAGACGAGCCGATGCACGTGCGATTTACCGTATGGCCGCCCGACGCCGACCAATTTCAAGCGGGCGACTTCGAGAGCGTCGCCGAGGCCTTCGCGCGCGAACCGCGATACCGCCGGGTCGTACTCGGTACCGCCGGATCGGGCAAGAGCGTTCTCATGGCCGAATTGCAGCGCAAGCTCGTCGAGGCGCCGTCCGAGCCGGACGATCCGCCCAGGGTTTTCGTCAGGTGCGTCGGGTTCTCTTGCTGGATACGTTCGGCTTCCGGTTGCGGGCCGCCGGCTACCCGGCCTACGCGCTCGCCGCCGCCGACGAGGCGGTCAACGCTCGCTCCAGGGCGGTGTCCCGGCCGTGCGAAGCCGACGGTCCGGCGGACACCGCGCTGCTGCGGCTCACGGCGGCCGCTGATCTCCTGGCGGGGCGACAGCCTGCGCCGGCTCAGGAGCCGACATCGTCGCCGGCGCCGTCCGGGTGAGCACCGCCACCGCCGCGCACAGGGCGACGAAGGACGCGGCTCCGACGGTGAGCCGGAGCGCGTCCTCCGTGAAATATTCATCGAAAATCCAGACGCTGAGCGCGATGCTCACCATGGGGTCGACGATGACAAGGAACGGCTGGGACACGCTGAGCGGGCCCGCGTGCAGCGTCGCCTGCTGGAGGACCTCCGTGGCCAGGCCGGCCACCGCCAGCGCGTACACCGGCCAGTGCGTGAACAGGCCCGCCACGCCGAACTGGGACAGCGTTTGCGTCATGGTCTTGATGAACGTGGCCACAAGGGCCCACATCGCCGCGGTGGCCGTGCCGAGCAGGGCCGCCCGGCGGGCCGGAGGACCCCGCGTGCCCAGCAACGCCAGCGCGGCCGCGCTTCCCGCGACGGTGGCGCAGGCGGCGATCCAGGCTCGGCTGTCAGGGAACGAATGCCCGCCCTGGGGCTCTGACGTGGCCAGGAAGACCGCGAGCGACGCGCAGGTGACCACCGCGGCCCACCACGTGACCGGGCGGATACGCTGCCGCAGCCAGGTCCGCCGCAACACGAGAGCGAAGACAAGCTCGACGACCAGCAGCGGCTGGACCACCGACATCTGGCCGACGTCCAGCGCCAGCGCCTGAAAGATGAACGCTCCGGCGAGCGCGATCCAGCCGAACAGCCACAGCGGATTCCGGAACAGGTAGACAACCAGACGCCAGCCCGTGGTCTTTTTCGGGCTGCTTATGCTCGCGGCGTGCTGGGTAGTGACGTTGAGCGCATTGCCCAGCGCCGCCAGCAACGCGTACAGGACGGTCACGCGTCGGCTTCATACCCGCCCTGACCGGCGGCGACACGCACTAGCCGGGAGCCGCCGACCGCGTAGTGCGCGTCTTGGCGTACCCTACGGTGCGGGCCGATTCAGAGGATGGAACACGGGATGTACAAGCCAAGCCAGGAGGCGTCGGACAAGTACGCGGCCGACGTGGCCGTCGCCGCCGAGCGCGGCAAACTTCTCGACGCGGCACGAGTGGCTGACACCGCGCTGCGAGAGGCGGAGGCGCGCCGCGCCCCGGTCACCGAACTGCACCGGCTGGCAAAGGACCTCGACGCGACGCTCACCGCGGCCATGCATGCCGCGTACGCCGCGCAGCGCGCGCAGATCGGTCCGCGCGGGTATGAGGACCGGATCTTCGCGCGCAAGGCGAAGGCCAAGCCGGCGGTCCGGGCGCTGACCGCCGAGGCGGAGCGACTGCTGACACTGCGGGAAAACCACCGGATGAACCACATTCCCGAGGTCCCCCGCGAGCCAGCGGTCTGAAAGCCGGCCAGGTGGTATGAACCAGTTGCCTGGCCAGCGCGTATCACAATCTGGGAAAACTCTCCGGCCCGTCGGCAAGTCGCTTGCGCTTGGCGCTGAGCCGGGGCAAAGTTGTGTACAGTGGTCTAGGCCATTCGTAAACGCCGCACCTACAAGTGGTTACGACCAAGGTTTGCTGAGAAGCCAGGAGGCACCGGCATGTGCCCGCACACGCCGCCTTGCCCGGATGCCAAGGCACCCGATCGCGAAGCGGCACACACCATAGCCAGTCACCCAGAGCAGGGCTGGAGCCTGCTCTGTAACGGGGTCGTGATCTTCGAAGACACCGGTGAACTGCTTCCTGACGGAGCGATGATCGCGCCGCACCGCCCGACCGACCCTATTCATCAGGCACCCGCCGCCTAACGCAAACCCTGGAGCGTGCCCAGCCAGCCAGCGACGGCGTCGCCGATCGCGGCGGGCTTCTTCGAGAGGGCATGAGTTTCTCCAGGGAGTATGACGACGCTAGTGACGTCGTCCGGTTCGGGGACGCCGAACGGATCTCTGTCCCCATTGATCACCAGCACCCTCGTCCCGGCCTCGCGTAGCTCGCCGTCCCGGGACTTATCCGGCTTGCCCGGCGGGTGCAGCGGAAACGCGAGCGCGATCACGCCAGCGGCTCGCACCTGACGCGCGGTTCGGCAGGCGACCCGCGCCCCGTTGCTGCGTCCACCCTGGATTAGCGGCAGCCCGTCGGCGTTGAGCGCCGCCACGATCTCCGCCCACGCCGCGTCCTGCCGCACAGCCGACCCGGGCGCACGGGCGCCCCTGACCCGGTAGGGCTGGGTGACCAGGGCCGTGACCGCGCCGAGCGTCCGTGCTGCGGTCGCGGCGGCGAGCACGTCGGCGGTGTCTGGCGTGCCGCCAGCCCCGTGCGTCAGCACCGCGAGGAAGCACGGTTCGCCGGCTGGCCGGTCAACCACGACCCGCGCGGGTCCGGAACTGGTCATGATCTCCACGTCACGCACCGTATCGAGGCCGCGCGGACCAGTCCAATCGCCGCCGCGGCGGACCGTGCGCACGGCACAAGTTCAGGCACTCCACTTGTTGTCGACAAGATGTTGACTCATTTTGTTGACAATTTTAGGCTCGTCTCGCGCGTGATCTCACTTCAGGCGCCTAGTCACCAACGGAGGTGTCAGGGCAGATGAGCGGCGATGAGCACGGGGTATCCAGACGGGCGGTACTGAAGACAGGGGCGGTGACCGGTGCCGCCGCGGCGGGCGGTATCGCGATGGCGGGCACCGCCGCGGCGGCGACCAGGTCTGCCGGCGAGGGCGCGGATCGCGGCCGGACCTCGCCGGCCGGCGACCTGATCCTGGTCAACGGCGCGATCCACACGATGGACTCCGCGCGCAGCGTGGCCAGCGTGCTCGCCATCCGGCGCGGCGTCGTTGTCTACGTCGGAAACCGCCTTGGCGCGGCGCAGCGCCAGTTCACCGGGGACGTCCGGGTCATCGACCTGCACGGGCGAATGGCCATCCCCGGGCTGATCGACTGCCACAACCACATCGTGCTGATGGGCAACAGGCCAGGCAACCACACGCCACTAGAGAACGCCTACTCGATCGCTGACGTGCAGGCACTGTACGCCGCCCGCGCGGCGAGCCTGCCGCCGTCCCCGAACCCGCCGGTCAGCGCCGACAGCTTCATCACGACGATCGGCGGTTTCAGCCCCAATCAGTTCAAGGAGGTCCGCCTGCCCACACTGGCGGAACTCGACGCGGCCGTGCCCGACAACCCGGTTTACATCTCGATGGGCTTCTCCGGTCCCTCCGCGACCAACACCCTCGGCAAGGCCTTCTTCGAGAACGTGCCACCACCGTACGGGCCGGTCGCCGTCGGCGCCGACGGCTCTATCGCGGCCGCCCCGTTCCTCGGTAACGGGCCGACCGGTGAGGCGACGCTCGCGCTGCGGGAGACCCTCACCTTCGATGCGCGTAAGCGCAGCGTGCGGGACGCGATGGCCTACGCGGCGAGCGTCGGCGTGACCACCCACCTGGACCAGGGCGCGTTCCAGGCGACCAACACGCCCGCCGACGGGTCGGCGCACGAGAACAACTACACGATGCACCTGCCGTTCCTCGCGGTGTACGCGGAAGGTGAGCAGCGCGACGTGGACGCCGCCGACGAGGCCTCCATCCGGCTGCGGATCAACTACCTGCTGTTCGACTCCGACCCGTCGATTCCCGTGGCCACCGCGCGCATCGAGAACGCGTTCCCGTTCTTCGGCAACGACCTCGTCAGAACCGGCGCCGCCGGTGAGTTCCTCGCCGACATCTTCCACTACGCCGGTGACAACACCACCTGGATGAACGCGGGTCTCGCGGCCGCGCAAGCGGGCTGGCGGGCCGAGGTGCACTCGCTCACCCCGACCGACTTCCAGACCGAGATCGCCGGGTATGAGGCGATCAACGAGCAGATCCCGATAACCGGCCTGCGCTGGGTGGTGGCGCATGTCCCGTTCATCACCCCCGACTATGTCGCCAGGCTGCAGGCGCTGGGTGGCGGGGTGAACCTGACGGCGTACGAGTACTTCGACACGACCAGCCCGGGCGGCCCGCCGTACCGCACGCTGCTGGACAGCGGCATCCCGGTGGGGCTCAGTTCGGACGGCATGCAGATCGCGCCGATGAACCCGTGGATCCACGCCTACTACGCGACGACGGGCATCAATGCGCTGGGCGACCAGATCAACCCGGGGCAGCAGCTCACCAGGGCCGAGGTCCTCGGGCACTTCACCACCGCGAACAGATGGTTCCTCGGCGGCCATGACGAGGACCTGCTCGGCACGCTCGAGGTCGGCAAGCTCGGCGACGTCGTGGTGCTGAGCGACGACTACTTCGCGGTACCCGACGCGGACTTGAAGAAACTGCATTCGGTACTCACCGTCCTCGGTGGCACCGTGGTGCACTCCGGCGCGATCCGCTACTGGGCCTGACCGACGGTGACCCTGGCCAGCGCGAGCAGCGGTGCGCACAGCGACGTGCGCCCGTTGCTCGCCCGCGGGCGGCTGGTGACCGTGGACGGGCATCCCGTCTGCGAGACGTGCGGGTCCGCCGTCATGCCCGCTGCCGACCGGTGGGCGCACCTGCCACCAGGCCGGCCACTCCCCCGCCGGTCGCGCAGGTTCAACCCGGTGACCTGGCGGGAACTTCGCGGCCTGCGGACCTACCCGGAGTTCGTCGCCCGCTACCCGTGGGCCGCACGGCCCGAGGTAGGCGGCGGGGTCGTCACGTCCGAGGCCGACTGGCGCGAAGGGGTCCGGCGGCTTGGCGACTACCACGATCTGCTCACGGCCGTCCGCAGACGGCGCCGACTGCGACCTGGCGAGAACCCGCACCTGGACCTGGCTCGCATGCTCGCGGGAGTGACCGGCCAGGACCTGTCGTGGTCGGTGCCTCGCGGGCTTGACAACGTTCTCAACCTGCCCGCGCGGCGGCGGGAGCTCGCCGCGATGTTCTCCTGGGCGATCCCCGGCGAGGGCGCGCTCGCGGTGCTGGGCGGCTACGATCCGCTGGTCGAGTGCGGCGCGGGTACCGGCTACTGGACCGCGCTGCTGCGCGCCCGCGGCGTCGATGTCGTAGCTTCCGACATCACGCCCGGGCGGCTGCCGTGGACCGAGATCGCGGCGTCACACGCGGTCGCGGCGGTGCGCGCCAGCCGGGACCGGACGCTCTTGGTGTGCTGGCCGCCCTATGACAGCGACGGCGCGAGCTACGCCGCCGTGCGCGCGTACCGCGGCGACGTGCTGCTTTACGTCGGCGGCGGGCCTGGCGGCCCGACCGGGACGGTCCGGTTCCACGCGGAGCTCGAGCTGAACTGGACCCCGGTCGAGCAGGTGGCCGTGCCGAACTGGCCGGGGCTGCGAGACCGGCTCGTCGTCTACCGGCGCAACCCGGTCCGCCGACCGCTCACCGGGCGCGACCGGTGCCCAAGCTGCCGCAGGTTCATGCCCACCGGGTCGGCCGGGCGATGCGACGCGTGCTTCGCCCGGTGCCCGCCAGCGATGGCGCTGCGCATCAACGGGCACCGGGTCGAGTACCCCCGCGAGGTGGTGGACGCGATGCCGGTCGGCCTGCGGCTTGCCTTCGAACGCAGCCCCTCGCGGATCCTTGTGAGTGGTGGGGGGTGAGCTGATCTTTGTCAGTGGTGGTGGTGGTGGGCCCGGCTGTCGCGGATCAGGGTGACCTCGTCGACCACGGCCGGGGAGGCCGGGGTGGTGATGCCGTTGCTGTTCTGCGTCGGGTCGATGGCGCGCACGCGCAGCCGGGTCTCGTCGCCGAGGAACCGCGGTGCCTTGACATCGAGGACGATGAAGCTCCAGTTGGCGCGCCGCCAGGCGGAGTAGTTCGTCACCGGATCGGTTATGTCCTCGGAGGTGCCGGTGCCCCCGGCGGCGGTGTTACTGCCGCTCCACTCCCAGAGCAGCGGCGCTCCCGGCGAGTTGGCCGGGTCGCCGCCGCCGGTGGCTCCGTACCAGCCGGTGTACAGGCCCTGCCCGCCGCCGCCGGCGCCGATGTACGTCGTGCCCTCGGACCCTGGGTGGACCTTGCCGCCGGACGGCACGACCTTCGTGACCTCGCTGCCGATGACCGGGTAGCTGCGCTCGTAGGCGTGCACGTGGCCGCTGACCACCAGGTCGACCTGGTAGCGGTCGAAGAGCGGCCCCCAGACCAGGCGGATGCCGCCGTCGGAGCCGTGGGTGGTGTTGGAGGAGTACACCATGTTGTGGAAGCCGACCACGATGAAGTCGATCCCGGAGCCGGGCGCCCGGTAGCTCGCGAGCTGCCGCTCGAGCCAGCTGGTCTGCAGGCCACTGGTATAGCCGTTGTTGTCGGACAGCTCGGCCGACAGGTCGTTGCCGTCGAGCTGGATGACCGCCACGTTGCCGTAGGTGAAAGCCTTGACCACCGTGGATCCGGTGGCCGACGCGGGCGCGTAGGCCTGCGGGAACCTGGTGGTGAACCCAACGTAGCCGTTGTTGGCGAGCGGCTCCATCTCGTGGTTGCCGACGCCGACCTGCCACGGGATCGACTGGGCGGCGGCCGGGCCGACGATGCCGAGGTACTGGTCCCAGAGGCCCGGGCTGAAGTCGCTCACGTCGGTCGGCACGCCGTTGGCGTAGTAGCCGGAACCGCCGCCGGCGTAGCTCAGGTCGCCGACGACCACGTTGAACTTCGGGTTCAGCGCGGCGATGGCCTGGGCGATCGGGAGGCTGGTGCTGTCGCTTGTCGCCTCGTCGCCGACCATGGTGAACCGGAAGTCCGTCAGCCCCTCGGCGGCCGTGGTGAACGTGACGTCCGCGCTCC
>DATMKQ010000210.1:0-5050 GCA_035571275.1 Trebonia sp.
GCATTCAGATCGCCTGCGAGAACCCGGCAAACAAGGGCGAGTTCCGCGTCTTCAACCAGATGACCGAGTCAATGTCGGTCCGCGAGATCGCCGACACGGTGGCGCGGGCGTACCCCGGCGAGGTCACCATCGAGAACCTGGAGAACCCCCGGGTCGAGGCGCCCGAGCACTATTACAAGGTGGCGCACACCAAGCTGGTCGACCTCGGCCTGCGGCCGCACCTGCTGTCCGACACGCTGATCGAGTCGTTGTTCGAGGTCACCAAGCGGTACGCGCACCGCGTGCGCCCCGAGGCGCTGCGTCCCACGGTCAACTGGCGCTCCCCGAGCTCTTGACCCCGATCGAAACGGTTCCGTACACTTCGACTTAGGTGTACGGTACGGTTTCGTTTCGATCGGAGTCCGGGATGGCGGCAACAGTCGGTCGCGGCGCGCTCCGCGAGGAGGCGATCTTGCGCGCCACGCTCGACCTGCTGGCCGAATCCGGCTACGACCAGCTGACCATCGACGCGGTAGCCGCCCGGGCCCGCTGCAGTAAGGCCACCATCTACCGCAGGTGGCAGGGGAAGGCCGTCCTGGTTACCACGGCTGTCCGGCGCTACGCCGGGCAACCGGGGACCGCCGCCTCCGATGCGGGCAGCCTGCGTTTGGACCTGCTCGCGTCGCTCCAGGCCATGCGCTCCAGCCTGCTGGGCCAGGATGCCGCGCTTATCCTCGGCCTCCTCGTCGCGATGCGCCGTGATCCCGAACTCGCCAGCGCGGTACGGGATCAGGTCCTCGCGGCCAAACGCGAGGCGTTCGGCACGGCCATCGCCCGGGCGATCGCCCGGGGGGACATCCCGGCGACGACTGACACGGCTCTGCTCGCGGAGATCTGCTCGGCGGTGCTGCTCTCCAGGCTGCTCGTGACCGGCGAACCGCTGGACGACGCGTTCGTGGAGCACCTCGTGGACGGGGTTCTGCTGCCGGTGCTCCGGCCGCCTCCGAAGCCGACGACAGGGGAGTTACCCGAATGTGGCAGGCGATCGTTTTCAGCTTTCTGGGTGGCGTGCTGGCGGCGAACGGCTTCCCGCACTTCTCGCGCGGCATCACGAAACGGAGATACCCCTGCGGACTCGGTAACGGGCCCGTGCCGAACTTCATCGCGGGCTGGGCGGCATTGGTCGTGGCGGGGCTGCTCTTCTATCTTGCCCACGTCGGCCGGCACCCAGGCTGGGCTTTCGGCTCAGCCGCGATCGGAGCCCTGCTGATGGGGCTCTTTCACGCGGGTCCTGGTGCGTTCGGCCGACGTGAACCATCGGACGCCGTCCGCTGACGGGTCAGTCGGCCGGGAAGGGCCGCAGTTCCATGGCGCCCCGCTTGGCGAGCGGGTGCTTGGACGCCACCTCGATCGCCTCGTCGAGGTTCGCGCAGTCGAGGAGGTCGTACCCGACCATGATTTCCTTCGTCTCGGCGAACGGGCCGTCCGAGACCAGCACCTCACCGCCCCGCACCCGGACCGTGGTGGCGTCCTCCGGGGAGAGTGCTTCCCCCTCCAGGCGGACCCCGCGGCCGTCCATCTCGCCGACCCAGGAGTCGATGTCGTTGTCGTCGTCGACTTCCTCGATCGCCGGGTCGTAGTAGACGATCATCATGTACTTCATGGCCTCTCCTCTCTCATGCCTTCACTACGCCTATCGTGGCTCGCGCGGTCATCCCGCCTGGGGGTCCCCGCCGAGCCAGGTCGTCCCGTCGATCAACTCACGGACCGCGTCCAGGTGCCCGGCGTGGCATGCCATCTCGGTGATCGCGTGCAACAGGATGTGCCTGAGGTCCGGCAGCCGCCAATCCGGCCATATCTGCTCGGGCCACGCGGCAGGCTCCTGCTCGGGTGCGCCACCTCGCTGCCCGGCCGCGGCGAGCACGGAGTTCGAGCGCTCGATCGCCGCGCGATATTCGGCGAACACGTCCTCGGCACTCATGCCATCCGGCACCCGCCAGTGCGTCCCCTCGTCCGCCGCGAGTTGGCCAGCCACATCGGGCTCACCCGCGAAGACGCCTGAGAACCAGAAGAGTTCCACATCCAGGGCGAGGTGCCGCACCAAGCCCAGGCAACTCCAGCCGGTGGGTAGCACCGGCCGGCGAAGCTGGTCCTCCGAGAGCCCGTCGAGGATGCCAAGCACGTGCTGGCGCTGACCGTCGAGGTAATCTCTGAGCGTTTCGAGTTCCCCGCTGACCACCATGGGGGACGCGGCGCCGCCCATTACTGCGCCCCGAACGGGCGCAGTTCCATCGCGCCGCGCCTGGCGAGCGGGTGCTTGGACGCGACCTCGATCGCCTCGTCGAGGTTCGCGCACTCGAGGAAGTCGTAGCCGACCATCAATTCCTTGGTCTCGGCGAACGGCCCGTCCGAGGTCAGCACCTCGCCGCCGCGCACCCGGACCGTGGTGGCGTCGTCCGGAGAGAGCGCATGCCCCTCCAGGCGGACCCCGCGGCCGTCCATCTCGCTGACCCAGGTGGCGATGTCCATTCCTCCGTCGTCCTTGACCGACTCCAGCGCCGGGTCGAAGCAGACGATCATCATGTACCTCATGGCCTCTCCCTCTGTCTAACTGGCCCTTTCGCACTGACGACGAACGGGCTCGCGCCACATCGACACCCCTCCGTGTTGCCATACGCTGGCCGGGTCCAATGAGGAGGAAAGTGTGACGGCTGATGCTGACGCCGAGGTCGCGGCCGCGGTCGACGCCTCGTTCCGGACGGAGTGGGGCCGGATCGTCGCCACGCTGATCGGCGTGAGCGGCGATTGGGATCTGGCCGAGGAGTGCGCGCAGGACGCGTTCGCCCGCGCGCTGCAGACATGGACGCGCGACGGCGTGCCCGACCGGCCAGGGGCATGGCTCACCACGACCGCCCGCAACCGGGCCGTCGACGTGCTGCGCCGGCGGGCCAACGAGGCCGTCAAGCTCGAGCAGGCGGCCAGGCTCGACCCGGACGGGCTCGACGATTCCGGCGTCGGCACGGGGGCGTCAGACGACCCGAGCGGCATACCCGATGACCGGCTGCGGCTCATCTTCACGTGCTGCCACCCAGCGCTGCCGCTGGAGGCGCGGGTGGCGCTGACGCTGCGCACGCTGGCCGGGCTGACCACGGCCGAGATCGCCCGCGCGCTCCTGGTCGCCGAGCCAGCCATGGCCCAGCGACTTGTCCGCGCCAAGCGGAAGATCCGTAACGCGGGGATCCCGTACCGGGTGCCGCCCGCCCGCCTGCTCCCGGAACGCACCGCGGGCGTGCTCGCCGTGCTGTACCTGCTCTTCAACGAGGGGTACAGCGCGACCTCCGGTGCGGACATGCTCCGCCCGGACTTGTGCGCCGAGAGCATCCGGCTGGCGCGGCTGCTGGCCCGGCTGATGCCGGGCGAACCGGAGGCGTCCGGCCTGCTGGCGCTGATGCTGCTGCAGGATTCACGGCGCGGTGCCCGCGTCGATGACGCCGGGGAACTGGTAACCCTGGAGGACCAGGACCGGACCCTTTGGGACCGTGCCGAGATCGACGAAGGGTGCCGGGTCCTAGAGACCGCCGCCAAGGCCGGCGCCGTCGGCCCGTACCAGTTGCAGGCGGCGATCGCCGCCTGCCACGCGACCGCCGAGCAGGCTTGCGACACCGACTGGGGAGCAATCGCCCGGCTGTACGCACGGCTCGGCCGCATGACGCCCTCGCCGGTGGTCGAACTGAACCGGGCGGTCGCCGTCGGCATGGCGGACGGGCCGGAGGCGGGCCTGGTCCTCGTGGACGGCCTGGCCGCGACCGGGGCGCTGAACGGGTATCGTCTGCTCCCGGCGACGCGCGCGGATATGCTGCGCCGGCTTGGCCGCAAGGCCGAGGCGGCGCAGGCCTACCGCGAGGCGCTAGCGCTAGCGGGCACCGGCGCCGAGCAGCGCTTCCTGACCCGCCGCCTCGCCGAAGTAAGCGGTCATGACCGGCCATGACCGGCCATGACCGGCCATGCCCCCGGGTGAATGGGACATTCATCTCGTGATAGCCAGCTGGATGGGCCATGCATCTGGGTGCTGGCCTGGTAAGGGCGCGGGGTTTCCTGAACTGCCGGGGCTGGCGTGCCAGAAGGTGCGGAGGTTCTTCGGCGCGGGGCCCGGGCCGCCGGTTTCCGCGTACGGCGACAGGGTGAAGCCGTTGGCGAAGACCATTGGGCGTGTCTCACCGCTGTGGGCTGGCTGCTTCCCCGCACCATCGTCGGCTGCCATCGCGGCGCGCACCGCGGGCAGGCCGCCGGATTGACGGACTTCCTCCAGCGCCGGGATGTCCCAGCACTCGGTCGCGTTGACGGTGACGGCCATCGGGCCGGCGCCCGCGCGGCGCACCCGGCCGCGGACGAGAAGCAGCCAGGAGCCGAACAGCCGGGCCGCGCACCGGTCCTGTACCGACTCGAAGAACGCCAGGTCCACTAGGCCGACCGCGTCGTCAAGCGAGGCGAAGATGATCCGCTGCCCGGACCGCACCGCCGGGGTCTGCGTCGCCACCTTCACTCCGGCGACACAGATCGTCGCACCGTTGCGGCAGTCGTCCAGGCGGTTGGAGCGGACGACGTTGAGCCCGTCGAGCAGTTCGGTGTAGAAGCTGAGCACGTGGCGGCTGATGTCGAAGCCGAGGATCTCGAGTTCGGCGGCGACGCGCTCGGCCGGGTCGAGCTCGCGAAGTTCGCCCGCGGGAACGATCTCCGCCATGCCGTCGGCCGCCTCCGCATCGTCGAACAGGTCCATGGCCGGAGCCGTCCGCGCGTGGGTAGCCCGCCGAAACAGCACGCCGACACGCGCCAACAGGTCCCGCCGAGTCGGGGTCTGGGGGGATGGGCCGGGAGACGCGGAGGCCGGGGACCGCGCGGGAGCGGGAGACGCGGGAGCGGGAGCCTGGGGACGCGCGGGGCCGGGAGACGCAGGGGCCGGGGACCGCGCGGGGCCGGGAGACGCGGAGGCCGGGGACCGCGCGGAGGCGGGAGACGCGGGGGCCGGGGGACGCGCGGGGCCGGGAGACGCGGGGGCCGGGGGACGCGCGGG
>DATMKQ010000211.1:0-3593 GCA_035571275.1 Trebonia sp.
ATACCACGGTGCGCCCGTGGTGCGAGCAGTACATGCTTGAACTCACCGTGGCCTCGTGATGTCCAACGAAGGCTGCTAGACGAGGCACCCGCCGAAAAGCTCGCGGCTGCGGCAGGAACTGACATAGCCCGAGGGGATCCGAAAATGACATACGAGACCATCGCGCAGCGTGCCGTCGTGTTGGGCAGCGGTATGGCGGGGCTCTTTGCCGCCAGGGTCCTCTCGGACTACTTCGGTGAAGTCGTCCTGGTGGATCGCGACGACATCCCGAGTTCGCCTTCCACCCGGGGCGGCGTCCCGCAGGGCAAGCATTTCCACGCATTGCTTGCCGGCGGGCTCACCATCGCCAATGAGCTCTTCCCCGGATTCAACGACGACCTGGAAGAGGCTGGCGCGGTCTCGTGCGTCCTCGGACGGGACTTCTTTGCATATCGCCCTGAGGGTAAGTCCTACGCGCTTGCGGCGTATCGGCCTGAGCCGAGGCCTGCGGGGATCGTCTACTTCATGTCGCGTCCTCTCCTCGAGCATTCTGTACGTCAGCGGGTCCAGAATCTGCCCAACGTTACGACGCGTTACAGCTCGCTGGTGCGGGAGCCTCTCAGTGATAACGGACGGCTGACCGGGCTCGTCATCGAGGGAGGCGGACAACTGCAGGCCGACCTCGTGGTCGACGCCAGCGGCAGGAATGCACGAACGATTCAGTGGCTGGAGAACCTCGCGTTCGAGGCTCCCTCGGTCTCCGTCGTCAACTGTGACTTCGGCTACGCGAGCGCCGTCGTGCGACCCGCTGATCCCGAGGCGCTCGGCGGGACGGGGTTCTTTGTCACGCCCGATCCGGACGGCCCGTACAACACCCGAGCCGGCTACGCAGTGCGCATCGAGGGTAATTACTGGCTCGCGGGCCTTGCGGGCCGATTCGGCGACTTTCCGCCGACAGACGTCGATGCGTGGCTGGCGTTCGGACGCACCCTCGCGCATCCGAACTGGGACGAAGCCATCAGCACGGCAAGCCTAGTTACGAAGCCGGTCGGATTCAGATTCCCCCGATCGCTTCGCCGTCACTTCGAGCATCTCGAGCGCTTCCCAGATGGGCTGCTTCCCCTGGGGGACGCGATATGTCACTACAACCCTGTCTACGGTCAGGGGATGTCGGCTGCAGCATGTCAGGCGCGGGCGCTGGGGGAGCTGCTCGATCGCAGGGCACGAGGGTCGCGGGATCTGTCCGGCCTCGCCCTGGAATTCTTTCCTGCGGCTTTCGAGGTGACGCGTGCTCCCTGGGCGCTCGCAGCGGCCGCCGACTTCCGCGATGGCCGCGTTACCGGCGACTTCCCAGTGGAGGAATTGCAAAGCCTTGCCCTGCTCCAATTTGTGGTGACACTCGCCGACACAGACCCGGAGGCCGCGCGGCTCGCGAGCGACATTTTCTCGCTGACGCGCCCGCTTTCTGCACTGCATCGGCCCCCATGGCCCGATAAGCATGCATCGAGTGCTATGCAACCCAGTCCTTCGTAGCTGACAAGAGGGCGCGTGCTGACGGGAAGTTTCGAATCCTTAATTACGGCTTCGATCGCTGATATCTGGTGGGGGCGTGGCTGCTTCTTACCCACCAGCTCAAGGATCTCAGGGGTCTGAGCGGAAAATCGCCTCGCCAGGTGGGGCTAGGCCTGGGCCGTCATTGGTCCCCAGTGGACAGGTCGCCGGTGATGCCTGGAAAGACTGCGGGTACACACAGGTGGCGCACCCTTGAGGAGCAGGAATCCCCACGCGCAGCCACAGCGGGACGGTCACACGTAAAAATCACATGGGAGCTCGACATGGCCACCGAATTGGTAGTGCTCGGGACGGCGGGCGCGCCCATGCCCGTCCGCGGCCGCGGGGGTATTGCATCAGCACTCATCGTGGACGAACGGATCTTTGTCGTCGACTGCGGCCGTGGATCTCCGTCTGCCTTCGCCGGGGCGGGACTGGATTTCACCCGCCTGGACGCGGTGTTCCTTAGCCACCTGCACGCCGACCACATTGGTGATCTCCCGGGCATGCTCTTGTATCCGTGGGGCGCCCGCACCGGCGATGACGGCCCCCTCGCCCCGATCCGGGTTTACGGGCCGTCACGGCCTGCCAGTCTGCCAGCGGGTGATGCCATCTTCCACCGCCAGACAACGATCTGCCCCGGGCTGCCCGCCCCCGGCACGGCAGACCTAGTCGGCCACATCCTGGCCGGCTACGCCTACCACCTGAACGTCATGCCACTGGATTGCTATATGCCGGATGCGGGCGCGCTGGTCCGTGTGACCGACATCGATGCCGCCGCCTGGGCTGAGGGCCGCACCAAGGTTCCGGTTGTCGTCGCTGACGACGAAGGTGTCCGCGTCACCGCCGTCGCGGTGACGCACGGGCGGGCGGTCCCGGCGCTGGCGTATCGATTCGACACCGCGGACGGCTCGCTGGTGTTCTCCGGCGACACCTCGGTGAACGAGGACCTGATCGCCTTGGCCCAGGGCGCAGACATCCTGGTCCACCAAGTGGCCGACTTCAGCTACCTGCGGCGGCACGGCGTAGACGATGCCGAACTGGCCCGGATGGCCGCCCTGCACACCGACGTAACCCAGGTCGGGGGCGTCGCCGAACGCGCCGGAGTCCGCGAGCTCATCCTCAGCCACTACTTGCCCGCTGAGCCAGATGCCATCCCCGAAGCGGAATGGGTTCACCGCGCCGGCAAAGGCTTCAGCGGCACAACCACCGCAGGTTACGACGGCCTGCGCCGAACGCTTCCCGCCACGTGAAGGCGGACATGGGATCCACCCGGTGATCCCTCTCCGCGGTGCGCTCGTCGTCGGGCTGCCTGACCGCCGCCGACCCGCCCCCTGACCTGCGCGAAGCCCTGGACAAGATCAGCAGCGCACCGGCCTGCGCGCCAGAACGGCGGAGCGAGTTGAGCCACTTGCTTATCCGGGTGTGCTGTCCGCCGACTTTCACGTTGGTGGCACGGAATGACCGGGCGGGCCGATCGGTGGATCCGCCGAACCACCGTAGGCTGGAAGTTGATTGCGATACCGAGCGCTGTTCACGCGCACGGAGCTCCAGGGTGCGCCGATCGTCAGGCAGTCGGCCCCCCATCTCGACCACGACCCGCATGCGCGCAGTGGCAACCGCCTCACCCTATTCGCGCTGTTCCGGCGTGAGCGGCGCGACAGCGGAGTCGTGCAGCGCCGGCGCGTGCTGCTGGAGCCTCTCGCGCCAACACGTCACGGGCCTTGCGGCCTTCCTCCATCCAAAGTTTCCAGTTGCGGTCAGGGTCATGTGCGAGCCAGGGCTGGCAGACGAGGAACCCCCAGATTGCGTCTGAGCACGGCCGAAGACGCGCTATGCCGCGAGTCGCTCAGCCCGTCTTGGCATAGCGGCTGGCTAGCTGCGCAGGGAAACCGAGCTCGGGGATCATGACTCGCGCGGAAAGCGCGGTCGCCAGCTCGGTCAGCATGGCGGTGCCGTCCGCGCCGATCGCGTCGTAGGCGCCGGCCGCCAGCTCGTCGGTGCGCTGCTCAATCCGCTGGCGCCGGGCCCGGCCTGACTCCGACAGCGTCAGGTCAGGTCCT
>DATMKQ010000212.1:0-5337 GCA_035571275.1 Trebonia sp.
GGGCGGGGTAACAGGGGGGTCACGGTGGGGCGGGGGGATCTTGTCAGCGGGCGGGAAGCGACGCTGGATGGGGGAACTATGCCCCGACCGGTCGCTCACCTGGCCAATCTGGACCTGAACCTGCTTGTCGCGCTGCGCGAACTGGTCAGGGAACGTAGCGTTACCCGAGCGGCGCAGCGGCTGGGCGTCACGCAGCCGGCGGCGAGCGCCGCGCTCGCCCGGCTGCGCCGGCACTTCGGCGACGAGCTGCTGATCCGTGAGCACGGGGAATACGTGCTGACCGCGCTCGGCGCGCAGCTGGCCGAACAGGTGGAGGCGGTGTGCGCCGCCGCGGAACGGCTGTTCGCCGCCAGCACGCACTTCGACCCGGCGACGTCAGAACGTGAGTTCACCCTCGTCATGGCGGACTACACCATCATGGTGATGGGCGAGGCGCTGTCCCAGGCCGTCAGCAAGGCGGCACCGCGCGCCCGGCTGCATGTCAGGCTGGTCAGGGAGTCGCTGAGCACCGAGTACGCGGACGGCATCAGGTTCGTCGACGGCATGGTCGCCCCGCCTACGCATGGGTTCACGCTGCCCGACACGCGGTCGGCGGAACTGTTCCGCGATCGGTGGGTGTGCCTGGTGGACGCGGACAACCCGGCGCTTGACGCAGGCCAGCTGCGGCTGCGGGACATGGCCAGGCTGCCGTGGGTCGCTCCGTACTACCGCAGCAACCCGAACCCGCCTTCCGTGCCGGTGATGCGACAGCTCGCGCTGCTCGACATCCAGCCGCGGATCGCGGTCCGGGTGGAGAGCTACCTGTCGGTGCCGTACTTCGTGGCCGGTACCGACCGGGTCGCGCTGATGCAGGAACGCCTCGCTACCAGGCTCGCCGCGCAGATGAACCTGAAGGTGGTGGAGTGCCCCGGGGTCGCGGAGCCGATCGTCGAGTCGCTGTGGTGGCACCGGCAGTATGAGGACGACACGGCGCACGCCTGGCTGCGCCGGCTCATCGTGGAGACCTCGCGCCGCTTGTGAGGCGCCTCCGGCTTTAACATAAACCGCATCTATAGCCCATAGCAGAATCTTTTGTTTGCGGCATCCGGTTCGCAATTTTACGGTCATGGCAAGGTGATTTACCGGCCGTGCGAAAAGGAGCCTCATGCCGCATGCGCTGACCGAACTGAAGCTGGACGCGGTGACCAGGTCGCCCGTCGACGCCCTCCATGTGGTCAGCGCCGACGTGTGCGTCGTCGGCGCGGGGATAGCCGGCTCGACGGCGGCGATCGAGGCGGCGCGACTCGGCCGCAGCGTGGTGCTCGTCGATTCGCTGCCGCTTATCGGCGGGCAGATGGTCCATTCGTTGATCGGTCTTTTCTGCGGCGTATTCGGCAACGCGCCGGATTACACGCAGCTGACGCACGGGGTTTTCGACGACATATTCCGTGAGCTGGGGCCGTCCGGAGACCTGCACTTCGCGCGGAGCCATACCACGACGGTGTTCTACAACGAGGTGGCGCTCGCCCGCTGGCTGGAGAAGACCGTGCACGGGCTTGGCATCCAGGTGGTTGTCGGCGCGGTGCTGCTGCATGTCGCGATGAGCGACGGCCAGGTCCGGTCGGTGGATCTGGCCACCCGGTACGGAAACGTGCGGGTCCGGGCGGCGAGCTACGTGGACGCCAGCGGCGACGCGGCGCTCACCTGGCTGGCGGGGCTGCCCTGCTGGGTGCCTGAGCGCCCCATCTACGGGAGCCAGCAGGTCATCGTGGAGAACCTCGACGAGAACCACAAGCCGGAGATGGGCGAGATCGACGCCGTGTTCGCCGCGCGCGGTGAGGAGTTCGGGCTGCTGCGGCGGGGCGGGCTCGCGTTCTTCTTTCCCGGCCGCGGCACCGCTGTGCTGAACGTGACCCACATCGACGCCCCGCTCGACCCCGTGGCCGCGTCCCGCGCGATGTTCGAGGGCAGGGAGCAGGCGGATCGCGCGATAACGCTGCTGCGCGCTGAGTTCCCGAAGGCCTTCGGCGAGGCGCGGGTGCGCGCCTACGGATTCCCTGGCCGCAGGCAGACCCGCTGGATCCGCGGTGTCCACCAGCTCACGGTGGACGAGGTGCGCGACGGGACCAGGTTCGACGACGCGGTGGCGCGGACCGCCTGGCCGATCGAGCTGCACGACCGGTCGGACGGCTACGTCTGGGAGATGTTCGACGCCGACCACGTGCACTACGTGCCGCTGCGGTCGATGACGCCGCCGGACGCGCACAACCTCCTGGCGGCCGGCCGCTGCGTGGACGGCGACGCCGCCGCGCTGTCCAGCGTGCGGGTGATGGGCCCGTGTTCGGCGATGGGCGCGGCGGCGGCGCACGCGCTCGACCTCGCGAGCAGGTATGGCACGAGCGTGCATGACGTGGACACCGCGCTGCTGCGCGAACGGCTGGCCGCGAACCTGGGGGACAAGTGATGTTCCTTACCGAGGAAGAACGGCGGATGCGCGACGGCGCCGAGGGCGCCGCCGTCGCCGCCGCGATGGACCTGCTGATCCGGTACGGCCAGGCCCTGGACGCCGAGCGGCTCTGCGACATCCGCAACGTCGCCGGGACGATGACCCAGCCGTCTCCCGTTAAGGCGCGGCTGGTCAGGGAGGGCGGCTGGGACAAGGCCTTCGCGGTCATCAACCTGGACAGCGACGAAGACCTCGAGATCCCCGCCATGCGGGTGCCGACCTGCCAGTTGCAGCACGGCTTCGGCGCCGACGCGGTCGGCGTCGTCCCCTACCCGAAGCAGAACATCGAACTACAGGCGAGCGCCGAGTCCTTCTACGGGCGGCACGGGGTCAACATCCTCGCCACCTGCACCCCCTACCAGGTCGGCAACCTGCCGATACGCGGCGAGCACTGCGCGTGGATGGAGTCATCCGCGGTGATCTACGCCAACTCGGTGCTCGGCGCGCGGACCAACTGCGAAGGCGTCGCCTCGACCGGCGCCGCGTCGCTCACCGGCAAGATCCCCTGCTGGGGCAACCACCTGGACGAGAACAGGTACGGCACGCACCTGGTCGACGTGCAGGTCCGCGTGGAGAGCTTCCAGGACTGGGGGATGCTGGGCTATTTCGCCGGCGGGGTGGCGGGCGAAGACCGCCCGGTGATCGTCGGCGACATCAGCAGGCCGGACCTGACCGAGCTCAAGCACTTCGGTGCCGCGGCGGCCACCTCCGGCGGCGTCGAGCTCTATCACATTCCGGGGATCACGCCAGAAGCCCCGACGCTCAAGGCGGCGTTCGGGGGTGCCGCCTGGCCGCCGGCGCCCGTCGTCTACGGACCGGCGGAGCGGCGCGGCGTCTACGAGACGCTTAACGAGATCGGCCGCTCGACCGACGTGGACTTCGTGCTACTCGGCTGCCCGCATGCTTCGGTCGATCAGATCCGGCGGACCGCTGGCCTGCTGGACGGCAAGCGGCTGTCGGCTTCCACGCAGCTGTGGCTGATGGCGCCCCGCGCGCTGAAGGACGTCGCGGACCGCAGCGGGTACACGGCGGTGATCGAGCGGGCGGGCGGCCGCGTGCTCGCCGACTCCTGCCCCGCGATGTCCCGGGCCGCTCCGGCCGGAACCAAGGTGTTCGCCACCGACTCGGCCAAGCAGGCGCACTACCTGCCCGCCATCCTCGGCATCGAGGCCTGGTTCGGCACGCTCGAGGAATGCATCGGCGCCGCCGTCACCGGCCGCTGGAACGGAGGGCTGAATTGACGTCGATCATCCTGCACGGGAGAACCGTCGTCCCGGGTGTTATCGAGGGCGAGGCACTGGTCTCCCATGAGCCCATCTCCGGGTGGGGCGGCATCGACCCTGCCCGCGGCGTGATCATCGAGCCCAGGCACGAGCTAGCCGGCGTGTGCTTCACGGGGAAGGTCCTCGTCTTCCCGCGCGCCAAAGGGTCATCTGGCTGGTCAGGGTTCTTCCAGACCACGCGCCTGTCCGGCACCGCGCCTATCGGCATGGTGATCGGGCGCATCTCCACCAAGTCAGCCCTTGGCGCGGTGGTGACCCGGGTGCCCGCCGCCACCGATCTTGACCAGGATCCATGCGCCGTCATCGCCACCGGCGACTGGGTCCGCATCGACAACGGACGCGTGCTCTGCTGGCCCGGGGGGCGGCCTTCCGGCATGGGGGGCTCCCGCCCCCCATCTCCCCTGGCCGCGGAGCCCCCGAAGGGAAGGAAACCGTGAACCTGCGGAGCAACTACGAGCCGGGCACGTCCCGGTGGGCGACCCGCCGCGCCCAGTGGCTCGCGCTCGGGCTGTCCGACGAGGACATGGTCAAGCCCAAGATCGCGATCGTGAACACCTCGTCTCAGCTGGCGATCTGCTTCAGCCACCTCGACGAGATCGCCCGCCGGGCCAGGCGCGCGATCGGGCTGGCCGGCGGGGTCGGATTCGAGGTGCGCACCGCGGCGCCGAGCGACTTCATCACCAGCGCCGGGCATCGCGGCGGTTACATCCTGTCCGCCCGCGACCTGATCACCAACGACATCGAGGTCCAGGTGGAGGGCGCGCAGCTGGACGGGATGATCTGCCTCGCGTCCTGCGACAAGACCGCGCCGGGCCAGTTGATGGCCGCCGCCAGGCTGAACATCCCCACGATCATCGTCGCGTGCGGCTATCAGCCGAGCGGCAACTACAAGGGCAGGCACTGCGACATCGAAGACGTGTTCCTCGCCGCCGGCCACGTCGCGAACGGCCGGCTGAGCACGGAGGAGCTCACCGAGATGAGCGAGAACGCGGTGCTCGGGCCGGGCGTATGCGCCGGCATCGGCACCGCGAACACGATGCACCTGGCCTGCGAGGCGCTTGGCATGGCGCTGCCGGGCAGCACGCCCGTGCGGGCGAACAGCGAGCCGATGTGGCGCGCGGTCGACCAGGCCGCCGGGCGGATCATCGAGATGATCGCGGAGGACCTCAAGCCGCGCGACATCATGACGCCGGCGGCGTTCCGCAACGCGGTCACCACGATCTTGTCGGCCAGCGGCTCCATCAACTCGGTCAAGCACCTGCAGGCGGTCGCGGCGGAAGCCGAGTGCGACGTGGACGTCTACGGGCTGTTCGAGCGGCTCGCCGACGAGGTGCCGCTGCTGACCGCGATCCGGCCCAACGGCGAGACGCCGATCGAGGAGTTCGAGGACGCGGGCGGCACCCGCGCGCTGATGGTGCGACTGGAAGGGATGCTCGACAGCGGCGCGCTGACTGTCACGGGCGAGACCGTCGCGCGGAACCTGGCCGGGGTCACCGTCGCCGACGAGGAAACCATCCGTCCCGTCGAGCGGGCGCTCGGGCGGCGGCCCACGATCGTGCTGATCCGCGG